>JAZONR010000047.1:0-2412 GCA_045654645.1 Bacteroidaceae bacterium
CCGTAACTGAGACAGCGTAGAGCCCTGACGTGTGCAGGCCATTGTGTGAGGACCGTTCAAACGTAGGGCGGCAATTATATTTTTTCAAAATTGCCGCACGCAGTGCGTTCCGCAGCACCCTGCACACGGCAGAAAGGCTTGTAGCGGCAAGCGAGGGAGGAACGAGGGATGTTGCCCTGCAACAGCGTGAGCAGAGGAGCGAGCGACTCGAGGGCCCGTGTGCCGGGGCTTTTGGTTCTTTTGGCCGCCAAAAGAACGGATAAAAACGACAACAAAAAGAATAAAAGACAACAGCACAAAAGGCAAGCATTATTAACTTGGTTAGTCTACTGTGCATTAATTAGCAACTGAAATGCATAGTAAAAACAGCTGCCCAATAATACATCAATAGACTATCCCCAAACTTTTGCAGGTGAACCAACCTATTTTCCGTCAGAAAAGGCCCGCAGTTCAACAACCACATCACCAATAAAAAAGCAAATCTCCCTCACCCGCGCGGGTGAGGGAGATTATTATAAAAGAGAGTTCCTCTATTTAGAACAGCTTGTTGGGATACTCACCTGCCTCAACAAGAGACTGAATCTTCTCAACAGTAGCAGGACGGTCGGCTGCATAAGTAACACCAAACCACTTTGCTGTTGTGTCAAGAACCTCGCAGCTTGCCTTGCCACCGGTTGTGAGGTTGTTCACAACCAAAGGAATGAAATACTCGGCCTTGGGCTTGTCAATGTTCTCCTTCAAGAAATCAACAAACTGCTCCTCTGAGTGCTTGAAATAGTCGGGAGTGAAACCCCAGAAGTTCATTGAAACAGGAGTCTCCTCGGCAACAGGCTGCCAAGCGCCCTGCTCATCCTTGAAACAGATGGGGCCATCTACGCGCATAATCTCAGTGCGCTCAACAACGCCGGTGAGCATATTCTCCTCGTTAGTCTCACAAACACCACGTGCAACGCTACCATTCTCGCTCAAAGTGTTGCAGATGCGGAAACCAACCATTGAATACTTGCCCTCGCTACCCTCGGGAAGCTCGCTCAACCACTTACCCATTACGGCAAATGCGTCGCGGCCATAGAAGTCATCGGCATTGATAACAGCAAAAGGCTCCTTAATAACATCCTTACCCATAAGAACAGCGTGGTTTGTGCCCCAGGGTTTTGTGCGCTCCTCGGGAACAGCAAAGCCCTCGGGAAGATTGTCGATAGCCTGAAAAACAAGCTCTGTGGGGATGTGGCCCTCATACTTGCTCAATACCTTCTCGCGGAAATCGGCCTCAAAATCCTTGCGGATAACGAACACCAACTTGCCAAAGCCACCACGGATAGCATCGAAAATTGAGTAGTCCATAATTGTCTCACCGTTTGGACCCAGACCGTCCAACTGCTTCAAACCGCCATAACGGCTGCCCATACCTGCAGCCAATACAAAAAGTGTAGGTTTCATTGTTTAATATTTAGGTTAATTATAAAATTCTGCAAAAGATGTGCTTTTTAATTTTCAGCTTTCACATTTCCAAAGGTACAATTTAATTATTGAAAATGCACAAATAATAGAAAAAAAAGTAACAGAATGGAATTTTGTACACAAATATTCCACAATAGGGGCCATAAAATGTGTTTATATACAAAGTCCCGGGGGAGAGGAAAAAATTCTCGCTTATGGTGCCGGTGTTGTTTTGGAATTACAGGTGCTATGCTGTGTACAAAGGTAATCCATCGCTGAAGGCGAAACGGCAATCATCCCCCACCCGACAGCAAGCTGTCTCGTCCCCCTTGGAAAAGGGGACAGCTGAAATGCATAGCAAAAGACAGCTGAAATGCATAGGCAAAAACAACAACTCAATCACAGCAACTAACAGTTCTCCCCTTTGCTTGCAAGGGGGAGTGCCGCAGGCGAGGGGGATAAAATTACACGCACAAAATAATCATCCCCCGCCCGACAGCAGGCTGTCTCGTCCCCCTTGGGAAAGGGGACAGCTGAAATGCAAAGCAAAAGACAGCTGAAATGCATAGGCAAAAACAACAACTCAATCACAGCAACTAACAGTTCTCCCCTTTGCTTGCAAGGGGGAGTGCCGCAGGCGAGGGGGATAAAAATACACGCACAAAATAATCATCCCCCGCCCGACAGCAGGCTGTCTCGTCCCCCTTGGGAAAGGGGACAGCTGAAATGCAAAGGCAAAAACAACACCCAATTCAAGCAACCAACAGCTCTCCCCTTTGCTTGCAAGGGGGAGTGCCGCAGGCGAGGGGGATAAAATTACACGCACAAAATAATCATCCCCCGCCCGACAGCAAAGCTGTCTCGTCCCCCTATTATTATGGTTTTTGCAAGCAAATTAAGATAAAATAGGTTTGTAAAAATCATTTTTTTTGATGACTGCAAACATTCTTGCCACGATTTTTGCTCTTAATG
>JAZONR010000048.1:0-21899 GCA_045654645.1 Bacteroidaceae bacterium
GATGTAGAAGGCGACAAGAACTTCTAAGCAGAGACACCAATACAATAAAGCAAGTATTCCCGCGAAATTTCGGGGGAATACTTGCTTTATGCTTTTATATGCTCGCAGCCTACAAAAAAGGTTCACCCCTTTGAGTAAAAAAATGAGCGAAATTATAGAAAATTTGCCATAAATAGTTATATTTGTTTCGTTGGATTGGTGTGCGCAGCAACCGCTCCTGACAATTTGCAAGCATTTTGCACACCGCTGCCAAAATATTGCAATTACAGAGGAATATTGCTGACACAACGCAGCCTAAGCCATTGAAAAGCCAACACAAAGGAAGTTGTAGAAAATTATTCTAAATTTATACTAACCATTAAAAACGAATCTATGAAAAAGATTTACTTGGTGCTCATTAGCCTCTTGTGCCTCACATTCTCGGCACAAGCTGCCGTTGTGACCGATTTGTCGCAACTGAGCAATGACAAACTCTACACAATTCGTTCAGAACGTGCTTTCTTGCTCTACAGCCAGAATGTTTCAACACTTGCTTCAAGCAACGGAAAGGCAGTTGGCAATGTAACACGCAACCCCCAAGACCCCAATCAGCAATTCAAGATTGAGGAGAACAACGGCAAGTACTACCTCTATAGCGTGGGAGCGCAAAAATATGTCTCCGTCGGCGGTAATTACGTTGCAAACCGTGTTCTTACACTTAACATCACCTCATCGGGACAAGCCACATACCGTTGGAAGCTTGGTCTTGGAACATTTTACCTGAACTCACAGGACCCCAACCAGACTGATGCCGGTCTTATAGTGGACAGCTGGTCACAAACCGACGCCGGTAACTGCTACCTCATTGAGGAGGTTACCGATGGCGATGAGGGCGACTCAAACACCAGTGAAGCGGTTTATGACTTCTCGGGCTTTGGCGACGAGGCTCTTATGGAGCTCTTCTACAACGCTCTTCAGAAGGGACGCAACTACCCCACAATGGAGGAGTTCGAGCTGGCCGGTATCCAGGCTTCCGACATTGCATTCATACGTTCACACGTTCGCCGCGCCAATATTATGAGCCGTGCCGACCGTGTAAAGCCCAACACATTCGAGAAACGCAATCTGTTTATGAATATGCCTATGGACTACGGTAAGGATGGCGCAGTGGGCCATCCCGAGGCAAAGTTCAACGCCGACGTATTCTCAATGTGGCAGTATGTAAACCTCTTTGGCACCTGGAACCACTCAATATTTCAGGCCCCCGGTTCTTGGGTTGATGCAGCTCACCGCAACGGTACCGATATGATGAGCGGTATCAAGTTCTTTGACACAACAGGTGGCCGCGGCGAGGGCTCGGGCACATACGAGGACCTCATCACAAGAGTGGACGCGAACGGCAACTTCAAATATGTGAAGCCACTCATCAACATTCTTATGTACTTTGGTTCCGACGGTATCAACTATAACTGGGAGGCTACCGGTTTTGACAAGGATAATGTTGTAAAATTCCACAAGGAGCTCTACAAATATGCCGCAGAGGTGGGCTTCGACAGCTACCACAGCGCCATCTACACACACGTCTCAACTCTTCAGGAGGGCTCATCCAACATCAACGCTCTCTATGGTACAAAAGAGACAGGAAAAACACACGACCTTATGCTCAACTATCAGTCCGACGACATAGCATCAGGACTTGGCAGCACATACAACGCTGTTGTGAATGCCTACGGCTCTGCCGAAGGACTCTACGCGGGTGTATGGGTGGCAAGTATGGACCGCAGGTGGACAAACCTTGAGGACAACAACACCGGCATTTGCCTTTGGGGTGAGCACGACCAGAGCCGCTTCTTCAGTTTCAATGCAGGAGACGGCGTGTTTGACATCCAGGGCAACTACCAAAGACTCATTGAGCGTGGTTTCTCAGGCGGTAACCGCAACCCGGCAAACACTCCTGCACTAAGCAACACAGGCAACAACTGGGTTGCAGAGGCAGGCAAGCTTCCTTTGCAGACTTTTGCAGGTATGGCACACTGGATTCCCGAGCGTTCAACAATCCAGGGCAACCTGCCTTTCGGCACACACTTCACCCTGGGTAATGGCGACCGCTACTACTACAAAGGCAAGATGTCTCACAAGAGCGAGTGGTACAATATGGGTGCTCAGGACATTGTTCCCACATATCGCTGGTTGCGCTACAAGAGCGGCACAAAGGATATCAGCAATGAGATTGACGTAAATTATACACACCTCGATGCCTACACAGGCGGTTCTTGTATTGAGCTCACCGGTGCAGCAACATCAACTGGCACAGATATCATCCTCTACAAGACAGCGCTCAAGGCCGGCAATGGCGCTTATGCAAAGCTCGCTGTAAAGACAACCGGCAACGAAAAGGCTACCAACCTCTATCTCATCGTAAGAAAGCAGGGCAGCAACGACTGGCTCGAGTTCCCATACGGCAATGTTGCAGGCAACAGCTGGGAGGAGAAGAAGTTCAACCTGCAGGGCATTAACAGCGGCGATGTTATCGACCGCATCGGCCTTCGCGTCAAGGGCAGCAACGCCAACTACCAACTCTATGTAGGTAAACTCGAAATCAACGACGAGAACACTGTTGCTCCCGCAAATGTAAAGGACCTTGTTGCCGAGGTTAAGGGCGAGACAAAGAGTTCAATGAATCTCAAGCTCCACTGGAATGTTGATGCAACAGCCAAGACACGCGCAGCTTGGGACCTCGTGTTCAACGATGAGGCAAATATCAGCCACTTCGAAATTCTCTACAAGAACGGTGAGGATGGCAAGGTTGCACTTGTGGGTACCACATCACAGTGGGCAACATTTGTTGGCAACATTGAATTTGCAAGCGTAAACGACGCTCCTTTCATTGGTGTACGCTCGGTATCTACCGACCTCAAGACCTATTCACCCATTGCTTGGGTTGAGGTTTCACGCGGCAACCAGGCCGACCTTCCCGAGAAAGCCGAGGAGGATTCATACGGTATAAGTCAGATGGACCCCGCGTCAAACGGTGCAGATGCAGCGCGTACACAGCGCTATGTTGAGCTTGCCAAGACAACCGGCGCAACACAGAACCTAAACTACACAGCAAATGCTCCTGTAGCCGACGGCACACAGTATACACACCCCGAAGGCCATCTTCTCAAGGTTGAGCAGGGACAGGAGATAACAATGACAATCAAGGGCCCACAAACAAGCGACGGCTTGCAGTACTGCTATGCAGGTGGTTGGCTCGACCTCAACGGCAGTGGCAACTTCGACCACCCGCTGCCCGTAGAGCGCACAGCTGCAGAGATTGCGAAGGGCAAGACCGAAACCGACCCCGAGGGTGAGCGTATATTCTTCATAGGCCAGCACGAGGGAGCGACCCCCGAGCTTGTAACAGGCTACACCTTCAAGTTCAATATCCCACAGGATGCAACCCCCGGCGACAGCCGCTTGCGCATTGTATTCTCCGATGCTTGGTTTGCCGGCGCATTTAACCCCACCGGCCTCACAAACAAGGGATTTACAATTGACTTTGACGTTGATATCGAAGGTCTTAACCCGGGCCGTACAGCTGCCGACACCCGCGACCAGGGCGTTGCCGAGGAGCCCGAGGGCTTGAGCAACGGCACAGCGATAGAGGGCGTTGCCGATGAGGTTTCAGTGGCCGAGGCTGTTGAGGGCGCAATCAACTTCAACAACACCGAGAAGGCTTGGATATACACAGCCGATGGCAAACTCGTTCAGTTCGTTCAGAACCCCACCATCGTTGCAATTGAGCCGGGTGTATATCTCGTTAAGATGCAGAACGGCAACATCATCCGTTCAAACAAGGTGCTGGTAAAGTAAAAAGCACTGCACAATATAATCAAAGGGTGCGACCGGCCGGTCGCACCCTTTGATTATACCCTAAACTTTAATCCTTTTACTGTTGCTTTTCCACCTTTCTCCCTCTGACAAACACCGTAAGGAGCATTGCCACTCCAACAGCCATCGGATAATAGAGATAAGGAATTATCTCAAGAGGAGAAACTGCCGCAAGACCCGAGGCCATCAACAACTGTGCACCATAGGGAATTACACCCTGCACAAAACAAGATGTAGTATCCATAAGACTTGCCGCCCTGCGTGGGGAAATCCTATATTCGTGCGAAAGGTTGCGTGCAATATCACCCACAGTCAATATTGCAATAGTGTTATTGGCTGTGCACACATTGGCAAATGCTGTGAGTGCACATATAGACAACTCTGCGCCGCGCTGAGAACTCACTCGCCCGGTGGCAACCCTTATGAGGAAATCAATGCCCCCGGCAAGCCTCACAAGCTCAAGCAATCCACCGGCAAGCATTGTAACAACAATGAGCTCACCCATAGAAACAACTCCGCCACCCATCTCGGTAAACACATCGATGCCGCCAACCACGCCATAGCACAACCCAAGCAGCGCCGCAGCAACAACGCCCATCACAAGCACAAGCAACACATTGACACCAAAAAGCGCAGCCACAATCACAATGATATATGGAATACACTTGAAAGCATCCCCCCAGGTAGTTTGGGGCACATCAACAACACTCAGGCCGTTACCGCTGAATGCATACACAAGCAGCGTTACCACGGCTGCAGGCATCACAAATGCGAAATTTGCGCGAAACTTGCTGCGCATTGAACAGCCTTGAGTCTGTGTTGCGGCAATGGTGGTATCCGATATGAAAGAGAGGTTGTCTCCAAAGAAAGCACCACCCACCACAATGGCAACCAGCCAGGCGAGCTCACACCCCATCGGTGCGGCAAGGGCACGCACAATAGGTGTAAGAGCCACAATGGTGCCCACCGATGTTCCAATGGACATCGACACAAAGCAGGCTGCAACAAATATTCCCGCCGGAAGATAGGCCGCAGGCACAAGGTCGAGCATAATCCCCACCGTTGCGTCCACCGCGCCCATTGCCTTGGCAAGAGCGGCAAAAGCACCGGCAAGCACAAAAATCCACACCATATAAAGGATGCGGCTATTGCCCGCCCCGCGCGAGAATATATCTATGCGCTGCTGCAGGCTGCCCTCACGGCTAATGGCCACTGCATAGACCGATGCCACCAAAAAGGCTATTGTTATTGGAATACGATAGAAATCGCCGGCCACTATCGACCCCACAAGATACACAAGCAGCAGCACAGCTATGGGAGAAAGGGCGAAAAGCCCTTTGCGTGTTGAAAATCCAGACATAGTTTTTCATTTATTTTTTGAGACGAGGCTACAGATTTAGAGACACACCCTCGCCTGTTTAAACAAAAGCGGGATTTTCTTTCGAAAATCCCGCTAAACCATACTTGGCGCAGATTATCTACGCAAGCCAAGCTTGGCAACGATAGCACGGTAACGGTTGATATCACGATCCTTCAAGTAGTTGAGGAGTGAACGACGCTTACCTACAAGCATTGTCAAAGCTCTCTGTGTGCTATAATCTTTACGGTTAGACTTAAGGTGCTCCGTCAAGTGGG
The DNA here is from genome assembly GCA_045654645.1 of Bacteroidaceae bacterium. Taxonomy (GTDB): domain Bacteria; phylum Bacteroidota; class Bacteroidia; order Bacteroidales; family Bacteroidaceae; genus HGM04593. The sequence continues at coordinate 5,488 of JAZONR010000048.1, forward strand.
CAATACGGTATGAGAACAAAGCAATCTGGCTCTCTGCTGAACCAGTATCAGTGTTAGACGTTCCGTATGTGCCAAAGATCTCTTTCTTCTTTTCTGAATCCAAATACATAATTTGAAGTTTTAAAGGGTTAAAAAAATATCATTTGGCCGACAAATGAATGCGCAAGAAACGCACTATGTTGCCAACGCGGATGCAAAGATACAACCTTTTTTTGGATTGACAACCACTTTTGCATAAAATTTAAGTGCATAAGCCTTTAGAGCACCATAGAGGAGTTTCTCAAAGAGCGCACCGCAGCCAAGAGGGAGGGCACACAAAACCACACCGCCAACTGCCGGAAAACCATTTCGGATTGAGCCATCACCCTCCTGCGCCAACTATTTTTTTGCGTTTTATATATATAAAGATTGGATAGGGTAATAGAATTAGCCGTTTTTGTTGTAACTTTGTAGCCGATTGCATCACATAAAAGATAGAAACGAAAATTTATGCAGAACATACGTAACATCGCCATTATCGCCCACGTAGACCACGGCAAGACAACCCTTGTAGACAAAATGATGTTGGCCGGCAACCTGCTAAAGGAGCAGGACAACGACAAGCTCACGCTCGACAACAACGAACTTGAGCGCGAAAGAGGTATAACCATCCTCTCCAAGAACGTATCAATCCGCTACAAGGATACAAAGATAAACATTATAGACACTCCGGGACACAGCGACTTTGGTGGTGAGGTTGAGCGCGTGCTCAATATGGCCGACGGATGCATACTGCTTGTAGACGCATTCGAGGGACCTATGCCTCAGACACGTTTCGTGCTGCAAAAGGCTTTGCAGATAGGTCTGAAACCTATTGTTGTGGTCAATAAGGTGGATAAGCCCAACTGCCGCCCCGAGGAGGTGTATGAAATGGTATTCGACCTGATGTTCTCACTTGACGCCACAGAGGAGCAGCTCGATTTCCCCGTGCTCTATGGCTCGGCAAAGAACAACTGGATGAGCACCGACTGGCGCAACGAGACAAGCGACCTCACAGCCCTGCTCGACGCCATCCTTGAACACATCCCCGCCCCCGAGAAGCTCGAGGGAACACCACAGATGCTCATCACATCACTCGACTACTCGCCCTACACAGGCCGAATTGCTGTGGGACGTGTACACCGCGGCACACTCACCGAGGGCGCAAACGTAACCCTTGTGAACCGCAATGGCGAGCAAAGCAAGATGAAGATAAAGGAGCTGCACACCTTTGAGGGACTTGGTCGCAAAAAGACAGAGAGCGTGAGCTCGGGCGACATCTGCGCCATCGTAGGCCTTGAGAAGTTTGAGATTGGAGACACCATCTGCGACTTTGAGAACCCCGAGGCTCTGCCCCCCATCGCAATTGACGAGCCCACAATGAGTATGTTATTCACCATAAACGACTCTCCTTTCTTTGGCAAGGAGGGCAAGTTTGTAACATCGCGCCACATACAGGACCGCCTTGACAAGGAGCTCGACAAGAACCTCGCCCTTCGAGTGAAGAAGGACCCCGAGGAGGATGCCTGGACAGTATTTGGCCGCGGCGTACTTCACCTCTCTGTACTCATTGAGACAATGCGTCGCGAGGGCTATGAGCTTCAGGTGGGACAGCCCCAGGTTATCTACAAGGAGATTGACGGTGTGCGCCACGAGCCCATTGAGGAACTTACCATAAATGTTCCCACAGACTACTCAAGCAAAATCATTGATATGGTTACACGCCGCAAGGGCGAGATGCTCTCAATGGAGGCACAGGCCGAGCGTGTAAACATTGAGTTCAACATACCCTCACGCGGCATCATAGGCCTGCGCACCAACGTGCTCACTGCATCGGCCGGCGAGGCTATTATGGCACACCGCTTCAAGGAGTACCAGCCCTACAAGGGAGATATAGAGCGCCGCAGCAACGGCTCATTGGTTGTTATGGAGAGCGGAACAGCATTTGCATACGCAATAGACAAGTTGCAGGAGCGCGGCCGCTTCTTCATAAGCCCGCAAGAGGAGGTATATGCAGGACAGGTAGTTGGTGAACACATCCACGAGAACGACCTTGTCATCAATGTAACAAAGAGCAAAAAACTCACAAATATGCGCGCAAGCGGCAGCGATGACAAGGCACGCATCGTTCCCCCTATCATATTCTCGCTCGAGGAGGCACTGGAATACATAAAGGAGGATGAGTACCTCGAGGTAACCCCCAAATCAATGCGTATGCGCAAAATCATCCTCGATGAGATTGAACGCAAGCGCGCCAACAAGCAATAATAGCAAAGAATGAAAAAGCCACTTGCCTACGCACTATTGCTTGCCATTGTTACCGCCTGCAGCGGCACCGGAAGCACACACTACACCATCAATGCCGATGGTGTGGGCGAGGGCACGGCATTCATTTTCGGGTACAACAAGGAGTTTGAAGGCTTGGGTTCGGTGAGCTGCAGCAACAACCTCCACACCTCGTTCCGGCTTGAAAAGCCCACAATACTCACTCTCATACTGCCCGACGGCAACTCGGTAGCCCTCTTTGGAGAGCCGGGCACAACAGCAACGCTCTACCCCGATTCCACTTTGAGCTGCAAATGGCGCGTTGAGGGAGGCCGCGCACAAGCGCTGCACGACAGTATAACACGCATCATAGATGCTACGCCCGACAACACCAACCGCATTAATATAATAAAAGATTTTACAAAGAGACACCCTGTCAGCGAGGTTAATGTAGAACTCTATCGCAAGTACTTTGTTGATGTGCCCAACCCCGACAATGAAGCCATAAACAAGGCGATAATGCGATTGGGCGGAACCCTTCAAGACCACGAATACTTCGTGAGCCTAAAGCGCCGACTGGAGAAGAAGAAAGGCAACCTGAAGCACCGTATGTTCCCCACATTCAAATACACTACCATAGAGGGGAAAAACATAACACAGGCCAGCTACTCGGGCAAATATCTATTGGTAACCTTTTGGGGAACCTGGAACAGCGAAGGACGCAAATATATGCAAAGACTGAGGGAGGTACAGGAGAGCATACCGGGCGAGCACTTTGCAATACTGAACATAGCACTTCAGAACGACACCGCCAGGTGGAACAGAGTGGTGCTGTCGGACAGCATAGTGGGCGACAATGTATGCGACACAAACGGCATCAACAGCGAGGTAACGGCAACCATCAACGTTGGCAAACTACCCTACTCCCTGCTCGTTACACCATACAAACGCATCTCGGTCTATGGCCTGTTGCCCGACAGTTCAGGCATCGCACTCATTGACTCGCTAACAATCGCACACGCCAAGAAAACCAGAAAATAACCCCTTAATACCCAGGAGACAAGTATGCTAGTAAAGGTCCTTGCAGCCGCAATACAAGGCATAAACGCAATACCCGTAACCATTGAGGTAAATGCCATCCGAGGCATAAAATTCTACCTTGTGGGCCTGCCCGACAATGCAGTAAAAGAGAGCCAGCAGCGCATAAACTCGGCACTCCACCACAACGGGCTACGTTTCCCCAGCAAACAGATAATAGTAAATATGTCGCCGGCCGACATAAAAAAGGAGGGCTCGGCCTATGACCTTCCCATTGCCATAGGTATACTGGCAGCCGACGAAACTGTTTCCACCGAGAAGCTCGGCAGCAACCTCATAATGGGCGAGCTGGGGCTCGACGGCAAGCTGATGCCCATAAAAGGAGCGCTGCCCATCACCCTCAAAGCCAAGGAGCTTGGCTATACGGGAGTCATTCTGCCCACAGACAATGCCGCCGAAGCAGCTGTGGTGAGCGGCATAACGGTATATGGCGCCGACAACCTTGCACAGGTGATACGTTTCCTCAACAACGAAGAGGATATTACACCCCATAAAGCCGACATTGAAAGCTGTTTCTACTCGCAACAGAGCAGTTTCCCGTTCGATTTCAGCGAGGTGCGCGGGCAGGAGAGCGTGAAACGCGCCTTTGAGGTGGCAGCCGCCGGCGGACACAACCTCATTATGGTGGGTCCCCCGGGCAGCGGAAAATCAATGATGGCCAAGCGATTGCCATCAATATTGCCGCCACTTACCCTTGAAGAGAGCCTTGAGACCACAAAGATACATTCTGTTAGCGGTATGATGCAGGGAGGCGCCTCGCTCATCACGCAGCGCCCGTTCCGCAGCCCACACCACACAATTTCATCGGTAGCACTCTGCGGCGGTGGCGGCAACCCCAAGCCCGGTGAAATATCACTTGCCCACAACGGAGTGCTGTTCCTCGATGAACTGCCCGAATTCTCGCGCGATGTGCTCGAAGTTATGCGTCAGCCACTCGAAGACCGCAAGATATGCGTTGCACGCGCAAGCTACAAGGTTGAGTACCCGGCAGGAGTTATGCTTGTAGCATCAATGAATCCCTGCCCCTGTGGATACTATAACCACCCAACCAAGGCCTGCACCTGCAACCCGGGACAGGTGCAACGCTACCTGAACAAGATTAGCGGCCCGTTGCTCGACCGCATCGACCTGCAAATTGAGATTGTCCCCGTACCATTTGAGGAGATATCAAAGACTGCACCCGGCGAGCCCAGCGCAGCTATACGTGAACGTGTAATTGCAGCACGTAAAATTCAAGAAGAGCGCTTCAAGGACGAGCCCGGCATACACTGCAACGCACAGATGACACCCAAGCTCATTGCAAAATATGCAGTGCTCGATGAAACAAGCCTTGCAATGCTCAAAACAGCAATGGCAAGGTTCGACCTCTCGGCACGCGCATACGACCGCATATTAAAGGTAGCCCGCACCATTGCCGACCTTGACAATAGCGGAAACATACAGCCTCAACACATTGCCGAGGCCATAGGCTACCGCAACCTCGACCGCGAGAGCTGGGGAACATAACAAGCACACGAAGTGGGGTTAAAACGGGAAACGGACTCATTTGATAACATTTCCATAACTACAGGAATGAAACGAATTTTATTCATATTGATACTCTCCACGTTCATAACAACGAGCTATGGACAGGACTGGTTTAGAATATTAACAGGCACATTAAAGGTTGGCAAAGCTCTCACATTGAGCGACAACGAGCTTGCAAGCATTGTGAGCAAGAGCACCCTTTCAATGGACCAAAGCAATAAAGTGTGTGGCGAAAGCAGCAACTACACCAAGCGTCTGCGTCGCATAACACAAGGAATGAAAGACGCCGATGGTATACCTTTGAACTTTGAGGTCTACCTCACTGACCAGCTCAACGCATTTGCCTGCCCCGACGGCAGCGTGCGAATATTCTCAGGCCTTATGGACATACTCTCCGATGATGAGTTGCTGGGAGTTATTGGGCACGAGATAGGGCACGTGGCCCTGCGCCACTCCAAAAAAGCCTGGAGAGAAGAGCTGCTGCGCAGCGCAGCATCAGACGCCATTGGGGCATTCAGCGACACCTGGGCCAATTTGTCGGAATCGGTAATTGGCAGCATTTCAAACGCGGCTATATCGGCAAAATTCTCCAAGAAACAGGAGAAGGAGGCCGATGACTATGGCTATGAGTTCCTCAAGGAGTGTGGAAGAAATCCTTGGGCAATAGCTTTGGCATTCAAGAAGATGAAAGAGCTATCACAAAAGGGCGAGGAGAGATACAACATTCTGTTGGAAGCATTCTCAACACACCCCAATTTTGATGACCGCATCAAGAGAATAAGGAAAAAAGCCATTAAGGACGGATACCCATTAGAATAGTCATATAAGGATGGAGATTAAGAGCATTTGCGTCTACTGCGCATCGAGCAGCAAGATAGCACAAGAATATAACGACGCCGCCTATGAACTTGGCTCCCTGTTGGCAAGCCGGGGAATAACATTGGTTACCGGTGCGGGCAGCCTGGGCCTTATGCGCCAAGTTGAGGACGGAGCACTCGATAATGGCGGCAAGGCAGTTGGCGTCATACCTCGGTTTATGGTTGAACAGAACTGGCATCACACCGGCCTCACAGAGTTACACATCACAGCATCAATGCACGAGCGCAAACAGATGATGGCAAACCTGAGCGACGCTGTCATTGCCCTACCCGGTGGCTGCGGCACCATTGAGGAGCTAAGTGAAATAATCACCTGGAAACAGTTGGGACTATATCTCAACCCCATTATAATCCTTAACATCAACGGCTACTACGACCACTTCATCGCACAGCTTGAAAAAGCCATAGAGGAGCACTTTATGGGAGAGATACACAGCCGCATCTGGAGCGTAGCCACCACACCCTCCGAAGCACTGGAAGCCATATACAACACACCCCGCTGGGAAGCATCGGTGAGAAAATACGCTGCACTATGACAGACATCACTGCCCCCTACTGTATGGCCAACGACAACATTGTGATGTTGTTGCTAATCCTCAACCTTGTGGGTATATCCTATGTATTGCTGATGAACGGTGCCAACATCATTGAACGCGCTAAATGCATCTTCTACTACGAGAATAAATCTACCCCATACAATGACAGGACACACATTGACAAAGTGTGCAACCTCATAATGTACTTCCAAACAATCTTTCACACAGCAATTATAGCAGCCGGGGTGTTGCAAGGAGGCGGAAAAGACATTGTGAATGGCAGTGTGCCCATCACTATGCTTGCAATAGCAGTAACAACAACACTGTTCCTGGCCTTCAAGCACCTGCTCTATAGCCTTGTAAACCTCACACTCTTCAGCAAAAAAACAAGTGCCGAGTGGAACAGTTTCTATTTTTTTACAGTAAAACTGGTTGGATTTGCACTTGCACCGGCAGCCATAGCCATATTATTTATTCCCTCCATACCTTTAAATTTTGTATCAATTTATTCAATTTTGGTATTGATATTACATCTGTGCACAGTTACAAGCGGGGTGTTGAAAATCATTTTCACAAAAAAAGTCATTTATATGGAACTTTTTTTGTACCTTTGCGCACTTGAATTTTTACCCACAGCCGTGGTGTGGAAATCAATACTACAGTTGGATGATTTTATAACGATAAAAATTTAGAACATTGAAGGTAAGTAAGATTCTGGTTTCGCAGCCAAAACCGGCTACAGGAAAATCTCCATATTTCGACATTGCGGAGAAGCACCAGGTGCAGATTGATTTTTGTTCTTTTATCAGAGTTGAAGGAGTAACAGCAAAGGAGTTCAGGCAGCAAAAGGTGTCAATCTTGGACCACACAGCCATTGTATTCCTCTCAAGGCACGCCATCGACAACTTCTTCACACTATGCAAGGAGTTGAGAGTTACAGTGCCCGATGATATGAAGTACTTCTGTCTCTCGGAAACCATATCGTTGTATATCCAAAAGTATGTACAATACCGCAAGCGCAAGGTATTCTTCGGCAACGGACACATACAAGACCTTGAGCCTCTGTTTGCAAAGCACAAAACAGAGAAATATTTTGTACCCACTTCCAATGTTCACAACAGCGAGATCAATGCCTTGCTCGACAAGTATGAAATCAAGCACTCACAGGCCGAGATGTACCGCACCGTAAGCACAGAGATTGCTCCCGAGTACATCAAATCCTATGATATGCTCATCTTCTTCAGCCCCCACGGCATCGATTCTCTGAAGAAGAACATCCCCAACTATGAGCAGGGCGAGCAGCTGATTGCCTGCTTTGGCAATGTAACAGCAAAGTGCATCAAGGAGAACAACCTGAGGCTCGACCTTGAGGCTCCCACAGCCGAGGCCACCAATATGCCCGCAGCACTCGACGCCTACCTCACCGCCAACAAATAAACACAGAAAACAATATATAGAGCGCAGCCCCGTCAGCCCGACGGGGCTGTGTCGCCAAAAAGAACCGCAATGCAACGCAACACATTCCCACTTAAAGAGCACCTCAAAAGCAAGAAAGTGATTGAAGAGCTCTATGCCAACGGCGCATCAGTAACCGCCTATCCGTTGCGTGCAGTATTCATAGAGCGCCCTGCCGACACACAGGAGCCAAGCGCCGTGGTTCTCATAAGCGTAGCCAAGAAGAGGTTTCGCCACGCCGTGGACCGCAACCTTGTGAAGCGTCGCATACGCGAGGCCTACCGCACCGGCAAGCATCCGCTTGTGGAACACCTTGAGAAAAACGGCAAAAAGTTGGCAATTGCCATACTATACATAGACACCAAGCACAGCACAACAGCTTTCCTCAAGAAAAAGATGACAAAACTGCTCGACAGCATAATCATCAAAACCGGCGTTGAGACCCTCTGAGGCCACATACCGCTAAAAAGACACAGCTATGCGAAAGTTCTTTGCAACACTGCTAATTCTACCCATAAGGTTCTACCAGCGCGTCATCTCACCAATGACACCACCCTCGTGCCGTTTCACCCCCACCTGTTCACAATATGCCATTGAGGCACTGCGCAAACACGGCCCCTTCAAAGGCCTTTACCTTGCCATAAGACGCCTGTTGCGTTGCCACCCCTGGGGAGGCTCGGGCTATGACCCCGTTCCATAATCACAGCCACCACAATGGAGCTACTCGATATCCACACCCACAACAGCGCCGCCAACAGCAGGTTTGCCATACTCAGCTGCGACACATACATCCCGGAAAGGACAATCTCGCTGGGCCTGCACCCCTGGTATGCCTCAGCAGAGTGGAGAGATACATTTACTGCAATTGAACAATATGCCGGCAACAACAATGTTGCGGCCATTGGCGAATGTGGCATAGACGCACCGCGTTCAACACTCTCCTTGGAAGAACAGGCAGCACTGCTGCGCGCACACGCCCTGCTGGCCGAGAGGGTGCAGAAACCATTGATACTACATTGCGTAAAGGCCTTCGATGCAATAGTTGCACTTCACAAGGAGATATCCCCCAAACAGGCTTGGATTATACACGGCTTTCGCGGCAAGCCACAACAGGCAACGCAGCTGACAAAGAGAGGATTCTACCTTTCATTTGGTGAAAAGTTCAACAAAGAGAGCCTGATTGCCACCCCGGCAGACAAACTCTTCATAGAGAGCGATGAAAGCCCGCAAAGCATAGCCACAATCTACTCCTCCATTGCAGCAGCAATGGGAACAACTGTGGAGGAACTTGCCGGGCAAACAATGAATAACGGCCATCTTATTGGGCAATTTTGAGAAGAAATCTGCGTTTATACATCGGTAATGGAACAATGTTTGTGGAAAACATTAGTCTCCATTGACAAAATTCACTATTTTTGCCAAAAGAAAAGCACCGGAAAGATGGACAAACTAAAGACCTTTACCGACAAACGCGGCAACCTGACACTTATTGAGGGTGGCAACGACATACCATTCCCAATAGCACGCGTATACTGGATATATGATGTCCCTGAAGGAGAGGAGCGCGGCAAACACGCCAACAAGTTGTCCTATCAATACCTCATTGCCGTAAACGGCAGTGTGGAGATAACACTTGAAGATATCAACGGGCGCAGCACCCACCTTCTCAATTCAAAAGAGAAGGGACTGCTTGTTCCGCCACGCACCTGGAACGAATTGAAAAAATTCTCACCCGATGCAGTGCTGCTGGTATTGGCATCGCACAGCTACGACCCCGAGACATACATCAATTCCCACGAAGAATTCCTAAAATACATAGGCAAATGAGTGGATTGAGCGGAATAACAATAACAAAATACACCCCCACACTTGCCACAGAGTGGGACCGCTTTGTTGAGGAGAGCCGCAACGGAACATTCCTCCATAAGAGAGGATATATGGACTACCACGCCAACCGCTTCAACGACCACTCTCTGATGTTCTATAACAATGGCAAGCTGATTGCCGCACTGCCCGCACATATAAAAGAAAACTCCCTGTGCTCGCACAACGGCATCACATACGGCGGCCTTATACTGGGCGAGGAGTGCACCACCGAAACAACACTGGAGATTTTCAACACCCTGCGCAGCTACCTCAGAGCCAACACCGCGGCAACAGAAATCATATACCGCCCCACGCCACACATTTACCACCGCTGCCCCTGCGAAGAGGACATTTATGCGCTCTTTCGCAACGGTGCGGTGCTCACAGAGTGCAAAGCATCTTCTGCCATAGAGCTCTGCAACCCAATAAAACCCAAAGGCCGCCGCAGGCTCACCGCTGCAATGAAAAGCCGTCTGCACATAAAGGAGGAGAATGACTACACCTCATTTTGGACAATTCTCAACAACCGTCTGCAAAGCAAATATGGCTCAACGCCGGTACACAGCCTCAGCGAGATAACACTGCTTCACAATCGCTTTCCACAAAACATAAGACTCTTTACCATTGGCGATGATGGGGGCAACACTTTAGGAGGCGTGGTACTATACATAACCGAAAAGGTGGTGCATATGCAATACTGCGGAACAACCGACGAAGGACGCCGCATAAGCGCACTCGACCACCTCTACGACTACCTCATAAACGACCTGTTCAAGGAGAAGAGGTATTTCGATTTTGGCACCTCAGTGGAAGAGGGAGGACACTATCTCAACAGCGGCCTCATAGCCTACAAAGAGCGCCTTGGCGGACGCACAATCACCTACAACACCTATCTCATAGACCTGAAAACATCAACACTATGATAAAATACTGCGACCTAAAAAGTATCAATGATGCCTATAACCCGCAGCTGAACGAAGCGCTGCTTAGAGCCGCCGATTCGGGTTGGTATATACGCGGCGATGAAGGACGCAGCTTTGAACAGGAGTTTGCAGCCTATTGCGGCTGCAACCACTGCATAGGAACCGGCAACGGGCTCGACTCGCTCACCATAATACTGCTTGCCTACCGCGAAACAGGAGCTATGAAGGCCGGCGATGAGGTTATTGTGCCGGCAAACACATACATTGCCACCATACTGGCGATAATCCAGGCCGGGCTAAAACCGGTGCTGTGCGAGCCGCACCCTGCCACCTTCAACATAGACCCGGAGAGAATAGAGAGCCTCATCACCGCACGCACACGCGCAATTATGCCGGTGCACCTCTATGGACAGACAGCCGACCTTGATGCCATAAACCACATTGCAGCAAAACACTCGCTAAAGGTGATTGAAGACGCAGCACAAGCACACGGAGCGCTGCACAAAGGAAAGCGTGCCGGCAACCTGGGCGACGCTGCGGCATTCAGTTTCTACCCTGGGAAAAACCTTGGTGCTTTGGGCGATGGCGGCGCAATAACCACCAACGACAGCACCCTGGCCGAAGCTGCACGCGCCATAGCCAACTATGGCTCTCACAAAAAATATATTAACATCTACAAGGGCCTCAACAGCCGCCTCGATGAGCTTCAAGCAGCCGTCCTAAGGGTGAAACTGCCAAGACTCGACGCAGACAACACACACCGCCGCAATATTGCACAGCGTTACATAAACTGCATAAACAACCCCCACATCACATTGCCGCAGGTGAAAGAGTGCAACAGCCACGTCTTCCACGTCTTTGCAATAACCTCGCCCCACCGCGACAGGCTGCAGCAACACCTTCTCGCCAATGGCATTGAAACACTCATCCACTACCCCGTGCCACCCCACAGGCAGCAAGCCCTGCAGGAATACGCACATCTGCAGCTCCCCATCACGGAACGCATACACAACGAGGTGCTGAGCCTCCCCTGCAACCCCGCAATGAGCGCAGAAGACACTGCTGCAGTGATAAAAGCTGTGAACAGTTTCAAACTTTGAAAAACAGAAGGAAATATTTTGCTTTTAAAGTAAAATGTTATACCTTTGCAACGCTCTTCAAAAGAGAGCAAATGAGGATTGTCCTATGGTGTAATGGTAGCACAACAGGTTTTGGTTCTGTTTGTCTTGGTTCGAATCCAGGTAGGACAACAAAAAAAGTCGGCTTTTAAAAAGCTGACTTTTTTTGTTGTCCATAGCAGACATTACTACTCCACTTCAGACATCCTCACCAAAATATCCATTAATCTATTCTGCTGCTCCTCGCTAAATTCAGTTTCCCAAATCTTTTTACTTACTGCTTCCAAACGCTCTTCAGCCTTTGCAAGTTCTGCCATCGGCTCGGGATATGACTGTAGCAACTGCTCTTCGTCCATCTCATCAAAAGCGTTGAAAAGTTCCTTGTTATTGCTATACATATCGAGCAATCCGTTGGCATACTGCTCAAAAGCCTCAACTACCAGCTCGGCATTATCTGCTTTCTCGAGCTTATCGGCCACTTCATTAGCACAAGCCGCCATTATTGTAGCAACATCACCCGGAGTCTCTACAACCTCCTTCTTCTTACCACAACTTGCCAACACAAGAACAGCCATCAAGGCTATAAACAACTTTTTCATATATTAACGTTTTAAATTTACAAACAGAGCAAATGTAGACATTATTCGGGATAAACCAAATTCTCATCACCTATAATATCAAGTACCTCAACTAAAAACTTGCGAGCCTCCCAACGCGCCTCGGGCAAATTCATAAGCAGATAGTTGCCACAATCGCGTGCTGTAGCACCCGGCACCTCACCCTCATAGGTAGCCACAAAGGCAAACGCCTCCTTCAAAAGCGGAACAATATCACGCGAAACAACATCACCCTTAACAATGAGATAGTTGCCGGTGAGGCAGCCCATTGGCCCCCAATAGATAATTCTATCGGCCCACACCGGGTGATTGCGCAGGAATGTGGCAACAAGATGTTCCATAGTGTGTATTGCACTGGGGCTTAGCGCCGGTTCACGGTTGGGCTCCTTCATACGCACATCGAATGTAGTTACAATTTCACCGCCCACACAATCCTGACGCGACACATATACACCGCGTTTCAAACGCAGATGGTCTATCGTAAAGCTTGGTATCTTTTCCATATAATTCTGTTTTACAAGGCTATAAGAAAACTGCGTGTAACACCAAAAGAGCGGTTGGCCATCTCACCCCAGAAATTCTCATACTGCTCAATGTGATTATCAACACCCGGGGTGTCGCTTATTATGCGGAAGCTCACAAACGGAATGCCATATATGTGGCAAGTCTGCGCAATGGCAGCCGACTCCATATCCACAGCAAGACCGGCCGGGAAATTGGCCTTTATCTTTGAGAGCTCATCGCGGCTTGTTATGAACTGGTCGCCGGTACATATAAGACCTGCGTGTATGCGGGTAACACTCCCTTCGGCGCCATTCAAGGATTGCGCCACGCGGCACATAGCCTCATCGGCCTGAAAGAGGGCCGGCATACCCTGTACCTGACCATATTCGCAACCCATACCACACCACACATCGTGATACACAATGGAAGAACTCACCACCACATCCATCACTCCAAGAGAGCAATCAATGCCGCCTGCCACGCCGGTGCTAACCATTGCATCGGGCGAGAAGGCACGGATGAGCTCGGCTGCACCAAGCGCCGCATTAACCTTTCCAATGCCACACTGACGCAGCACAATTTCATTACCTCCTACACGACCTACAAGGTAGGAGATATCGTTGTGCAGACACTCTTTTGCACCCTCAAGCATAGCAGCAAGCTGCTCAAACTCGGATGTCATTGCCGTCAGAACACCAATTTTCATATATTACAACAATTTAATTCAGTTACACTTTCATATCAACAAATCCCACCCACAGAGCATCAAAGGAAAAACATCGCGACAAGCACATAAGTCCAGTGAGCCACTATACCTGCCACAAGACCTCCTACTGTGTGAGCCAGAATAGCCTTTGAGGTGAGATTGCGGTAGCCAAGCGTGTCAAGCATTGCTGTATGCGTGCTCAAATAGCCGCTCCAGCACATTCCAATAGCTGTGAACACAGCAATGGCATTACCATCAATCCATCCGGCCACTGCAAAATTGGGAATAAGACCAAGCGCCGCACCCACCGCACCAAGAGCCGTAATGGGGAAAGCTATGAGGTGAGGGTCGGTAAAACCAAAAAGCCCCTCAAATAGGAAACTCAACTTTGCTCCAATCCAAGGCAGCAGTTCCACACCCTGATAGGCATCACCTGTAAAACCATCCTTGCCGGCACCAAAGGTAAAGAGCATCACAAGGGTAGAGATTATGAGCACACCGGGAATGATGGCAAGCCCCACATCCACGCCGGTGCGACCACCGTCAAGAAGAGAATCGAGTATGCGTTGGAAAAGCGGCTTATCTGATTCCTCTTCCGCCTCCGGCCCGACAGTTGCTACCACGCAAGCCGGCTCATTCTTGAAATCGGGACAGGCTTTTAGCACAAAGTTCTGCATAAGACGTGTAGAAACAACACAACCCACTATTGCTCCAAAAAAACCAACAAATGGCTCCACAAAATAGCCCTGACCAACCATAAACACAATCACCAACAGACCCATTCCAAACGCTGTGCCGAAATTGGTGAGCGAGATAAACTGATACTTCTTGAAGTAGGTTGCAAAGTGCTTATCCTGCGCAAGAGAGATAATTGCAGGATTATCGGACAAGAATGTGAGCACTCCACCCAATGAAGCAACTCCCGGCAGATTGAAAAGTGGTTTCATCAGCGGGCGAAGCAGTTTTTCGAGCATCTTCACCACACCAAACTCAACAAAAACCTTACCTATGGCACCTGTTATCACACAAATGGCCATAAGGTAGAACACTGTGTTCAGCAACAAGTCGTGCGCCGTGTTCATTATAGTGTTCAGCATATTTGCTGTACCCATCTTGGCACCCAGATAGCCAAACATCGCAAAAAATACCACAAGAGTAATAACACCACCTGAAATCCACCCAAAAAGTTTTTTGAATATTTTCATAGCAAAGACTCAATTACATCACATTTCTGTTGCAAATATACAAACAAACGAGCGAGATATACAAAGCTTGCTTTGATATTTCACAGCGAGTGCAGTTTATATTCGCGGTTTACCGCAAATTACAAACAAACGAGCGAGATATACAAAGCTTGCTTTGATATTTCACAGCAAGTGCAGTGTATATTCGCGGTTTACCGCAAATTACAAACAAACGAGCGAGATATATCAAGAAATCTATATTAGCAAACAAAAACCTCCTCCTAAACAATCAAACAGCCGGCATCACCGTTCTTATGAGAGAAACAATTTGCCGGTTTGTTTGCTTATTGATTATATTTGCCGTATCTTGCGATAGATTTAAACACGAAAACAATAAAACTTCTACATTATGATACCGAGTGAATACGATGAAATCCGCCCCTATACTCCCGAAGAACTTCCACAAATCTTTGAGGAGCTTATAGCTGACCCTGAGTTTCAAGGTGCAATGGCTTATGCATTCAAAGGAGTGCCCTTTGAGAATATTGCTGCTGCAATGCGCGCTTCAAAGGACAATATCTCATTCCAGAAGGCACTTGTATATCCCTTCTTGCAGGGGTTATTGAAGAAGCTCTCGAGTGGCCTCACAGCAAGCTTCGAGAATAAAGAAGAAATGGCACACTCGCTGTGTATCTCCAACCACCGCGACATAATTATGGACTCGGCATTCTTGAGCATTGTATTCATTGAGAACGTGGGCAACACTGTTGAAATTGCCATTGGCGACAACCTGCTCATCCGCCCCTGGATAAAGAAACTGGTGCGCGTGAACCGCAGTTTCATTGTGCAGCGCTCGGCATCAATACGCGAAATGCTTGCATCATCGAAGCGTCTGTCATCATATATGCACTACACCATCACGGAACGCAAGCAGCCAATATGGCTTGCACAGCGTGAGGGACGTGCCAAGGACAGCAACGACTGCACACAGGAGGGTCTCATAAAGATGCTTTCAATGTACAGCGGTGGCGATATCATTGATGCACTGAAGGTGCTGAACATTGCCCCCACCACAATCTCCTACGAGTATGACCCCTGCGACTATCTCAAGGCCAAGGAGTTCCAGCAGAAACGCGATAACCCCGAGCACAAGAAATCGCCACAGGATGACCTCATCAATATGCAGGTGGGAATGATGGGCTACAAAGGTGGCATCCACTACCACATTGCCTCTTGCATCAACGATGAGATTGATGCCATAGACCGTTCATTGGGCAAGAATGAGAAGACTGCTGCCGTGGCACGCATCATTGACCGCCACATTCATCTCAATTACAAGTTCTGGCCAATAAACTACTATTTCTATGAGCTGCTAACCGGCAACACACGCTTTGCCGACAAATATACGGCCGAGGAGAAAGCAAGGCTTGAAGCCTATCTGCAGGGACAGATTGAGAAGATTGACCTTCCCGAGCGCGACAACGAATTCTGCCGCACAAAAATACTCGAGATGTATGCCAACCCTGTAATCAACTACCTGAAAGCAACAGAGGCATAACATACGATAACAGAAATATGAGGCTGGGTCAAAAGTAATTTTGGCTCAGCCTCTTGTTTGGAGTGATTTTTCCGTTTTTATCTTCAGATTCGAAGAAATATCATTTTTGTACGCATAAATCCTTTATGCAGCCCGACAACATTCTAAATATGCTCCAAT
>JAZONR010000049.1:0-14288 GCA_045654645.1 Bacteroidaceae bacterium
GCTCTATGCAATCATCAAGGTGCGCTCAACCGACCCCGATGACGACCTCAAGGCCTATAACCTCGACTTTGACTATCTGAAAGACGTGCAGGAGGTGCACGACGATGTGCTGTGGGTCTATGTGCAGTATGGTGCAAAGACAGTAACAATCAAACGCGACGGTTTCTACACCATTGAGCGCTACGACTTGAAAACCACCCTTGAGCCCGGCAAGGTCTATGATATGAAAATCAAGCCCGAGCCAAAGGTCATCTCAATGCAATTCCTGATGTTCAAGGTCTCTCCGGCCGACAGCCGGGGAATGGTTATGTATGCCGATGAGAGCGGCAATGAGAAACTTCTCGGCCAGCTCGATGAAAACGGCACAGTTGCCGAAAAACTGGTGCTTGGCCGCTACAGCTACCGCATAATCTCCAAGAATTATCACGATAGCGAGGGCATTGTAACCCTCTCCACCCCCAACGGCAAGCACATAGAAACCGTTACCCTGCGCCCCAATTTCGCACGCATAACATTGACTGTTGAGAACGGCGCCGAAATCTACATAAACGATGAAAAACGAGGCACAGGGCAGTGGAGCGGCAACCTTGCGCCCGGCACCTACAGCGTCGAGTGCCGCAAGGCCAACCACAAGAGCACGTTAGAGACAATAACCGTTGAAGACGGCAAAAACACCACCCACGCCCTCAAAGCCCCCACACCCATTGTGGGCAATCTTTCAATCTCCTCATCCCCGCTCGAGGCTGCCATATTCATCGATGGGGCCCCACACGGCGAAACGCCAAACGTAGTAGAGGGCCTTCTCATTGGCACCCACACAGTAACCGTTTCAAAAGAGGGCTACGCAAGTGCCACCCGCACCGTGGAAGTGAGAGAGAATGAAACACAGGAGATTGAAATAGAACTGGAGAAGTTATCCTACGAACTCGGCAAAGAGCCAAGCCCTGCCGAAGCTGTTGAGACCTACCGCAAGGGAGCCGAGCAAGGCGATGCAACATCGCAATACAAACTTGGTTGGTGCTACTATAATGCGCACGGCGTCTCAAGAAACTACAACGAGGCCGTCAAATGGTATCTCAAAGCCGCTGAGCAGGGCTATGCCGGTGCGCAATTTAATCTTGGTAGTTGCTATTATTATGGTTACGGCGTCTCAAAAGACTACAACGAAGCCGTTAAATGGTATCGCAAGTCCGCCGAGCAGGGCGATGCAACAGCCCAGTATAGTCTTGGTGTTTGCTACCGCAATGGCTACGGTGTTTCAAAAGATGATTTTGAAGCTGTGAAATGGTATAGCAAAGCTGCCGAGCAGGGCTATGCAATTGCACAGAATAATCTTGGTGTTTGCTATGAAAATGGTTACGGCGTCTCAAAAAACTACAACGAAACTGTCAAATGGTACAGCAAAGCTGCCGAGCAAGGCTATGCAATGGCACAGAATAATCTTGGTAATTGCTATTATAATGGTTACGGCGTCTCAAAAGACTACAACGAAGCCGTAAAATGGTATCGCAAAGCGGCTGAGCAGGGCTATGCCAGCGCGCAGTATTATCTTGGTTATTGCTATTATTATGGTTACGGTGTCTCAAAAGACTACAACGAAGCCGTCAAATGGTATCGCAAGGCCGCTGAGCAGGGCAATGCAGGCGCTCAGAATAGTCTTGGTGTTTGCTATGAAAACGGTTACGGAGTTTCAAAGGACTACAATGAAGCCGTAAAATGGTATCGCAAAGCCGCCGAGCAGGGCGATGCAACAGCTCAGTGTAATCTTGGTTATTGCTATCGTAATGGTTACGGCGTCTCAAAAGACGACAACGAAGCCGTAAAATGGTATCGCAAGGCCGCTGAGCAGGGCAATGCAGGCGCTCAGCATAATCTTGGTTATTGCTATTATTATGGTTACGGTGTTTCAAAAGATGATTTTGAAGCCGTCAAATGGTATCGCAAGGCCGCTGAGCAGGGCAATGCAGGCGCTCAGAATAGTCTTGGTTATTGCTATTATAATGGCGAAGGCGTTACAAAGGATATTAGCGAAGCCGTAAGATGGTGGCGCAAAGCGGCTGAGCAGGGTCTTGCAACAGCCCAGGAGAATCTTAAGAATTTTGGATATTGACAAATAAAAAGAGAAAAAATATATGAAACAAACAGGTTTGTGCCTATTCACCATTCTTCTGCTGCTCTTTGCAGCACTGCCCGTTGCTGCGCAGCAGATGCAGAAATTCCACGTTGAGAGCTTCGGCGAGAACTCATTTGATATGAGCGGTAAAGAGAAACCCACCTCGCGCGACGACGGCACAGGCACCCTCTATGCCATAATAAAGGTGCGTTCCACCGTGCCCGAAGACGACCTCAAGGCCTATGACCTCGACTTTGACTACCTGAAAGATGTGCAGGAGATGCACGACGGCGTGTTGTGGGTATATGTGCAGTATGGCGCAAAGACAGTTACCATTAAACGCGATGGCTTCTACACCGTTGAGCGTTACAACCTAAAGACCACCCTGCAGCCCGGCAAGGTCTATGATATGACAATTAAGCCCGAGCCCAAGGTCATTTCAATGCAGTATCTGATATTTGAGATATCTCCCGCCGACAGTGAAGCAACTGTGATGTACACCGACCTTTCCAAGAATGACGGTGAAAAGAAACTCGGCGATGTGGATTCCGAGGGTTGCGTTGCCAAGATGCTTGTTCTTGGCCGCTATGCCTATAGAATAATCTCCGAGAACTACCACTCCAGTGAGGGCGTTGTAACACTTGATACCCCCAATGGCACACACACCGAAAAAGTAACCTTGCGCCCCAATTTTGCGCGAGTAACATTGAGTGTTGGCGGTGGCTCATCGGTAGATATCTACATAAATAAGGAGAAGAAGGGCACCGGCAGCTGGAGGGGCAACCTTGCCCCCGGCACCTATAGCATAGAGTGCCGCAAGCCCAATCACAGGACCACCACCGAAACGATAACCGTTGCCGACGGAGCTGATGTAACCCACACCCTGAAGGCCCCCGAGCCCATCACGGGAGCGCTGAACATCACCTCCACCCCCTTGCGTGCGGCAATCTCCATAGATGGCAAGCCCTGTGGCGAGACACCACGCATCATCAGCGACCTGCTCATTGGCACCCACAAGGTAACCCTCTCCAAGAGCGGCTACGAAAGTGTCGCCATAGATGTTGTTATAAAGGAGAAAGAAACCAATGAGCAGAATATTACACTGAAGAAGGGTGCAAGTGCCGGCACAACCGTTGCAAAGCCCAAGCAGAGCGCTCCCAAACGTGGAAGTGTAACCTTTGCTCCCTACAAGGTGGGCGACTACTATAACGATGGAACGAACGAGGGTGTTGTTTTTGCGGTTAGCAAAGACGGCAGCCGAGGAAAAATATTGAGCATAGGACAACACGTAAACAAGTGGTCCTTGAATAAGAGTGCTACCGGTGCTGTTTCAAAGAAAAATGGAATGTTCAATATGTCCAAAATCACATCCTTGCCCAACTGGCAGCGCGAGTTCCCCGTTTTTGCCTGGTGTGCTTCGCAAGGCGAGGGGTGGTACCTCCCGGCGATTGATGAAGTGAAATTGATGGCAGCCCGCCGTAAGGCAATTGATGAAACATTGAAAAAATTGAAAGCCACCACTTTGGAAGCCGGTCATTATTACAGCTCTTCAACGGAATTTTCCGATGCGCTTGGGAAGGCTAAGTGTGAAAGCGCGACCGGTTTGTATGTGAAAAGTTATAATGAAACCTACGGTAGAGCCAAGGTTGTTGGCGACCATAAAGTGCGTGCCGTTTATGCTTTTGGGTCGGCAGCTGCCAACCTTTCTGTGTCGCGTGGAGAGAAGACCTTGCCTCCCTACAAGGTTGGCGACTACTTCAATGACGGCATAATAGAGGGCATTGTCTTTGAGGTGAACAAAGATAGTCTCAGTGGAAAGATTGTGAGCATAGAGAAGAGCGAGTGCGCTTGGAGGGTAAAAGAGGAGTTATCAAGCGCAATAAATTCCGATGATGCACCGATAGTTATGTCCAAAATTCGCTCACAGGCCGGTTGGGAGCAGAACTATCCGGCTTTTGCCTGGTGTGCTTCGCTGGGTAGAGGTTGGTATCTGCCGTCAAGTAAAGAGCTGAACGCTATCAGCTCGGTGCTTTCTGCCGTTGATAGGGCAATGGTGGCTTGCGGGGGTGATATTCTGTCGGATGAGGTGTGTTGGTCCTCTTCAAAGCCCTATGGCAGCAATGTCTATTGTGTTATTATGCCCGATGGCAAAGAAGTGGAGTGCAATAGCGTTATAAAGCAGACTGTGCGAGCTGTTTCGGCCTTCAAGGCAAAGCGCAAGCCCGAGACTACGGCCCCCTACAAGGTTGGCGACTACTATAACGACGGCAAGAAAGAGGGTATTGTCTTTCAGGTGAGCAATGGTGGCTATTGCGGAAAGATTGTCAGCCTCGAGAATCAATATTGCTATTGGTCTAATAAATCTGAGTCCGGCTTTGATGGGCTTGACGGCGCGGCTGTGATGGCCAAGGTCCGTTCACTGCCCGAATGGGAGGTGAATTACCCTGTCTTTGCCTGGTGTGCCTCGTTGGGCGATGAATGGTATCTGCCGGAACCTAATGAACTGAAGGCTCTCTTCTCTCAACGCAGCAGAATAGATAGCGGCTTGAAGGCCTTGGGCTTGGAAGCCATCCTGAGTGATTACTATTGGTCCTCAGAAGGCTCCTACTCTTCGGCGCATTGTGTGTGGGTTGATGGCAGCAGTCGCCTTTTCGTGGACAAGATGACACGAAATCGTGCGCTCGCTGTGTCGGCCTTCGAGTCTGTGGGCAATGTTGTCCGTGCCGTTACATCGGCTCCCTATAAGGTTGGCGACTACTATAACGACGGCAAGAGAGAAGGTGTTGTTTTTGAAGTGGGCAAGGATGGTTGCAGCGGAAAGATTGTGAGCTTGGGCGAGACTGCGTGTCGCTGGGGTGAAAAGGAGGTGAAAACAGGTGCATCGTCAAAGAAGGACGGTGCAGGCAACCTCTCAACAATATCCTCTTTGCCCAACTGGAAAGTGGATTATCCCGCCTTTGCGTGGTGCGCCTCATTGGGCGAGGGTTGGTATTTGCCGGCCTATAACGAACTCAATGCGATATATGCCGCCTCTGCCGCAATCAATGCCACATTGGAGAGCATTGGTGAGACAGTACTTTGCGGCTATGTAGACTACTGGTCTTCATCCGAGGCCAAGGCTTCCCTTGCCCGAGGCGTAAAGATGAGCAGTGGCAAAGCGTTCAGCAACCATAAGCATTACCGCGACAATGTGCGTGCGGTGTCGGCTTTCTAAAAAAATATCAATATTGCAGGCGAATGGCGGAAAATGAGTAACTTTGCAGCCAATTTATAATGAACAGAAACTATTAATACAAAATATACTGCGCGATGAAGGAATTTTTCAAAGTTCTGAGGCGGTTTGTTCCCCCTTATAAAAAGTATCTCATATTGTCGGTGGTGTTCACGCTGCTGTCGGCTGTGTTGAATGTCTTTTCGTTTATGGTCATTGTGCCCATTCTGCAAATTCTCTTCAAGGTTACCGAGCCTGTCGATGTTGAGTTCATCGAGTGGAGTGCAATGGGCAGCGAGAATATGAAGGATGTGCTTATGAACAATGCCACCTACTTCATCAACGAATATACAGCCGAGCACGGTGCTGCATCGGTGCTGTTGTTGCTTGGTCTTTTCCTACTTTTTATGACTCTGCTCAAGACTGCAAGCTATTTTGCATCATCGGCTGCCATAATACCGTTGCGCACAGGTATTGTGCGCGACCTCCGCACGCAGATGTATAACAAAATTGTGTCGCTGCCGATAGGCTTTTTCTCCAAGGAGAAGAAGGGCGATATGATAGCGCGTATGACAGGCGATGTGAACGAGGTGCAGAACTCCATCACAAGCTCGCTCGATATGCTCATAAAGAACCCCATTTTCATTGTGATATATTTTGCCACATTGATTTATGTCAGCTGGGAGCTCACGCTGTTCACCATTTGCGTGATGCCTGTGCTTGGCTGGGTGATGGGTGCTATCGGGCGCAAGCTCAAGGCAAAATCACTTGTGGCACAGCAGAAACTGGGCGAGACTACATCGCAGATGGAGGAGACGCTCGGCGGCCTGCGCATAATAAAGGCCTTCATTGCCGAGAAGAAGATGTCGGCACGTTTCCTTAGATGCAGCAACGAGTTGCGCGCCGCCAACATACGTGTTACGATGCGTCAGGCGCTTGCCCACCCTGTGAGCGAGTTCTTGGGGACAGGAATCATAGTTATTGTGCTGTGGTTTGGCGGCACGCTCATTCTTGGCGACAATTCGCCCATCTCAGCCGCAGCCTTCATCTATTACCTAACAATGCTCTACAGCATAATTAATCCGCTAAAGGAGCTGTCCAAGGCTTCATATAACATTCCGCGCGGCTTGGCTGCAATGGAGCGCATCGATGCAGTCCTGAAGGCCGAAAACCCCATTACCGACGGCAAGAAGGGTGTTGAGATGCCCGAAATGAAGGAGGGTATAGAGTTCAAGGAGCTCTCCTTCTCCTATGATGGCGAGCGCGACGTGCTCAAGAACATAAACCTGAAGATTGAAAAGGGCAAGACTGTGGCACTTGTGGGGCAGTCGGGCAGTGGAAAGTCTACGCTGGTGGATTTAATCCCCCGCTACTATGATGTGCAGCAGGGCTCTATAACCATTGACGGTGTGGATGTGAGGGATATGAAGGTGAAGTCGCTGCGTTCACTCATTGGCAACGTAAACCAGGAGGCTATCCTCTTCAACGATACTTTCTACAACAACATAACATTCGGCGTTGAGAACGCAACAATGGAGCAGGTGATTGAGGCTGCAAGGATTGCCAATGCCCACGACTTCATTATGGCAAGCGAGAATGGCTACGATACCAATGTGGGCGACAGGGGTTGCCGTCTATCAGGCGGTCAGCGTCAGCGCATAAGCATTGCGCGCGCGGTGCTCAAGAACCCCGCGATACTGATTCTTGACGAGGCCACATCGGCTCTCGACACCGAGAGCGAGCGCCTTGTGCAGGAGGCTCTGGAGCGTCTTATGAAGACACGCACCACAATAGCCATTGCACACCGTCTCTCCACCATAAAGAATGCCGATGAGATATGTGTGCTGCGCGACGGCGAGATAGTGGAGCGAGGCAAGCACGAGGAGTTGCTGAAACTCAACGGTGTCTACAAGCGTCTCAACGATATGCAATCACTTTAAAACCCATTGAACAATGAAGAGTGTAGCTGTTTTTTGTGCCGCGTCGGAGAATATTGCTCCCGGTTATTTTGAGGCTGCATCCGAGGTGGGTGCAATGCTTGGCCGTTTGGGCGCAACGCTTGTGTATGGCGGTGCGCGTTTCGGCCTTATGGAGGCCACGGCGCGCAGTGCCAAGGAGGCCGGTGCCCGCATTGTGGGCGTTGTGCCCTATGTGCTTGTTGAACGCGACAGGGTGAGCTCCCTGCTCGATGAGCACATCCCCTGCCGCAACCTCAGCGACCGCAAGGATATTATGTTGGAAAAGAGCGACATACTTGTTGCCCTGCCGGGCGGAATTGGTACGCTTGATGAGATTTTTCACATTATGGCGGCGGCAACAATAGGCTATCACAGCAAGCGCGTGGTGCTCTATAATGTGAACGGCTATTGGAACGGCCTGCTCTCTATGCTCAACGGTATGTTGGATGCAGGCTTTCTGCGTGGCGATGTTGAGAAGTTTATGGCAGTGGCAAGCTCCATTGAGCAGCTTGAAAATTTGATAAAGGAGGCATAAGGGATATATGGCAAAGGTTATTGGTATTGGTGAAACGGTGTTCGACATTCTGTTCAAGAACAATGCTCCAGTGAGTGCTGTGCCGGGCGGCTCGGTCTACAACAGCATAATTTCGTTGGGCAGATGCGGTGTGAATGCCGAGTTTATTAGCGAGGTGGGGGATGACCGCATAGGCAACATAATACTCGACCACCTGCGCGACAGCGGTGTGGGCTCCTCGTCGGTGTGTTGCTTCACGGGCGGAAAGTCGCCGCTTGCACTTGCCTTCCTCAACGAAAGGAACGATGCCGAATACCTCTTTTATAAAGACTATCCCAACAACCGTCTCGAGGTTGAGTTCCCCCCTATAAATGAGGGCGATGTGGTGCTCTATGGCTCCTATTTTGTGCTGAACCCTGTGCTGCGTGCCAAGACAAAAGCCTTCCTTGAGTATGCCCGCGAGCGCGGCGCACTGCTCTATTATGATATAAATTTCCGCAAAAACCATATACACGAGCGCATAAAGCTTGCCGAGGCACTCATAGAGAACCTTGAGTTTGCCGATGTGGTGCGCGGCTCGGCCGATGATTTCAACTATCTCTATGATATTACCGATGCCCAAAAGGTCTATAATCAGAAGATAAAGTTCTATTGTCCCAATTTTATTTTCACCAGTGGGGCCGGCGAGGTGAGTCTCTTCACTGCTGCAGGGGCAGCAACCTTCCCCGTGAAGCAGGTAGATGTGGTGAGCACCGTTGGCGCCGGCGACAACTTCAACGCCGGGGTGGTATATGGTCTGCTCAAGGGTGCAGTTTCCCGCGAATCGCTTCCCACCCTGTCGGCAGGGGAGTGGAGCACCATAATAGGGCACGGGCTGGAGTTCAGTGCCCACGCCTGCACGCTTCTTGATAACTATGTCGATAAGGCTTGGGCTGCCGAGTATGTAAAAAGATAACTCATTATGAAAGGTAGGGGAAAATATATTACAGGCAGGTTATCCTACATTGCAGTGCTGTTGGCAATGGTGCTGTGTGTGGGGTTGCGTGCTGTGCCCCACCACCACTGCGGCTGCAGCGGCAACGCGGCCATTCATCTTGGCTATGACCTGTGTGGGCACGGGCATCAGAGCGGCGAGTGCGGCCACAATGATGATAGCGACAGCGGTACCAACCTCTGCTGTGGGCAGTTTGAATTCTGTCGTTGCTCCGATGATGACCTCTACACGCCCAAAACTCCCCTTGACAACGGGTTTATACTATATCCCAATGCACGCGAGGTGCCCGCTCTCATTGAGGCCGCGCCCCGCCACTGTGTGTTCGAGCGGCGTCTGTTCCTGCCCAAAGACCACAGTTGTTCCACAGCGTTGCGCGCCCCGCCCGCCTGTTGAGAATTCAGAGCAGAGATTGTAAACAATGGTTCACGAAAAATATATTACTATGAAAAAGATACTTTTTGCGGCACTCTTTGCAGTTGCCCTATGCGGCTGTGCCGGGCACAGCCACAACGAGGAGGCTGTTGCCGATGAGCACCTCCACATAAACAGTTATACAGCCTATACCCAAAAGACCGAATTTTTCCTGCAGCACGAAGGGCTCACAGTGGGCGAGCGCTCCTGCATAACCCTTTATGCCACCTCACTCCACAATTTCAAACCGGTTGCTCACGAAAAAGCCGTTGCCACAATGAGGGTGAATGGCAAGACACAGGAGCAGGTAGCCGTTGCACAGCAGATCGGCGTGTTTCATTTCGATATAACCCCCGAGGCTGCCGGTAGCGGTATGCTCTACATTGAAGCGGGTGGGGAAAGGGCTCATTTCGATATTACAGTGAACGAAGAGCACAGCAGTGCAGCCCATTCACACGACGGGCACGCCCACTCTCACGCTCACGAGGGCCACAACCATAATCACGACAGCCACGCTCACAGCGGGCACTCTCATAATCACAGCCACGAAGGTCATTCCCATTCGCACGAAGGGCACGCACACTCTCACAGCTCGCATCCGGCTCATCCGGGGCACGGTGTTGAGACAAACGGCAAGCCCGGCGATGTAACGCTCACCAAGGAGCAAACCTGGAAAATTGATTTTGCAACTGCTGTTGCTGCCGAGAGCAACCTGGGCGGCACAGTGAAGGTGGCTGCAAGGGTTGAGGCTCTTCCCTCCAACTACACAACCGTTGTTGCAACAACAAGCGGCAAGGTGCAGTTTGCAAGCAATGTGGTTGAGGGTAGTCCGGTGAAGTCGGGCGAGTCGCTTTTCTATCTCGAGGGCAGCGATGTTACCGATAACGATGCATCGGTGAAGTTTGCCGAGGCCGAGAGCAACTATCATCTTGCCAAGGCCGATTTTGAACGAAAAAAACACCTTTTCACCGATAAAATAGTCTCTGAACGCGAGTATCAGGCAGCCGAGGCTCTCTATCTGCAGGCCGAGGCGCGCTACAAGAGTATGCAGCGCAACTTTGGCGGCGGTGTGGTAACCCTGCGCTCTGTAATGGACGGCTATGTGGCGGCACTGCTTGTTGCCAACGGCGACTATGTGGAGCCTGGAACTCCCCTTGCAACAGTGCAGCGCAACGGCAATGTGAACATTGTTGCCGAGCTGCCCGTGCGCTATGCCGCGCAGTTGCAGAATGTGGCGGGTGTGAATGTTGAGCTTCCCTCGGGCAAGGTACTCAGCGTTGAGGAACTTGGCGGTGGCTTGCAGGCTGTGGGCTCTGCTGCCAACAGATGCAATATGCTGCCTGTTACGGTTGCCTGCCCACAAATGGAGGGTGTGGTGCCCGGCAGCATTGTAACGCTCTATATCTCATCTTCGTCAGGTGCCTCAAAGTGTGTGGCAGTGCCGCGCACAGCGCTTGTGGAGGAGATGGGAAAGATGTTTGTTTTTGTGCAGAACAGCCCGGTGTCGTTTGAGAAACGCCTTGTTGAGGCCGGTGCCACCGACGGAAACCTTGTGCAGCTGCTCAGCGGCGTGGAGGCCGGCGAGCGAGTGGTAACAAAGGGTGGTGTTATATTGAAACTCTCGCAGGGGGCAGCGGCGCTCGACCCTCACGCAGGGCACGTTCACTAAAATGGTGCAGCTATGCTTAACAGAATAATAAAGTTCTCTTTGAACAACAAACTGCTGGTGCTGCTGGCAGTGGTGTTGGTTGCGATTGGCGGAATATGGTCGGCTAAAAAGATTGAGGTTGATGTGTTCCCCGACCTCACAATGCCCACCGTGGTGATACTTACCGATGCTCATAATATGGCGCCCGAGGAGGTGGAGCGCCTTGTTACCTTCCCCATTGAGACAGCCGTGAACGGTGCCACCAATGTGCGCCGTGTGCGCTCGTCATCATCGCAGGGCTTCTCTTTTGTGTGGATTGAGTTCGACTGGGGAATGGATATCTACAAGGCAAGGCAGATAATAAGCGAGAAGATTGGTCTCTTGTCGGGGCAGCTGCCCGATGGTGTTGTGCCTGCTCTTGCACCGCAGTCGAGTGTTATGGGCGAGATTATGTTTGTGGGTATGCAGGCCGACAGCACATCGATGATGGAACTGCGCACGCTTGCCGAGTGGATTGTGAAGCCCGCAGTTCTGGCAACAGGCGGTGTCTCCAATGTTACTATCATTGGCGGCGACTACAAGCAGTATCAGGTGCTTGCCGACCCTGTGAGAATGGAGCTCTATGGAGTGTCGATGGGCGAGCTCGAGAGTGCTGCATCGGCAATGAGTGTGAACATTGGTGCCGGCGTGGTGCGCGACTATGGCAACGAGTACAATTTGCGAGGCATCGGACGCACAAACGATGTGGATGAGCTTGGCAGCACTGTGGTGAAGATGAACGGCGATGCTGCCGTGCGTGTGGCCGACGTGGCCGACGTTGTCATTGCCCCCGCTGTGAAGCAGGGCTATGCCGCACAGAACGGCGAGCCCGCAGTCATTCTCTCAATCTCCAAGCAGCCCGGCATAAACACCCTTTCCGTAACACAGAATATTGAGCGCAACCTTGTTTCCATAAAGAAGTCATTGCCCCAGGATGTAACAGTTGATACCAAAATCTTCCGTCAGGCCGACTACATACAGTCATCGGTGAACAATGTTGGGCGTTCACTCTTTGAGGGTGCCGTGTGTGTTATACTTGTGCTCTTCCTCTTCCTCACCAGTCTGCGTTCAACGGTCATTTCGTTGCTTGCCATTCCATTGTCGCTGTTGGGCACTGTCATTGTGCTCTATTTGCTGGGAATGGATATCAACACAATGACTCTTGGCGGTATGTGCATTGCCATAGGCTCACTGGTGGACGATGCAATCATCGACGTGGAGAATGTCTACAAGCGTCTGCGCGAGAACCACAGGCTGCCAGCTGCCGAGCGCAAGTCCGTTGTTGCAGTGGTGTTTGAGGCTTCATCAGAGATTCGCGCCTCAATAATACACGCCACACTCATAATTATGGTAACCTTTATGCCGCTTTTCTTCCTGAGCGGTCTCGAGGGGCGTATGCTTAAGCCGCTTGGCATTGCCTATCTCATCTCGCTGGTGATGTCGCTTGTGGTGGCAATGACTGTAACCCCTCTCCTGTGCAAGGTTATGTTGTCGGGCGATGGCTACCTGTCGCGCAATGAGAAGAAAAACTGGGTTGAGAAGTGGCTGCTGTCGGGCTATAGCAACATCCTCTCTTGGGTTATGCGCCACGCCCGCTATGTGGCCGGGGTGGTGATGCTTCTGTTTGCTGTGTGTATGTTCCTGTTCACGCAAATGGGCCGCAGCTTCCTGCCCGAGTTTAACGAGAGTGCCTTGACAATATCTGCCGTTTCGCGTCCGGGAGTGTCGCTCGAGGAGAGCAACCGTCTGGGAGCGGCAATTGAGAAGGAGCTGTTGCAGATACCCGAGGTTACCGGCACTGCGCGTCGCACGGGCCGTGGCGAGCTTGATGAACATTCGCAGACATCGAACGGTGCCGAGATTGACGTAAACTTCAGGCTCGACGGTCGCAACAAAGCCGATTTTGTGGCCGAGGTGCGCTCTCGCCTTGCTACAATTCCCGGTGTGGTTACATCGGTGGGTCAGCCATTGGAGCACAGAATAGACCATATGGTTTCGGGCACACAGGCCGACCTTGCCATAAAGATTTTCGGCCCAGACCTCAGCACTCTTTTCCGCAAGGGTACCGAAATAAAGGAGCTGCTCAGGGTGTTCCCCGATGTGGTAGACGTTAATGTGGAGCAGCAGGTGGAGATACCGCAAATTCAAATTCGTGCCAACCGCGAGAAACTTGCCCTCTATGGAATAACAATGGAGGAGTTCAATGCCTTTGTAGAGGCTGCCTTCCCCGGTAAAAAGATGGGTGCAGTGTATGAAGAGGAGCGCAGCTTCGACCTCATACTGCGTCTCAATAAGGACTACACCGAGAGTATCGACGGCGTGGGCCGTGCGCTCATTGACACACCCAACGGAAAGGTGTCGCTGGCCGATGTTGCCGACATTGTTTCGGTGGGAGGCCCCGGAAGCATAAGCCGTGAAAATGTGCAGCGCAAGGTGGTGGTGTCGGCCAACATCTCGGGTGGCGACGTTTCGGGCACTGTGGAGAGGGTTATGGAGCATCTCGATGACAATCTTGCCCTTGACGAGGGCTACCGCCTTGAGTTCGGCGGCCAGTTCGAGAGTGCCGATTCGGCTTCCCGCACCCTGTGGCTCACAACATTGGTTGCAATACTTGTGGTCTTTGTGCTGCT
This sequence comes from Bacteroidaceae bacterium, assembly GCA_045654645.1. Taxonomy (GTDB): domain Bacteria; phylum Bacteroidota; class Bacteroidia; order Bacteroidales; family Bacteroidaceae; genus HGM04593. The sequence continues at coordinate 13,519 of JAZONR010000049.1, forward strand.
CTATACCGAGTTCAAGAGCACTCTGCTGTCGGCTGTGGTGCTGCTCAACCTGCCGTTGGCTCTCATTGGCGGCGTGTTGGCAACCTACTTCACATCGGCTGTAATGAGTATTCCTGCAATCATTGGCCTTATAACACTCTTTGGCATTGCAACACGCAACGGCATTTTGCTTGTGTCGCGCTATCAGCATCTGCGCGCTCAGGGAGTGTCGCTCGATGAGGCTGTGCGCATTGGCTCTGCCGACCGTCTCACACCAATCCTTATGACCGCCTTCACATCGGCCCTGGCACTTGTGCCAATGGTGCTCAACGGCGCAGCATCGGGCAACGAAATACAAAGCCCTATGGCGGTGGTTGTGCTCGGCGGCTTGCTCTCATCGACATTATTGAACATCTTTGTGATACCTTTTGTCTATCGATGGGTGGTTGCCAAAGGGTGGATTGACAGAAAAAATGGTTAATATGAAATCAATGGAATTTAGAAGAATAGCATTACTGTTTCTGCTGCTGCTCTTTGCGGCACTGCCCGTTGCAGCGCAGCAGAAGCAGAAATTCCACATTGAGAGTTTTGGCGAGAACTCCTTTGATATGAGTGCCCGCGAGAAACCCACCTCGCGCGACGACGGCACGGGCAAGCTCTATGCAATCATCAAGGTGCGCTCAACCGACCCCGATGACGACCTCAAGGCCTATAACCTCGACTTTGACTATCTGAAAGACGTGCAGGAGGTGCACGACGATGTGCTGTGGGTCTATGTGCAGTATGGTGCA
>JAZONR010000050.1:0-3945 GCA_045654645.1 Bacteroidaceae bacterium
CTTTGTCAGTGCAATGATAGGAAAAACAAGCGTTCTTTGTGGCTGTTGTAGGGTATGTGCAAGAGATTAAAGATGCTGTTTCTACCAACTTTCCCTTCTATAAAAAGGCAACGGATAGGTAGCAATTCTTTCTCTAATACCTACCATATACGGCTATTTCTGCCGAAATTAGAAATATGGCGGGCTAACACAAAAATGGTATAAGTACCAACCACTTATCACATTTTGCCCTCATTCTGCCATTTTTACGCAAGTTCTTACTATATTTGAGGTAAACCTCGAATATATACTGCACTCGCTGTGAAAAATAATCAAGTAAACTTGTTATTTCTCGCTCGTTTGTTACTATATTTGCAGTAACATAACAGCAATGCAACCATTTGCTATATAAGAACATCATTACAAGAAACTCACAGATGAAAATATCAATCATTACAGCGACCTTCAACAGCGCATCAACCGTGAGAGACACATTCGAGTCCGTTCTGAAGCAGACCTACAAGAACATCGAATACATAGTAATTGACGGACTATCCAAAGACAACACCGTTGATTTGATAAAAGAATATGAGCCCAAGTTCGAGGGCCGTATGCGTTGGGTCAGCGAAAAGGACAAAGGCCTCTACGACGCTATGAACAAAGGCATTGCAATGGCAACAGGCGACGTTGTCGGTATTCTCAACAGCGATGATTTCTACACATCCGATGACATACTTCAGCTCATCGCCGACAAATTCACAGGCAGCGACATCGACGCCGTCTATGGCGACATACACTTTGTCAATGACGACGACCTCACAAAGTGCGTGCGCTACTACTCATCACGCATCTTCCGCCGCTGGCTGATGCGCTATGGCTTTATGCCCGCCCACCCATCGTTCTACTGCAAAAGAGAGGTGTACACAAAATATGGCACCTTCGACACCAACTTCAAGATAGGCGCCGATTTTGAGAGCCTGCTGCGCTACATCTTCATAAACCGCATTAAAACAACCTACATCAAGCGCGACTTTGTTACAATGCGCACCGGCGGAGCAAGCACCGACGGCCTGCAAAGCCGAATGCAGATAATGAAAGACCACCTCAGGGCAATGAAAAAGCACAACATCTACTCCAACACACTGATGCTGAGCCTAAGATACCCATACAAGATTTACGAGATACTCTCCTCAAAATTCAAATACATTTCAAGAAAAAGAAAATAAGATGAACCACCTTGAGGAACACTTCTTCACCCTCCTGAGAAGCGCCATTTGGGACACCACACCACAGCTATCTCGCAACCTCAGCGAGAAAGAGTGGAACGACATATACGCCATCTCCAAAGAGCAGACCGTCAGCGGCATAATGATAGACGCCATTGCCAAGCTTCCCGAGGCCCAAAAGCCCCCCATCAAGCTGCGTATGCAATGGATAATGCTGCAAAAGAACATAGAAGCACACAATGCCGCAACCAACGCCCTCCTCTCATCACTTGCCACCACCCTCACCCAAAGAGGAATAAAAACCTACCTTCTCAAGGGGCAGGGCGTGGCACTCAACTATCCCACACCCTCGCACCGCATCTGCGGCGACATCGACCTCTTCTTCCTTCCCAATCAGTTCTCCAAGGCAATGGACTTCTTCAACGCCTTGGGCTGCGAAATAGAAGACAACTCCGAGGACTCACACGCCGAAACCGAGTACAACGGGATAAAGATTGAGCTGCACAAAAAAAGCGCATCCTACTACACCAGGAAGCTGCAACAAAGATACAACACCATCACCGGCAACATCCTTGCAAAGGAGCAGGCAATCGCCCTCATCAACGGAACAAAGATAGGCGTGCTACCCCCAATGGCCAACGCCTTCCAGCTCCTTTCACATATGCTGCGCCACATCATCTTCTCGGGGCTCGGGCTACGACAAATATGCGACTGGGTGCTCTTCATCCACAAGCACCACAGCAAGATAAACAAAGAGCAATTCCTTGCCTATGCCAAAGAGCTGCAACTCCTTGAGACCTACAAAGCCATCACCGCCATAGCCATAGACTACCTGGGGCTGCCAAGCCAATGCGCAATGTGCGACATAACCCCCAAGGACAAACAACTGGCCAAGAAGGTGCTGAACCTTGTGATGACCTATGGTAACTTTGGCCAATATGGCGAGCACAGCATCACAGGCACCAAGAAGGAATACCTGAGAGCCTACATCTGGAAGGTTAAGAACTGCTTCAGATTTCGCAAGCTCGCAGGCTCCGAAGCCTGGAGCTACCCACTGTGGCAACTGCACACCATAGGCAAAATGGCCAAATAGCAACACCCAACCACCCCACCCAATGAGAAAAACTCTGCTCATAGCGCTGGCACTCCTAACCACCGCCATAGCCACAACGGCACAAACCATCACCGAAAGGCAAGAAGCCACAGCCACCCTCGGCTCGGGCACCTATGCCCCAATGTGGCACATAGCCAACAGGCAAGGCCTTGCAAGCGAAAAGACAAGCACAGCCTATGCGCGCCTTGGCGCCGGCGGCACCCACCCGCTTGGCAAAAGCAACATAACACTCAACTGGGATTTAGACATCGTTGCCGGGCACAACACCGCCTCACCCATCTTCATCCAGCAAGCCAACATCGACCTCAACTGGAAAAAGCTACAACTCTCCGTTGGGCAAAAAGAGCGCTGGAGCGAGTATGGCAACCACCGCCTCACCACCGGCAGCCTTGTTGAGAGCGGCAACGCGCGCCCCATCCCCCAAGTGCGCATCGCCCTGCCCCAATACTGGGACATCCCCGGCTGCCAAGGCTGGTTCGCCATCAAAGGCCACCTCGCCTATGGCACATTCACCGACGGCAAGTGGCAGGAAAACTTTGTTGCCCCAGGCAAAGCCCACACATCGGGAGTGCTCTACCACTCCAAAGCCGGTCTTATGCGCCTTGGAAACGAGAAGAAATTCCCCCTCACAGCCGAGATAGGCCTTCAAATGGTTGCACAGTTTGGCGGCACAACCTACAACAGGCTAAACACCCCCGGCACCATCAGCAACCACTCAACACGCTTCAAAGACTTCCTGATGGTACTCATCCCCGTGAAAGGAGACGAACAATACAACATCGTAGACCAAGTAAACATCGCCGGCAACGTGCTTGGCAGCTGGCAAGGCGCCATCAACTGGAACAGCAAGAAATGGCGATTGGGGCTATACTATGACCACGTCTTCGAGGACCACTCCCAAATGTTCTGGGAATATGGCCTGTGGACCGAGCAACTCATAGGCCTTGAACTGGAGCTGCGCACCTTCAAATGGATTAAACACATCACAGCCGAATACTTCAACCTGAAACTGCAGAGCGGCCCCATCTACCACGACAGCACAACCCGCTTCCCCGACCAAATAAGCTGCGCCGACAACAACTACTGGCACCACACCTATGGCGGCTGGTTCAACTATGGGCAAATGATTGGCACCCCCCTGTGCACATCACCCATCTACAACACCGACAACACCCTTGGCATCTACAACACCCGCGTCGAAGCCTTCCACGCCGGCATCGAAGGCACCCTGCTCCCCTGGCTCCACTATCGCCTGCTCTTCACCCACAGCAACAACTGGGGAACATACTTCAACCCCTTCAAAGACATCAAGCACAACACATCGGGGCTTGTGGAGTTCACCTTCACCCCCAACCTCCCCGGCGGGCAATGGGCCATAACAACATCGTTCGCATTAGACAAAGGCCGGCTCTATGGCAACAACTACGGCGCAATGCTCTCAATCAAACGCTGCGGGACCTACACCACCAAAAAGGCGAAAAACAAAGCCACAGCAATCTAAACAATTGCGTAATATTTCGTTTTAATTCTTTGGACAGAAGTACAAAAGGACAAAAAGGCCGATGTGTGTATTATGTGTGAAACCAAGCAACATTTTTGTTGCAAAGCACCGGGTGCTTTTTGATT
>JAZONR010000051.1:0-7340 GCA_045654645.1 Bacteroidaceae bacterium
TTATGTATCACCTCTTATGGTAGAGGTAAACGTTGCAGCCGAGTCAATGCTCGCAGTATCATTGCAAATGAACAGTGGAAAAACAGTAGATACCTCAGCAGAAGGCGCACAGCTCGGTAACGAGACTCGCGGCGAGTGGGGTAACCTTTGGAAGTAAAAATTAAGGCGAGGAAATTTCCTCGCCTTAATTTTTGCCCCAAAGCCCACGAGCCGCGGTAGCGGTGGAGACTTTGTCTCCTTTGATGCGCGCAGCGGTAGGTCGCACGCAGCGTGGAGTTAGTCGCGCCGTGCGGGCCGCGTTAAAGCGCGCATCGAAAATGGGGTAACTTTTGGAAGTAATCCATAGATTCCTCTACTGAGGAGTAAATAATAGAATTAGGGAAGTGGTTTAAAAAACTGCTTCCCTTTTTTTGTTGCAACAGATTGCTGTGATTATCCCCCACCCGACAGCAAGCTGTCTCGTCCCCCTTGGGAAAGGGGACAGCTGAAATGCATAGGCAAAAACAAATACCCAATCAATGCAACCAACTGTTCTCCCCTTTGCTTGCAAGGGGGAGTGCCGCAGGCGAGGGGGATAATAAACAAGCGACTAAATAATCATCCCCACCAGCTGAAATGCAAGAGCAAATACCCAATTTTTAGACAAAGCTGCGAGTAAGCGAGCGCAGAGCACAAGTTTACTTGATGCTATGCCGAGCGAAAGCAGGTTCAACGAAATTAAAGCTGCGAGTAAGCGAGCGCAGAGCACAAGTTTGCTTGATGCTATGCCGAGCGAAAGCAGGTTCAACGAAGTTAAAAGAACATAAGAACAAAAGTTTTGTGTTTAGAAACCATAGATTAAACAAGTTGATAGAACTGCACGCAAGCAGTTGTGTACAGTTCCATCAAACTTGTTCAATCAAAAAGCACCTTTTAAAGGTACTTTGCAACAAAATGTTGCTTGGTTTCACACATAATACAGATAGTGGCTTTTTTGTCCTTTTGTACTTCTGTCAAAAATAGATAAAGAAACTATGCGATATATGAAAAAGAGTTATGTATCACCTCTATTGAGGAGTAAATAATAGAAATTGGGAAACGGTTTTGAAAAAACTGTACACTCACAAAAAATCTTTACCCCAAACAGCTATCGAGCAACATCATAAGCAAAAAACCAGCTGCAAATGTAACCGTTCCAATGTTGCTGTGCTTTCCCTGCTGCGACGAAGGGATGAGCTCCTCTACCACCACATAGAGCATTGCACCGGCGGCAAAAGCAAGCAGCACGGGCATTGCTCCGCTGCTCTCTCTAAGGAAAAGCATTGTTATGACAGCTGCAATGGGCTCCACAAGGCCCGATAGTGCTCCCAGGGCAAAGGCCTTGGTGCGGCTCTTGCCCTCGCTGTGCAGCGGAACAGAGATTATTGCTCCCTCGGGGATGTTCTGCAGTGCCATACCGGTGGAGAGTGCCAGCGCGCCGGCAAGGGTGAGGCTTGTGTCGCCGCTCATCACGCCGCCAAAGACCACTCCCACAGCCATTCCCTCGGGGATGTTGTGCAGGGCTACCGCCAATATCATCTTTATTGAGCGCGGCAGGCGCGAGCGGGGGCCTTCGGCTGTCTTTTCATCGATGTGCTGGTGGGGGATAATGGTGTCGAGCAGCAGCAGGAACGCCATTCCCCCGGCAAAGCCTGCAAGCACCGGCCAGGTGTGCGCTATGCCTTCGCCTGCCTGCTCAAGCGCCGGCTGAAGCAGCGACCAGAAGCTGGCGGCAACCATCACTCCCGATGCGAAGCCAAGCATTGCTCTGTTGGCATTCTCCATAATGCTGTTGCGCAGCATAAAGACTATTGCGGCGCCAAGCACGGTGCCCAGGAAGGGTATTGTGAGTCCTATGATTGTTTCCATCTTTTTTTTAATTTTATGCTGCGAAGATAGTAAAAAGGGTGCATAATGGCGTGCTTTGGGCAATAATCTTGTCTTAAGAAAAAACAAATGCTGCTAAATTTTCCTTAATAATGTTTTTTTGTTTATTTTTGTCTCATATTGTAGCTTGTGGCGCAGTGTTTGCTGCCCGCAGGCGCCGATAGCAGTGTAAAACAAAATATCATAATATATGATTTACTTTTTTAGTACACAGGGTGGCTCTGTGATTGCTACCCAGACAATGAATGTATTGACAGCCGAGGATGTTGAGAAGCTCTGCTGGCTGTATGGTGAGGCAAATTTGCTCGAAGGCGAGAAGGTGGATGGCTTCTTCGTTGGTCCACGCCGCGAGATGATTACTCCTTGGAGTACCAACGCTGTGGAGATTACCCAGAATATGGGCCTTCAGGGCATTGTGCGCATTGAGGAGTATTTCGCTGTGAAGGATGAGAATGCCGAGTATGACCCTATGTTGCAGCGTATGTACAAGGGGTTGGACCAGGAGATTTTCACCGTGGATATTCAGCCAAAGCCCATTGAGTTTATCGAGGACCTTGACAGCTATAACGAGCAGGAGGGTCTTGCGCTTTCCAAGGAGGAGATTGACTATCTGCACCGTGTTGAGGGCGAGCTTGGCCGCAAACTCACCGACAGCGAGGTGTTTGGCTTTGCGCAGATTAACTCGGAGCACTGTCGCCACAAGATTTTTGGCGGTACATTCATAATCGACGGCGAGGAGATGCCTTCATCGCTCTTTGCAATGATTAAGCGCACCACCAACGAGAACCGCAACAGCATCATCTCGGCCTATAAGGACAATGTTGCCTTTGCGCAGGGTCCCGTTGTTGAGCAGTTTGCACCCGCCGACCACTCAATCCCCGACTATTTTGTGATAAAGGATATTGAGACTGTGATTTCTCTCAAGGCCGAGACTCACAACTTCCCCACAACCGTTGAGCCTTTCAACGGTGCTTCAACAGGTACAGGTGGTGAGATTCGCGACCGTATGGGTGGTGGCAAGGGCTCTTGGCCCATTGCCGGCACAGCGGTTTATATGACATCCTACCCCCGCACATATAACGACCGCAAGTGGGAAGAGGTGCTTCCCGTGCGCAAGTGGTTGTACCAGACTCCCGAGCAGATTTTGACAAAGGCGTCAAACGGTGCTTCTGATTTTGGTAACAAGTTCGGTCAGCCTCTTATCTGTGGCTCGGTGCTTACATTCGAGCACAAAGAGAATGATGAGGTTTACGGATATGACAAGGTTATTATGCTTGCCGGTGGTGTGGGCTATGGCACACGCCGCGACTGCCTGAAGGGTGCTCCCGTGAAGGGCAACAAGGTGGTTGTTATGGGTGGCGATAACTATCGCATTGGTCTTGGTGGCGGCTCTGTCTCTTCGGTGGACACCGGCCGTTATTCTTCGGGCATTGAGCTTAACGCTGTGCAGCGCGCGAATGCCGAGATGCAGAAGCGTGCCTATAATGTGGTGCGTGCGCTCTGCGAGGATGAGACCAACCCCGTTGTTTCAATCCACGACCACGGCTCGGCTGGCCACGTGAACTGTCTCTCGGAGCTTGTTGAGGAGTGTGGCGGTGTAATAAATATGGCTAACCTGCCTGTGGGCGACAGCACTCTGTCGGCAAAGGAGATTATTGCCAACGAGTCTCAGGAGCGTATGGGCTTGCTCATTCAGGAGGATGCCATTGAGTATGTGCGCAAGGTGGCCGAGCGCGAGCGTGCTCCAATGTATGTGGTGGGTGAGACAACCGGCGACGCGCGTTTTGCCTTTGAGCAGGCCGACGGCAAACGTCCTTTCGACCTCTCTGTGAGCCAGATGTTTGGCTCATCGCCCAAGACTTATATGGTTGATAAGACTGTTGAGCGCCACTACAAGGATGCCGAGTATGACGCCGAGAATATTGAGGAGTATTTGACCAACGTGCTGCGCCTTGAGGCTGTTGCCTGCAAGGACTGGCTCACAAACAAGGTCGATCGCTCGGTTACAGGAAAGATTGCACGTCAGCAGTGCCAGGGCGAGATTCAGCTCCCCTTGAGCGATTGTGGTGTGGTTACTCTTGACTATCGTGGAACAAAGGGTATTGCAACATCTATCGGCCACGCGCCTCAGGCGGGCCTTGCCGACCCAGCAAAGGGCTCGGTGCTTGCTGTTTCCGAGGCTTTGACAAATATTGCGCTTGCTCCGCTTGCCAATGGCATAAAGAGCATTTCGTTGAGCGCCAACTGGATGTGGCCTTGCCGCTCACAGGAGGGCGAGGATGCGCGTCTCTATCGTGGCGTTGAGGCGCTCAGCGACTTCTGCTGCGCACTGAAGATAAATGTTCCCACAGGTAAGGACTCTTTGTCAATGACACAGAAATATCCCGATGGCACAAAGGTTATTAGCCCGGGTACTGTAATTGTTTCAGCCGGTGGCGAGGTGAGCGATGTTCGCAAGGTGGTTTCTCCCGTTATGGTGAATGAGCCCAAGAGTGCGTTCTATCACATCGATTTCAGCTTCGACCATCTGCGTCTTGGCGGCTCTGCCTTTGCGCAGACTCTCAACTGCATTGGCGATGATGTTCCCACTGTGAATAACCCCGAGTATTTTGCCGAGGCGTTTGACGCTGTGCAGCGCCTGGTGAAGGAGGGCTTGGTGCTTGCCGGCCACGATATTTCGGCCGGTGGTCTCATCACTGCACTGCTTGAGATGTGTTTTGCAAACACCACAGGCGGTATGGAGATTGACCTGAACAGTGTTGTTGAGAAGGATATCGTTAAGCTGTTGTTTGCCGAGAATCCCGCACTCGTTATTCAGGTTGCCGACAAGGATAAGTGCCGTGTGCAGGAGATTCTTGATGAGGCAGGTGTTTGCTTTGTGAAGATTGGTGTTCCTTGCGAGAAACGCCACATTGCCGTTGCCAAGGATAAGCGCACACGCTTGTTCGACATTGAGCACTATCGCGATGTGTGGTTCGACAGCTCATACCTTATGGATCTGAAGCAGAGCTTCAACGGCTGTGCAAGCGAGCGCTTGAAGAACTACAAGAATCAGCCGTTGCGTTTCCGCCTGCCTTCGCGCTTCAGCGGTATGTTGAAGGATTATGGTATGTCGGCCGACCGCCGCGAGAAGTCGGGCGTAAGGGCTGCTATCATCCGCGAGAAGGGTACCAACGGCGAGCGTGAGATGGCATACGCTATGCACCTTGCAGGCTTTGACGTGAAGGATGTTACAATGACCGACCTCATCAGCGGCCGCGAGACTCTCGATGAGGTGAACTTCATTGTGTTCTGCGGTGGATTCTCTAACTCGGACGTTCTTGGCTCGGCCAAGGGTTGGGCCGGTGGCTTCCTCTTCAACCCCAAGGCCAAGGCTGCTCTCGACCGCTTCTATCAGCGCGAGGATACCTTGTCGCTGGGTATTTGCAACGGTTGTCAGTTGATGATGGAGCTCAACCTCATAAATCCCGAATATGCCGAGCGTGGCCGTATGCTCCACAACGACTCTCACAAGTTTGAGTCTTCGTTTGTGGGTGTGAACGTGCCCCAGAACAACAGTGTTCTCTTTGGCTCACTCTCAAACAGCCGTCTTGGCGTTTGGGTGGCTCACGGCGAGGGTAAGTTCTCACTGCCTTATGAGGCCGAGAAGTATAACATCGTGGCACAGTATGCCTACGAGGGCTATCCCGCAAACCCCAACGGCTCCGACTATAATGTTGCAGCCTTGGCAAGCGCCGACGGCCGCCACGTGGCAATGATGCCTCACCCCGAGCGTGCAATCTTCCCCTGGCAGTGTGCTACATACCCTGCCAACCGTTTGGGCGATGATGTAACTCCTTGGATTGAGATTTTCCGCAACGCATATAACTGGGTAGCAGAAAAGGTGAAGTGAGATGACTAAAAAAGTCTTTTTATCAATTTTACAAAAGATTTAAATTGCAGGGGCAGGCACTAGCCTGTCCCTGAATATTTGAAACAATATATGCCAACCTCTCTTTTTAAACTTTTTACCACGTTCTTCCGCATAGGGCTCTTTACCTTTGGCGGCGGCTATGCTATGATACCGCTCATTGAGAGTGATGTGGTGGAGCGCAACGGCTGGGTGGGCAAGGAGGATTTCATTGACTTGCTTGCTGTGGCGCAGTCGGCGCCGGGTGTCTTTGCCGTTAATATGGCGGTGTTCATCGGTTACAGGCTGCGTGGTGTGGCGGGTGCACTGGCGGCTGCTTTTGGCTGTGTGCTCCCTTCGGTGGTTATTATATTGGCTATTGCTGTTTTCTTTCGCCGTTTTCGCCACATTGAGGTGGTGAACAATGTGTTTATGGGGTTGCGCCCGGTGGTGGTGGCCCTCATTGCCGTGCCGGTGTTCAATGTGGCAAAGGCTGCAAAGCTGGGGTGGAGCACCTTGTGGGTTCCCGTGCTGTCGGCGCTGCTGATTGTGTTTATGGGTGTGTCGCCAATATGTGTGATTGTTGTTGCCGGTGTTGCCGGCTTTTTGTGGGGTAAATTTGTGGAGGGTAAGGCGAAATGATTTTTCTTGAACTTTTCTATACCTTTTTAAAGATAGGGCTCTTCTCTTTTGGTGGCGGCTATGGTATGCTTTCTGTTATTCAGGGCGAGGTGGTTGGCAGGCACGCCTGGCTAACGGCTGCCGAGTTCACCGATATTGTTGCTGTGAGCCAGATGACGCCCGGCCCCATAGGCATAAACTCGGCTACATACGTGGGCTATACTGCGGTGCTCAATGCCACGGGCAGCGGCGGGCTTGCCGTGATTGGCTCGTTGGTTGCGTCGCTGGCGGTGATGATGCCTTCTATTGTGCTTATGCTCATTGTGAGCCGTTTCTTTATGAGATACAGCAAACATCGCTATGTTGAGGCTGTGTTCAAAGGGCTGCGCCCCGCTGTGGTGGGCTTGATTGCATCGGCAGCGCTGTTGCTGATGACCGAGGAGAACTTTGGCTCGCCCGTTGGCTCACCGCTGCAATTTGGAGTTAGTGTGGGGCTTTTTGTTGTTGCTTTTGTGGCAATGAAGTTTTTCAAGGTTAGTCCCATTCTGCTGCTGTTGCTTGCCGGTCTCTTTGGTGGGGTTTTCTATGGGTTAATGGGGTGATTGAGGGGTAGATTTATTGTAGCAGTTGTGCTGTAATTCTTCAATTTCTAAGCTGAAATAAAATTATTCTTAGAAGAAAAAGTTACAAAACGCCTATCACACAAGCTGTGGTAGGTGTTTCTTTTGGAATTACCGATGCTATGCTGTGTACAAAGGTAATCCGTCGCTGAAAGCGAAACTGCAATCATCCCCCGCCCGACAGCAAAGCTGTCTCGTCCCCCTATTATTATGGTTTTTGCAAGCAAATTAAGATAAAATAGGTTTGTAAAAATCATTTTTTTTGATGACTGCAAACATTCTTGCCACGATTTTTGCTCTTAATG
>JAZONR010000052.1:0-11048 GCA_045654645.1 Bacteroidaceae bacterium
GGTCCTGCACAGTTCATCAAGTTGAAGGATGCTAACAATGGTGTAGCTGCTACTGCTTGGGTGAGCGCTGCTACTATCGATGGCAACAAGGTTACATTCGTATTCGAGATGAACGCTGCTATCACAAAGACCGGTACATACACATTTGAGATTCCCGCAGGTCTCATCAAGGCTACAGACGGCGAGGAGTTTGCAGGTCAGACATTCACATTCCAGGTTGAGGAGACATTGGCTATTGAAGATGTTGAGACCGAGAACGAGAACAATGTTATCTATGACCTTTCAGGCCGTCGCATTGTAGAAATCACAAAGTCAGGTATCTACATTATAAACGGCAAAAAGATGTTTGTTAAGTAACTTTTTAATAGAGTTAAACCCCATAGTAGGTCAGGAGCAAAATTTTGCTCCTGACCTTTTTTATATTAGAAAACTATGGAAATCTTATAAAGGAAAGGGTTTTTTCAATAAATTTGCACATTGATAGAATGTCTACTTATCACATAAAACACCTTTGGCAAGTTTTAACTAAAAAACATAACATATAAACATTTTCGCTTATGAGAAAATTTACACTATTCTTGGCATTGATGGTAACCGTTGCAACATCGGTATATGCACAGGCAACCCTCAATGAAACTGTTGTATATGACTTCGCAAACAATATTCTGGAAATCCCCGGATATGATATGGTTAATTTCCGTGGTGTGAAGACTGCCGAAACATATACAGACGGTACTGTGAGCATCACTATTGACCCTACAGCAAACAAGGGTGAGTTCTACTACGAGAATGGCTATCTGCGCATTGCAAAGCCCGGTTCAAAGATTATCCTTCCTGCATTTGATTTTGCAGTTGAGAAGATTGAGGTTATTGGCCACCCATCAGCTACAAGCTATCAGAATGTTGATATGAATGTATATGTTGGCGGCAAGGCTGTCAGCACTGCCTGCATAGGCTCAACCGAAACATATACATATGAAATTGCGGCGGACAAGCAGGAGGCCGGCAACGTATATGAGCTTGTCATTGGTTCAAATGGCGGCAACTACTCAAGCATTATGTTCATCACCTATATAAAGGTCTACCCAAGAGACAACAAGCTAGAGGCTCCTGAGTTTGACCTCACAAGCGGTGTTTACGTTGGCGAACAGAGTGTAAATGTACACTCTGCTACTTCAGACATTGAGGGTGTAACAGATGTTACATACTACTACACCACCGACGGCAACGAGCCTACTGTTGATGATGAGGAGAGCGATGGCACAATAACTATTAGCGAAAGCTGCACACTCAAGGCAATCGTGGAACTCACATACGGAGGTAAAACCTATGTCAGCTCCTCTACAACAGCTAAATACATTATCAGCGAAGAGGTAACATCTCACAAAGCAACTTCTGTTGAGAGCGGCAACTACTTCATTGTAGCAAATGGCTATGTAGCAACCCCCATCAAGGGAACAACCCTGCCTGCAAAGGAGACAACCATTAACGGCAATGATGTAACAGATGCTGCTTACTACGCAGTAACACTGGAGAAGGCTGATGAAGGCTACTACATCAAGGATGTGAATGGCAGCTACATCTACACAACAGTGATGAACACCGAAAGAATATATGCCGGTTCAAGCCCCACAGCTTGGACAATAGAATTTACCGATGATGAGAACAACAGTGCAATGATTGTTTGCAACGGCCTTGCCCTCATATACCTGAATGGCGAATTCGTTGTGCGCCCCATTGCCGAGATACCTGCCGAAGCAGTTCTACCCACATTGTACGGTATACAGGCTACAGGCATAGACAATGTTATAGCAAATGGTGAGACTGTCAAAAACATCTACGACCTACTGGGCCGCAAGATAGAGCAGATAACCAACAAAGGCATCTACATTGTAAACGGTAAGAAGGTATTGGTTAAGTAACTATCAACCAAAAAGCCAATAAAGATTATCCGTGCCGGGGATTCCTCGGCACGGATAATCTTTATACCTACAAACAAGAGCAACTGACTACCACAAACCACACGCCACAGGCAACAACCTTGTCTCTTGCGGCCATTCGGGCAAATAAAAAACAGGACAAGGGCTGCACCCGGCACTCTCCCAGTCTATCCCGCGCACCTGTTCAAACTCGGGCGGACCAAATGCAAACGAGCGACCATAGAGCATTAGTGCACCCCGCATAGCATCATACCGCCATAACCCGCCACCAAAAGGGCAGCTATCACCCCACCCCAATAACTCGCGATGTTGGTACACATTACCAAAAACCATCACACCGTTCTGATTAATTATAAATTTCTGATACATTACACCAACAGCTCAACAATCCAATAACCCAATGCCACCAGAGCCACACCAATGACAATGCTGCCTACCGCATAAAGGAGAAAAGAAGCGATATTCCACTCTTGCAACATAAGCAGCCCTTCGTTGGCAAAGGCCGAAAAAGTTGTGAAACCACCACAAAAACCTGTTGCAAGCAACAGGAAAATATTTTGCGAAACAGCACCGGAACGTGAGAATAGCGCACACACAACACCAATCAGAAAGCAACCTATGAGATTAACCGCAAGCGTGGCCCAGGGAAAAGACGAAGTACAACCACTCTTCACAAGCAAAGATACCGCATAGCGCAAGGCACCCCCAAAAAAGCTACCAATGCCTACAAGCAGAACCGATTTTAACATACAGCCATTCTTTATTAGGAAAATCAACAGCCCAACAGATGCCTTATTGCAGCCAATGGGTCATATATTATCATACGAGGACCGGCCCAACGCATTACAGCTCGCATTTTTTCACGCATCTGCGGTTTATAGCAATGAATGGGGCACCTCTTGCAAGCCTTCTTGGCAGCGCCGAAACGACAGCGGTCGAGCCTTGCGTGAGCATACTCAATGAGCTCGCTATACTCATCATTCACATAATTCAACCCTAACGCCTTGCGGCAATAGAGCTCAACCATTTTGGCTACAACGCGCTTCTCACGCTCAATACGACCTTTCATCTTTATAAACTACGGCAAATTAAAAAGCAACACAAAAGCTGCAACACAATTAAAGCAGGCACTCCATAGCGAAATTTCCAATGCAACGTCTTGTGGCACCACACCTTCATCCCCAACAAGGCACCAACGCTTCCGCCCGCTGCGGCAAGCAACAACAGATTGGTTTCGGAAACACGCCATCCACCCTTCACAGCCTTTAATTTATCTACTCCATAGATTAAAAAGGAGAACGTGTTTATTGCAGCAAAATAAATAAACAAAGCCTCAGGCATAACCATCACCCTCTCACTCCTTTCTGTAATTTATCACAAACACACCGCACATTGCCATTAGAGCCGCAACTGCATATTTCCAATAGAAAGGCTCGCCAAGGCATAGGCACGATGTAACGGCACCCACCACAGGAATTAGAGAATTGAATATCGCAACCTTGCCCACAGGATTGCAAGTGAGCAACTTGTTATAGAGAGTGAAACCGAGTGCCGAAATAGAGACAAGCAAGAACAACAGCACACAACCCCACAACGTAACCACCGGCAACTCGCCACCCATAAGCACCCCCGGCACCAGCAACATCACACCGCCAAAAGCCAAACTATACCCCGTGCCAACAAAAACATCAACCCTTTGCCCAAGCCCTCGGGTCATAAGCCCGGCCAATGTGGCACATAGAGCATTCAGGATAATCATACCATCACCCATAAAGGTGAATGTACCACTCTCGCCACCACCGGTATTCAGTAGCATTATACCGGCAAAACCTATTGTACAGCCAAAAATCTTGCGAACGGTGAGCCTGTCGCTCTTGAAAAAGAGACAAGCAAAAAGCACAAGCATAAAAGTGCCCAAGGAATTCAATATGGCTGCACGAGCGCCCGCACTGTAGGAGAGTCCCACATAAAAGAAATAGTAGTGCAAACCGGTATTGAGCAGCGAAAACAGCAACACATAGGCCCAACCACCGCTACCCGCCACCGCAAAGCGTCGCCCGCTTGCAGCAGCAATAACAAGCACAATGCAGCCGGCAATGCAAAAACGTATGCCGGCAAAAAGCATCTTGCTGCCAGTCATCGTTTGTGTTATACCAAACTCATTAAAACCAATCTTTATCAACGGATAGGCCCAGCCCCACGCCACAGCAGCTGTGAGTGCAAGAAGAGGCACCCACACAGGGTGCTGAAAAAACGGAATCCTTGTAACTCGGTTATCTGTCATCTGTATCTTTTTCCCAATGCAAAGATAGCTTTGAAATCCCACTGCAAGCGCAGCAGGTTATCTGATTAACAATTCTTAACACAAAATGATTAAACAAACAGCCCTCCAAAATTGTTATCAAAGAGTAACTTTATACTTTAGAGGGCGGCTGCGCACAATGATGTTGTTTTGTGATTGATGATACTGCGCAGCCGGCCCATTTAATATCATCAGACACCACGCTTAACAAACTCCTCGGCCGGCTGCAAAGCGTCAAGCTTACCCACATCAATAAATTCCAACTCTTTTGCCACCGCCGCATAGATGGGATACTTGGCTGCAGCCCACATATAGAAACTCATAATGGGGAAACGGGTACCCAGTTCCTCATTAACGGGCAGCCCCTTCGCTCTAACATACTCCTCCATCAATCCAAGAACCTTGTCGCTCAAGATGTGTATACCCGAAAAAGCCAATGCACGGCACTGCTGTGGCTCAATGCCGGGCAATGCAATGCAGTGGTCGCCTGTGTCGGTATTCATCCAGCCCGCAAGGCGCATAGTATGAGGCTCAAACAGCAAAAAACGTGTAGTGTTGCGCTCACTGACCAACAAGGTTGCCAAGGCATCATCCTTCACCTGCGCTTCGAGCCACTTTATATCACAATTGGAAAGTATGTCCACATTGTGAATGAGAAAACGGCCGCAACCATTGAGAAACCTTTTGGCGTGCAACACGGCACCACCCGTCTCAAGCAACTGCGCACGTTCATCACTCAGTTCAAAAAGCATCTTTCCGTCGGTCATTTCATCTTTTGAGGAAACAATCCACTCCTGAGACGCAGCCCACTGCTCAATTTTGTCGGCAAAGTAGTGTATATTCACAACAGCCTCATCAACACCCGACGCTTGCAGCTTGCGTGCGACGTGCTCAAGCAATGGCTTGCCACAAACAGGCACAAGCGCCTTGGGCAACACATCGGTGATAGGCTTGAGACGGGTACCGAGACCCGCCGCAAAAATCATAGCTTTCATTGAGATAAAATAGTTTGTCTACACGAAAGTAGTGCTATTTTGTCAAAGATAAAAATATCGGAGAGGAAATAACAGGCACTTTTATGCACTTTTTTCTTTATGTTCTACAATTTTACCTGAATATGTAGGGGAGTTCTTGCACGTTTTTTTGTATCTTCGCCTTCTCTAAATATTCAAAAATAATGGAACAGACAAATACACAGAACTTCTACCAAAGAGCAATGTACTATGGCACGCTCTTGGGATTAGTTTGGAGCGTAATGTATGTACTCATCTTCAAGAGTATAGCAAGCCCGATGCTTATGAGTATCGCTCTTGCTCTATACATTGGCTCGCCATTCATTGCTGCGCGATACGCAAAAAGTTTCCGCGACAAAGAGTGTGGCGGCGTAATAAAATTTCCCCAAGCCTGGACTCTTCTGTTCTGCATCTATTTCTGCGCCACGCTCCTCAGCACGCTAAGCAACTATATCTACCTTAACTTCTTCGACCAGGGCTCTTTTCTGCTCAACGCCTACAATCTACTTGGCGAAACCATTGCAACCCCGGGCATTGAAGAGGCCGCAAAGGAGTCTCTGAAAGCAGTGCAGGAGCTTATGCAGCAAATGACAACAGGCGACATTGTCTGGAGCCAGTTCAGCAACAACGTGATGAGTTCACTCACAGTGCCACCGATAATAGCACTGTTCATTAGAAAAACATATTAAAATAGACAATATGGACATTACAGTCATTGTACCACTCTACAACGAAGCCGAATCACTTCCCGAGCTCTCAGCTTGGATTGAGCGCGTGATGAACGAAAACGGCTACAGTTACGAAATCATATTTATAAACGACGGCAGCACCGACAACTCTTGGGATGTGATAGAGCAGCTCAAGAGCCGCAACAATAACATACACGGCATAAAATTCCGTCGCAATTACGGCAAGTCCCCCGCCCTCTACTGCGGCTTTGAGCGCGCCAAGGGCGATGTTGTCATAACAATGGATGCCGACCTTCAGGACAGCCCCGATGAAATACCCACACTCTACAAGATGATAACCCAAGAGGGGTACGACCTTGTATCGGGCTACAAGAAGAAGCGCTACGACCCATTGAGCAAGACCATACCCACAAAATTGTTCAATGCAACAGCGCGCAAAGTATCGGGCATCAAGAACCTGCACGATTTCAACTGCGGACTCAAGGCCTATCGCAACGAGGTTGTAAAAAACATCGAGGTCTATGGCGATATGCACCGCTATATTCCCTACCTTGCCAAGAACGCCGGCTATGACAATATTGGCGAGCTTGTAGTACACCACCAGGCACGCAAGTATGGAAAGAGCAAATTCGGCATAAGCCGCTTCTTCCACGGCTACCTTGACCTTATGTCGTTGTGGTTCCTCTCAAAATTCAGCCGCAGACCAATGCACATATTCGGCCTTTGGGGCACACTGATGTTCCTCATAGGCTTCATCTCGGCTATCATCGTAGGCGGCACAAAGCTCATTGCAATGGCCAACAACGAAGCAGCAAGGCTTGTAACAGACTCGCCCTACTTCTACATTGCGCTCACTATGATGATGCTTGGAACACAACTTTTCCTCACAGGCTTCATTGCCGAACTCATAAGCCGCACATCGCAAGATAGAAACAAATATAACATATCAAAAGAGATATAATGAAGCGCTACACAAAATACATAGCCGCCCTGGCAACTGCAATGGCTATGATATTTGCCGGTTGCGACAGCGGATACGACTGCAATCTGGAGAATATCGCCTACAACCACATAGGTTTCTACATAACCAATGAATATGGTGGCGATGTTCACTATGCCCACCCCGATGCCATAACAGTGTCGCTGATGGTAAACGGGCGCGACTCAATAGTTGTGAACCACATCCAAGGAACCAAGCAGCTGACACTGCCAATGAGCTACACCCAGGAATGCGACACAGTAATTCTGAGCTACAGCAATGATGTTACTGACACGCTTTATGTGAAACACAGCAATATACCATTCTATCAGTCAATGGAGTGTGGAGTAATTATGCACCATAAACTGCTTGGTGCAAGCCACACAGATAATTTCATCGACTCCATTGCCATAACCAATGCCGACATCAACTTTGGAAACAATGAGAATATCAAGATATATTTTATTGAGTAGCATATTGCTTGTACTTGCCACAGCGGCACCGGCCCAAGAAAGCAGTAACACAACAGCAAAGAAAAAGAGCAGTGAATTCTGGTCATTGTTCTCCTTCAAAGGCATAGGCCTATCCACCGACCTTTTTGGCTATGCCGCTTCCGTGCTCAGCGACCACAGCAGCGGCGAGGTTGCTGCCGAGGCCAATTTCGGCAACCGGCTCTATCCCGCAGTTGAGGTTGGTTGGGGCTGGTGCAACACCACCGATGAGCTTAGCAGCATAAAGTACAAAGCAAGCTCCCCCTACTACAGAGTGGGCTTTAACTACAACTTTTTCACCACCAAGAAGGAGCCCAATCCCAAGCACTACATCTATGGACTGCTGCGCATCGGCTGGAGCAATTTCAAATACGATGTATCAACGCCACCAATAACAGACCCCGTGTGGGGCGGCTCCACAACCCTCAACCTTGAAGATGTGAAAGGCTCCTGCCTATGGGGCGAAATAGGTGCCGGCATAAAGGTGAAGATAGCCAAAGGGTTTCATATGGGATGGAGCGTGCGCTATAAATTGCGCTTCACCGAGGAGAAAGGCCCCAACTCCCAAATGTGGTACATACCCGGCTTTGGCATAAACAAATCATTCTGCTTTGGCGGCACATACAGCCTGATATATGACATACCTTTAAGATAACCCCCAAGAAACTATGGAAGAAAAAAGAGCAAGCCTAAGCTGGTGGAAAATAGTATTTCTCATTTTGTTGGCAGTGGGAACAGTGCACATCCTAAAGAACCACAAGCCCGAAACATACCTCCACAACGAAGGCTACATATTCGGAACACAATATCACATAAAATACAAAGGGGCAACCGACCTGCACAAGGAGATTAGAGAAACGCTCAACGAGGTAGACGGCTCGCTGTCGCTCTTCAACAAGCACTCAATAATGCGCGCCATAAACGAAAATAGAGACACAACTGTAAACACAATGTTCACCGAGGTGTTCAACCTTGCACAGGAAATTTCACACAACACTCACGGCTCATTCGACATAACTGTGGCCCCGCTTGTGAATGCCTGGGGATTTGGACACACCAACACCACCCCGGTAGACAGCGGCAGAATTGAGGAGCTGCGCAAATATGTTGGCTACTCCACCGTCTCGCTCATCAACGGGAAGGTTTCAAAGAAACATCCGCAAACAATGCTCGACTGCGGTGCAATTGCCAAAGGCTATGGATGCGACGCAGTTGCGCACACCCTTGAGAGGAACGGCATAAAGGATTATATGATAGAGATTGGCGGAGAGGTTGCCACAAAAGGGCTCAACGATAAAGGCACTGCTTGGAATATAAGCATTAGTAAACCTACCGAAAACAGCACAGGCACCCACAACGGGCACCAAACAGTTATTTCAATCACGAACAAGGCAATGGCCACATCGGGCAACTATCGCAACATAAGAATAATAGATGGTAAAAAATATGCCCACACCATTGACCCCCGCACCGGTTACCCCGTGCAACACTCACTGCTGTCGGCAACCGTGATAGCCGACAGATGCGCAACTGCCGACGCCTACGCAACGGCATTTATGGTCTCAGGGCTTGAAAAATCACTGGAGATATGCAAAGAGCAAGGCATTGATGCCTATTTTATTTACGCCAACGAAAAGGGCGAAATTAAAACTATAAGCACCGAGGGCTTTAACAAATATATGAGATAAAAATGAGGGAATTCCCCATTATCAAATATCGGCGTGTGGTGAAATTTTTACCACACGCCGATTTTTGATTTGATTTAACAGCCAACATCCAGCTATCAGCTCCCTGCAACAGCCTCGCCACCTATTGTATTTATAAAGTGCAACAAGTTAGATGTAAAGAGCTTGACAGCAATAGCCAGCAAAATTATTCCAAAGAATTTGCGTGTAAAATAGATACCTCCCTTGCCCAAGGCCCTCTCAATGAAAGCCGTTGCAGAGAGTATTATATAAACCACCACAGCATTTACTGCCAAAGCAACAAGAATATTTATAGAAGCATATTCAGCCTTTAGCGACAGGAGTGTTGTAAACGAGCCCGCACCCGCCAAAAGCGGAAACACCAACGGCACAAAGGTTGCATTGTTGGCCAAATGTGAAGTATCCTTAAATATCTCGATATCAAGAATCATCTCAAGCGACATAAGGAAGATTATCACACCACCGGCCACAGCAAACGAATTGATATCCACTCCAAAGAGCCCCAAAATCCAATCGCCCACAAAGAAGAAGAGGAACATTAACGCAAAGGAATAGAAGACAGCCTTTTTGGCATTAATGATTTTTCCTTTATCACGCAACGAGAGCACCACAGGCATAATACCTATTGGGTCAATTATCGCAAACAGCACAATGAAGGCGCTCAGGAACTGCACAAAACTAAAATCGTTGAAAATCTCCATACTATACCTTATTATATTATACAAGAGTAAAAAACCACACAATTTTCGCAAAAATAAACATAATTTTCTAAAAACAGCCGCGCCGGGCAATAAACATCACAACAGAATAACAAAATATAATAAAAAAAGAAGCGCAAAAACAGATATAATTGACAGATTTGTTGTATCTTTGCGGCCGAATTCTATCAACATAATGTCTAACTCATTAACTTAATTAAAATTATGAGCACAGAAATTCTTACAGGTACACCCGATTTCAATTGGGAATCGTACGAAAAAGGCGAGAACATCTCGGGTCTCTCTTATGAGCAGCTCGAGCAGGCCTACAACGGCACACTCAACAAGGTGTCAAGCCGCGAAGTAGTAACCGGTACTGTTATCGGTATCAACAAGCGCGAAGTTATTGTAGACATCAACTACAAGCAGGACGCTATTATCCCCATCAGCGAGTTCCGTTACAACCCCGACCTTAAGGTAGGCGACCAGGTAGAGGTTTATATCGAGAACTTGGAGGACAAGAAGGGTCAGTTGAACCTTTCACACAAGAAAGCACGCGCAAGCCGCTCTTGGGAGCTCATCAACAAGGCTATGGAGGAGCAGGCAGTTGTACGTGGTTACATCAAGTGCCGCACAAAGGGCGGTATGATTGTAGACGTATTCGGTATCGAGGCATTCTTGCCCGGTTCACAGATTGACGTTAAGCCCATCCGCGACTACGATGCATACGTTGGTCAGACCGAAGACTTCAAGATCGTTAAGATTAACCAGGAATTCAAGAACGTTGTTGTTTCTCACAAGGCCCTCATTGAGGCTGAGCTCGAGGAGCAGAAGAAGAAGATCATCAGCACACTCGAGAAGGGTCAGGTACTCGAGGGTACAGTTAAGAACATCACCTCTTACGGTGTATTCATCGACCTTGGTGGCGTTGACGGTCTCATCCACATCACAGACCTCTCTTGGGGCCGCGTAAACGATCCTACAGAGGTTGTTACACTCGACCAGAAGATCAATGTTGTTATCATCGACTTCGATGATGAGAAGAAGCGCATTGCTCTTGGTCTCAAGCAGCTTACTCCCCACCCCTGGGATGCTATCGATGCAGACCTCAAGGTTGGTGATGTTGTTAAGGGTAAGGTTGTCGTTATGGCAGACTACGGTGCATTCATCGAGATTGCTCCAGGCGTTGAGGGTCTTATCCACGTTTCAGAGATGTCTTGGAACCAGCAC
>JAZONR010000053.1:0-66432 GCA_045654645.1 Bacteroidaceae bacterium
CTTCTCCAGAGCTGTTACCGAGACTTGAACTCGGGACCTCTTCCTTACCAAGGAA
Source organism: Bacteroidaceae bacterium (assembly GCA_045654645.1). Lineage (GTDB taxonomy): Bacteria > Bacteroidota > Bacteroidia > Bacteroidales > Bacteroidaceae > HGM04593. The sequence goes on from JAZONR010000053.1 coordinate 56, forward strand.
GTGCTCTACCACTGAGCTATAACAGCGTTGAAAAAGAGCGGAAGACGGGGCTCAAACCCGCGACCCTCAGCTTGGAAGGCTAATGCTCTATCAACTGAGCTACTTCCGCAATACGTTTACATAAAGAATTTGCAAACAAACAAAGACAGTCTCCTTAAAGAAGTTAAACTATCAAGGCTGGTTTGCATTCTCTTTTTCAACACATTGTGGGCAAAGATGGATTCGAACCACCGAAGTCGAAAGACAGCAGATTTACAGTCTGCCCCATTTGGCCACTCTGGAATTTGCCCTAACTTTTGTCACTATTTCAGAAAACGCATTTGCGACAACTTTAAAACGTTCACCGGTCATCTCACGTTTGAGCCTCTTGTCGGATTCGAACCAACGACCCCGAGATTACAAATCACGTGCTCTGGCCAACTGAGCTAAAGAGGCAACGTAGATTTCGCGGTGCTGTTACCGTTGTAAAGCGAGTGCAAAGGTAGGGCTTTTTTTTTAACTGCAAAACATTTTCCACTTTTTTTTCGCAAAAACCACTATTTTTTCTCGTTTTCCTTGAAAATCGCCACGTTCAAAGACCTCGCAACACCAAAAGCGCCACCCCGTGAAGAGAAAGCCAAACACCAAGGCCCCACCTCAAAGAGAACAAACAGCGTAAAAAAATGCAGCTGCCAAAGCAGCTGCACATAACATCACACAAGATACTACTTATTGCGAGCCTTCTCGGCCTGAACTTTCAGGGCATCGATAGCCTCCATCAAGGCATCTTCAAAAGTGTCGGCTGTTTTTGAAGCAAAAAGTTCGGCACCGGCACCCTCCACACGCAAGGATACCTCCTTGTTGCGCACAGCCTCGGGCTTGATCAATTTCATTACAACATCAAGAGTTGCAGCACCCTCGCAAAGCTTCTCAAGTTTAGCAACCTTCTTCTCCACAAACTCCACCAACTGCTGTGATGCATCGAAATGCACAGACTGAATTCTTGTTACCATAATCAAACCTCCTATTATTATTAATTATTCACCGGCTCTTGGATGAGCCTTTTCATAAAAACACTTCAAATCCTCAAAAGTAAGATGCGTGTAAACTTCGGTTGTCGCCAAACGGCTGTGCCCCAGCAGCTCCTTCACAGCGCCAATCTCGGCATCATTATTCAACATCGACGTAGCAAAAGTGTGCCTCAGCACGTGCGGACTACGCTTTTTAAGCGTGGTAACATCTGCAAGGCGGGTGTTCACCATACGATAGACATAGCTGCGGCTAACCCTGCAACCCTTATCGGAGAGAAACAGAGCCGGCGGAGCATCGGGCGCAAACGCCGCACGCTGCGCAAGATAAAAATCCAAAGCCTGCCACAGCCCTCGCGCAAACGGAATAACCCTCTCACGGTTACGCTTTCCAAGAACCTTAATATTACAAGCCTGCATATCAACAGACGAAACATCCAGTTCAACCAGCTCGGAAAGGCGCACCCCCGTTTCATAGAAAAGCTGAAGAATCATCCTATCGCGACAAGCTGCATAGCCACACCCAAACTCGGTCTCATCTATAAGGCGATCCATCTCCTCCACCCTCACAAATACAGGCAACGGCTTGCCACACTTCGGTCCTTTAAGAGAGGCCGCCGGGCTATCGGACACAACCCTCTCTTTGCGTAAAAAGGCGAAGAATGTGCGCAACGCACTCAAACGACGCCCCACAGAAGTGGGCGACGCACCGGCATCCATCATAGACGCCACCCAAGAGCGCACCACATCAATATCCACCTCCCAAAACAAAAGCGACTCATCTATGCGGGACACAAACTCCTTGAACGACCGCACATCCCCCTCATACGCCCTTAGCGTATGAGCCGAATAGTGTTTCTCGGCCTTCAAATACCCGATAAATGAGTCTATAAACATATTCGTTGCCGAAAGATTATTAATCTTTCGGCAACGAATATAAATCAGTTTTAATTAAAAAACAAGAAAAACGGGAATATTATTCCTCGTTGGCACGAAGTTTCTGAACATAGATAGCGTGCTCCATCTTCAGTCTCTTAAGAACTGAAGGCTTGTCAAACTGCTGACGTGCGCGCAACTCCTTAACCACACCGGTCTTTTCGAATTTTCTCTTGAATTTCTTGAGAGCTCTTTCAATATTCTCGCCCTCCTTAACAGGTACTACAATCATTTCCTATTTTATTATTTAGTTTATATTATTTATCACTTTACACAAAATGCAGCGCAAAAGTAGATACATTTTCCCAAATGGCAAAACATTTAATTCACTTTTTACTGAAAAAGTTGTTTTTGCCACGTTTTGAGCCTTTACGGGGGTGCCAAAATTGACAACAAAATAATTCTCCACCCCCAAAAAATATCAAGAGCCCTTCAGTAAACACCGCACTTTTGGCAAACAAGCCACAGAGCAATGCAGCGATGGCTTGCAGCCACAACACAAACAACACCCACACAGCGATGCAACCACGCCCGACAATAAAAAAAACAAAGGGTGCCCCAAAAGTAAAGGGGCACCTCGTTTGTGAGAAGTTGAATAAAAAGAGCTGTTTTTAGGCTTGCGAAGCCCGAAAAAGCACAACCGACGCAGCACGCGAGAGCAGAGAGTGCCTGCACTCTATGCCGAGCAGCAAGGAGGAAAACCCTGCATTGCGGATTAATTTACTAAGCGTAAATGAGCATTTTGAGGGCGAGTATAACAACAAAAGAGCCTTTTTAGTCAGCTTCTAAACTGTATATACCTTAATAATATATTAAAGGTTAGGATTGATTGAGCTCCACTCTGAAACAGCAGGAACAATATTCAATGTAACAAGCTCATCACGCATCTTGCAAAGATGCTCATAGCTTGCGTCGAGCTTTGCAATCTCCTCGGGAGTACCAACAGGCATCTTATAAGAACAGCCGTTAGCATCGAGAGTTGTGTCCATAGCCATCATAATGTGGTTGTACTTCTCGTTTGAAACGTATGTACCTGCAGGGTAACGGAATGTTTCACCACCCATAACCGAACGAATCATCTCAACTGAGAGATATGAAGGGCTCTGGAATGAAGAGCGACCACGCAGCTTGATGATAGCAGCACCACCCTGTGTAACATCCTTCTTCATCTGCTCCCACTCCTCCTCGGGGAACTCTGCTGTGCCGATGATATCTGTCAAAGGCTTGCCTGCAATCTTTACAGCGCTACCAAATACAGCCATCTGCTCGCCGTGGCCACCATAAGTAGCGCAACCTGTTACCTGGTTCATCATAACACCGAACTTCTTGGCAAGAGCGTTCTGCAAGCGTGTTGAGTCGAGACCGGCAAGTGTTGTAACCTGACCGGGTTTCAAACCGGAATAGAGAAGTGTTACAAGACCAGTCAAGTCGGCAGGATTAAAGATAATCACCACGTGCTTCACATCGGGGCAATATGTCTTGATATTCTTACCAAGCTCCTCGGCAATCTTACAGTTACCGGCGAGCAAATCCTCACGAGTCATACCCTCCTTGCGGGGAGCACCACCTGAAGAGATGATATACTTAGCATCCTTAAACGCCTCGGCAACATCTGTTGTTGCTGTGATGTTCACACCGTCAAAGCCACTCTGACGCATCTCCTCGGCAACGCCCTCGGGAGAGAACACATCATAAAGGCACAGGTTTGTTGTCAAACCCATCATAAGAGCAGACTGAGCCATATTAGAGCCGATCATACCGGCAGCTCCTACAATCACCAATTTCTCGTTTGTCAAATACTGCATAATTTTTAAATTTAAAGGTTATTCAGTTATCTATTCAAATTATATTCACTTTCCAAAAAGCATTGCTACTAAAGCCCGAGATGGGCAAATATGCGCGATGTGGCACCCGCATTTTCAGCAACAAGGTCTCCTGCAGCCTTGCCGGCACGCTTCAACAAAGAGTCATCGGACACAAAGGCCTCCATCTTCTCCACAAACTCGTATGTAGCAAGTATCTCCACACCTCCACCACAAGCCTTTAGCTGCTGCACCTCCTGAAATTTGCGATTATTGGGACCAAAGAATACCGGCACACCATAAACTGCAGCCTCCAAAACATTGTGTATTCCGGCACCAAAGCCTCCACCAACATACGCCATAGTGCCATAGCGGTATATAGAAGAGAGCAGGCCATAGCAATCCACTATCAGACAGTCGGCAGCGCGCGCCTCATCCATTGTGGCTGTCGAATAGCGCACACAAGTTCCTTCATACACACTCTCGATATGTTTTATGCGCTCTTCGCTAACCTCGTGCGATGCAATAATAAGCTTCCAATCCCTGTGCTCATTAAAATAGGGCATATAGATAGCCTCATCATCACCCCACGAGCTACCAACAACAAAGACTTTTCTATCGCCCTCTACAAAGGCACCCACAAGCGGCAAAATGCGTGCCTGTTCGTAAATCTTCATCACACGGTCGAAACGTGTGTCGCCCACCACCGTTGCATTATCCACATCAATAGACTTCAGCAACTCCTTTGACCTCACATTCTGCACAAAGAGATGATTGAAGCAGTGGAGCGCCAATCGATAACGCCCACCCCAAGGCTTAAAGAACACCTGCTCCTTGCGAAAAATCGATGAGACACTATATGAGGGCACCTCTCGCTTCTTGAGCTCTATCAGATAATTGAGCCAAAACTCATACTTGATGAAAAAAGCCATCTTAGGCTGTACGGCATCAAGAAAGCGCCTCGCATTGCTCTTTGTATCGAACGGGAGATAACAGACAACGTCGGCCTGCTGATAGTTCTTCGCAGGATTATAGCCCGAAGGCGAGAAGAAGGTGAGCACTACACGGTATTCGGGGTGCTCGGCGCGCAGCTTCTCTATCATTGGTCGTCCTTGCTCAAACTCGCCAAGAGATGAAGCGTGAAACCAAACGTATGAAACGCCCGGCTTAATTTTCCCCTTTAAGATTGTAAATACCTCTTTGTGCCCCGCAAGCATCTGCTTGGCTTTGCGGTATCCAAAAAGAGCCGCAATCCTCACCAAAAAGGCATATATATATATTCCGAATGTATACATATCAATTAAAAATGCTTGAGGCTTAACCCAACACTTCTATTGCGCGGTGCAAACGAGCCAAAGTCTCTCCCTTGCCAAGAGGAGCCGAGATGTCAAACATCTGGGGACCTTTACCCTCGCCCACAAGCGCCAAACGGAAAGCATTCATTATTTCGCCCATACCATAACCTTTTGCCTCAATCCATTCGTGCACGGCTTTATCTTGATTCTCGGCCGAGAAATCATCAAGCCCTTCAAGAAGAGTTGCAAGCTCTGCCATTTTCTGAGCAGAATCCTCTTTCCAACGTTTCTTGACAGTCTTCTCATCATAGCTCTGAGGAGCAACAAAATAGAAGCTGCTGGCATCCCATAGCTCGTGAACAAAATTCACACGTCCCTTCATCAAAGAGACTATCTTCTCAAGGAAGGCTGGCTCTGCACTGAAACCGTGAGCCTCCACAACCGGTTTAAAAATCTCGGCAATTTCGCTATCAGCCTTGCGCAATATATATTCGTGATTGAACCACACCATCTTCTTATAGTCGAAACGGGCACCGGCCTTACTGCACTTTGAAAGGTCAAATTTAGCAATCAGGTCGTCCATAGTCATCATCTCCACATCATCACCGGGGTTCCAGCCAAGCAATGCCAGGAAATTGATTACGGCCTCGGGCAGATAATCGCTCTCGCGGAAGCCCGATGAGATTGCACCACTCTTGGGGTCGTGCCACTCGAGAGGAAACACCGGGAAGCCCAAGCGGTCGCCATCACGCTTGCTGAGTTTACCGTTACCCTCGGGCTTGAGAAGCAGCGACAAGTGAGCAAAACGAGGCATTGTATCTTCCCAACCGAATGCACGATAAAGCAAAACGTGAAGAGGAGCCGAAGGCAGCCACTCCTCGCCGCGAATAACGTGCGACACCTCCATAAGATGGTCATCCACAATGTTGGCAAGATGATATGTGGGAAGTTCATCGGCCGACTTATAGAGCACCTTGTCATCAAGAATTGATGAATCAATGGTAACCACGCCTCTAATCATATCATTTACCACAACCTTTTCACCCGGTTCAACCTTGAAGCGCACCACATATTGGTGGCCGTCGGCAATAAGCGCTTCAACCTCCTCGGCAGACATTGAGAGCGAGTTGCGCATTGACATACGGGTAGATGCATCATACTGGAAATTCTCTACCTGAGTGCGTTTCGCCTCAAGTTCCTCGGGGGTATCAAAGGCAATGTATGCCTTGCCACTGCCGAGAAGCACATCTACATACTCCTTATAAATTGCACGACGCTCCGACTGACGATAGGGGCCTTTGTCGCCACCAAAAGAGACACCCTCATCGAACTTTATGCCTAACCAACGGAACGACTCCAGGATATACTCCTCGGCACCGGGGACAAAGCGGTTGGAATCGGTATCCTCAATGCGGAATATCAGCTCGCCACCGTGCTGCTTTGCAAACAGATAGTTATAGAGAGCAGTCCTCACACCGCCAATATGAAGGGGACCTGTGGGACTCGGTGCGAAGCGCACCCTTACTTTTCTTTCATTCATAGTGTTCAAATTTTAGCAATATCAGGGGCCGGCCAAACTCTTTTGCACAACGGGAACCAACCGTTCATAACGCAAAGTGGCTTCTCATCAGTGGGCACAAAAGCCGGCATCACACACCGAGCCGCCCGCAATAACCCCAAAAAACAATATACTCAGCACAAAAATAGCACAACTTGCGCTGTCGGCAAAATAAAATCAATCTTTTTTGTCCCCAAGCCGTTCAAGCACATTGCAGAAGGCCTAAAAACCACCTTTAGACACAATTGCACCGCCAAGACTTTGAAATTGGTTATTTTTTGGTATTTTTGCGGAACACAATCTGTTATTATTGATAATATGACCAACCACGAACAGACAACAAACAAGCTCAATGGGTGGATAGATAAAGTTCTCGCTTTCACGAAGAAGAACAGACGCAACATAATGCAAGGTCTACTTGTTGTACTATGCATCGGATGCATCATATATTTTATGCCCAAGGGCAATACAGCGTTCAGCAACTACAAGGAGGGCTCGCCCTGGGAGTATGAACAGCTTGTTGCCGAATTCAGCTTCGATGTTCCAAAAACCGCCAAGGAGATTGAAGAGGAGAGAGACAGCATCAGAGAAAACACCCCGCCGGTGTTTAGGCAGCTTGGTGCCCCCAGCGAGTTCTACTCGGCCGCAATAAGCACCTCGTTTATGGGACACGTGGACATTGAGAGCAGACGCCCATTGTTCAACAACCTGAAGAGCCTTTTCGAGCAGGGCATTATAGCCGACAGCGACACCATTTATCTGCCGGCACGCAACAACAGCGTCATAAGCATATACAACAGCACCGGCACACACACAACCGAGATAAGGAACTTCACCACAACAACCGAAGCATCTGCATCACTGCAAAGGCACACCCAGCCAACAGCAAGCGACACAATCGATGCAATTGACATTTCAACCTTCATAAAGCCCAACTTCGTATGCGACACGGCAGCCACAAGCCTTGCAATTGCCAAAGGCGTCAATGCAGTAGATTCGACAATAAGGCACATAGATGAGGGAAAGGTCATCATAAGAAAAGACGAAATTGTAGACAAAATAACTGCCAGAGCCATAAACACCTATATTGAGCAGAAAGAGAAGCTGGAAAAGAGCCAAGGCAAAGGCAACTGGCTGTTTATGCTATTGGGGCAGATAATCTTCATAATCCTGTGTATGTTGCTTCTTTTGGCCTACATACGCCAGTATAAACGCGAGATAATGGAGAACTCAAACAAGTTTGTATTCACAATACTTGCTGCAACACTCTACCCGGTGATGGTTGGCTTCATCACAAGCAACGCAATAACAAGCGTGTTTGTGTTGCCCTTTGCCATTGTCCCCATAATGTTGTGCCTGTTCATCGACCACAACACAGCATTTGTAACCAACCTCATAACCATTGCAATGTGTTCAATAATGGTGGGCTCGCCCTACAAGTTCCTGCTACTGCAATCAATAGCCGGGTGCAGCGCCATATTGAGCCTTAGAGACCTGTCATCACGCTCACAGATGTTCCGTTGTGTAATAACCACATTCATAACCTATTCAGTAACATACCTGTGCTATGAATTGGTAACATCATCGGGCCTGCACAACATAAGCTACAGAATGTACACCTACCTCATAGTAAGTTCGGTGCTCACACTCTTCACCTACCCGCTGATGTTCATCATTGAAAAGACATTCGGTTTCATTTCGAGCGTAACACTCATAGAGCTCTCCAACCTCAACAGCAAACTGCTGCAAAGAATGTCCCAAGAGGCTCCCGGCACTTTCCAGCACTCAATGCAGGTGGGCAACCTTGCCGCCGAGGCTGCGCTTGCAGTTGGCGCCAACCCCTTAGAGGTGAGAACAGGCGCAATGTACCACGATATCGGCAAACTCTACTCGCCAATAATCTTCACCGAGAACCAGAATGGCGGCATAAGCCCACACAGCAAGATGACAGCCATAGAGAGTGCCCAAGCTATCATAAAGCACGTAACCTATGGAATTGAGATGGCCGAGCACGAAAAGCTACCCAAGAAAATCATCGATTTTATAAGCACCCACCACGCTGCCGGCAAAACAGGCTATTTCTACATAACATACAAGAACGAACACCCCAACGAGGAGATTGATGAGCTTATGTTCACCTATCCCGGACACAAACCCACCACAAAGGAGCAAGCCATACTGTTGATGGCCGACTGCGTGGAGGCTGCCTCGCACAGCTTAAAGGAGCACACCGAGACCGGCATCAGCGAACTTGTAGACAAAATCATCGACAGCAAAGTAAATGACAAGGAGCTCTCCTTGAGCCCTCTCACATTCCAGGATATCTACACAATAAAGAATGTATTCAAAAGAAGGCTTATGGCAATATACCACACAAGAATAAGCTATCCCAAAGAGAAGAAACAGGAATAAAAGTGTAAATAATGTTAAAAGAAGGCTGCAAGCCGGGTAAAAATTTCTTTTCAGCCCGTTTGCAGCCTTTCTTTGTGTTTAAAGAGGAAATGCTATGAGAGGAACACTGCTTTTTATGTGGGAGAACGGGCTGCTCGAAGCTGCAGACCTGAAGACAACAGAAAGAGAAAAAATTGAGATTATTGCACGCGGAGACTGTAGCGCAATTAAAGACACAGCCACAAACGCAATAGTAAAGATTGGCGACACAACCTGGAGTGGAAACGTGATGTTTCACAACAACGACAATGCAGAGCCAAACACCCAAGAGAAGGGAAATACAATACTGCACATAGCAGAGAGAAAGAGCAATGCCACGCACAACAATGCACCCTGGGCTGTAATTGAGATACCGCAAGAGTTAAAGGATGAAATAGACGCCACAGCAAGACACAGCCATAAATTCCCTTGCGGGCCTGCAATAGCAGCACTACCCGCTGCAGAACTGCACCAAACACTTGCAGAGCTGTTCACCGAAAGATTGAAAGAGAAAGAAAAACTCATAGAGAGAATCTTTCTGCAATGCGACCGCAAATGGGATGACGCCCTCTTAAAGACTGCAATACGCAGCTTTGGATTCGGAATTCAAAGCCCTGTATTCGACGAGTGGGCCACACTGCTCAACACAAATGCTTTAGGCAAACACCGCGATAACAAGAGACAGGTTGAAGCCATCCTCTATGGCCAGGCAGGACTGTTGCAAGATGAGAGTATACCTTATTATTATAGAGAGGAGGCTGCAAAAAGCGAATACTATAATGAACTAAACAGAGAGTTCCGCTTCCTGCAGAACAAATTCGGATTGCAAGTGCTTGAACACACCAAATGGGGCAACGGCGCTGCAACACCCCACCAACGCATAGCAAGGATTGCAAACCTCTACTGCAACGGGCTCTTCACAATGTCCGGGATAAGCTCTGCCGGCACGCTCACCAATATGTACAAACTATTCAGCGCCCCACTCGACGGGTATTGGCAAAACCACATCTGCTTTGGCAGCACAGAGACAGCGGGCGCCCAGCCTATGAAACAAAAACAGATAGATGTAATAATCATCAACTCCATAATCCCAATGCTGCACATATATGGTACACACCGCCAGGAGCCGGAGCTTTGCAAGATAGCACAAGAACTGCTGCAACAGATTGAAAGCGAGGAGAACAGCATCACCAAACAATGGCGTGCACAAGGCGTGAAGCCACGCAACGCCGCCGATTCACAGGCCCTGCTGCAGCTCAACCGCGCACACTGCCGCATTAACGGCTGTGCCAGCTGTCCAATGGCGCGCCATTATGTTGCCGCCGCGCTTAACGGCACAAAATAACAAGAGCAACCAAGCTCAACCAACAAACAGTAGCGGCGCGTCAATTGACGCGCCGCTAACTTTATATATAGTCTCAACTATTACTTCTTTCTTGTAACTACCTTGTAGGCAATAGGAGCAGCAATGTAGATTGATGATATCGTACCAAACACAACACCAAGAATCATTGCGAATGAGAAGCTGCGAATGCTATCACCACCGAGCACAAAGATACAGAGAAGCACAATCAATGTACTGAACGAAGTATTCAATGTACGGGCAAGTGTGGTGTTGAGCGAGATATTGAACAACTCAAACTTGTTGCGCTTGGGATAGAGGTGAGTAAACTCACGCACACGGTCAAACACAACCACCTTATCGTTGATTGAATAACCGATAGCTGTAAGGATAGCACCGATGAATGTCTGGTCGAGCTCAAGAGACATAGGCAACACACCATAGAGGAGTGAGTAGCAGCCCATAATCATAAGAACGTCGAACGACAGAGCAAGGATTGAACCGATGCTATAAGCCACATTGCGGAAACGGATGAGGATATAGATGAAGATTGCAACGAGAGCCAAAATCACCGAAATGACGGCACCTTCGCGAATGTCATCGGCAATGCTTGGGCCCACCTTCTGTGAGCTCTTGATTGAGCCGCCCTCGTCATCCTGTGTATTGCAGAAACGCTCGAATGTAACATCTGCTGCAAGCAGACCTGCCTCGTTCAATGCTGCATACAACTTTGACTCAACCTTCTTATCTGAATCGGCGTCAGTGTCATTCACAAGGTAGTTTGTAGAGATGCGGAGCTGGTCGCCACTTGTACCATAAGCAATCACCTGAACATTTGCACCCTCGAACTTATCCTTCAGTATATCGCGTACCTCGGCATCAGAAACCTTCTGCTCAAACTTCACAACATAGTTGCGACCACCGGTGAAGTCGATGCTCTGGCTCAAACCGCGCAGGAAGAATGAACCTACCATCACAACAGCCAGCACAGCAAACACAACGCCGGTCTTCTTTGCAGCAGCAAGGAAGTTGTAGTTTGTATCGCGCATAAACTTCTCTGAAAGTTTTGTTGTGAAAGTGAGGTTTGTCCACTTGTTCTTTGAAAGGAAACGCTCATATACCACACGTGTAACAAACACTGCAGTAAAGAATGAGCAGAGAAGACCGATAATCAAAGTGGTAGCGAAGCCCTTGATGGGACCTGTACCGAAGTTGTAAAGAATTACACCGGTGATAATAGATGTCAAGTTAGAGTCGAAGATTGCCGAGAAAGCATTCTTGTAACCGTCGGACAGAGCCTGACGCACATTCTTACCGGCGCGAAGTTCCTCCTTGGCACGCTCATAGATAAGCACGTTTGCATCTACCGCCATACCCAATGTGAGCACGATACCTGCGATACCCGACATTGTGAGAGCTGCCTGGAACGAAGCAAGGATACCCATTGTAAAGAACAGGTTAAGCAACAATGCACCGTTGGCAACCATACCGGGGATAACACCGTAGATTGCACACATATAGATCATCAGCAACACGAATGCAACAACAAACGAGATGAGACCCTGATTGATTGAAGCCTGACCGATAGAAGGACCAACAACGTTGCTCTCTACATCTCTCAAAGGAACAAGCATCTTACCAGAGCAGAGCACTGTCGCAAGGTCCTGAGTCTCCTCAATAGTGAAGTTACCGCTGATGATGCTGTTACCGCCGGCAATTCTCTCGCTGGGAACAGGAGCGCTGTAAACAACGCCATCGAGCACAACAGCGATAGCACGCTTGTTGGCGCACTTCTCGGTGAGGTTGGCCCAGGTGTGAGCCTCATTGCGGTTCATTGACATATTTACACAAGGCTTGTTGTTCTGGAAAGAAGCCTCGGCGCTCTCAACAACGTCGCCCTGCAGAGGAGCAATACCATCGGCAGCCTCATCCTTGATAGCATAGAGAGTGTATACACCACCCTTTGAGTCGGCACCCCAGAAGAGCTGAAGCTCACGAGGAAGCACTGTGCGAGGGTTCACCTCATCATTCTCCATAGCCTTGCCGGCAGCAAGAACCTCATCGATTCTGTGCTTACCCTCGAGAGTAACGTTAGCGATTACACAGCTACCGCCATTCAAGAGACCCTCAAGAGGATTAATTGCCATTCCCTTCTCCTTGGCAACAAGCTCACCAAGCTGCAACAGGCGGGGTCTTACAGATGCAAGAACCTCCTGCTCGGTATATGTCTCCCAGAACTGGAGATTTGAAGAACGGGTCAAAAGTTCGATAACACGCTCCTTATCCTTAACACCGGGAAGCTCAACCATAATACGGCCCTGGCCACCCTCAAGTTTCTGGATATTGGGCTGCGCAACACCGAAACGGTCTACACGCGAGCGTACCACATTGAATGAGTTATCAACAGCATTGCCAAGCTCGGCACGTAGAACAGCCTCAATCTCGGCATCAGTAGAGTTCTGTGAAACCTTGTTTCTCAATGCGCTTGTGGCAAAAACCGATGCAAGAGTCTTGCCCTCGGGAAGATTGGTGATAAATGCGCCGATAGCGTCGCCACCAACAACAGCAGCCTCCTTAGCGGCGGCAATTGCGGCAACAACATCCTTGTCATTGGTGTTACCTACAAGAGACTTGATGAATTCGGGAGCCGACACCTCGAGTGTTACACTGAGACCACCCTTGAGGTCAAGACCAAGACCAATCTCAAGCTCACGGCACTGCTGCAGTGTATACACACCCAACCACACCTTCTTGTCCTTGATTGTCTCGAGATACTCTGCTCTCTTAGACTCGAGAAGGGCCTCCTTAATCTCGTTGGAGATTGTGCTATCGCCCAACTCTGCAGCAACCTGCTCCTCGGCCCACTTGTCCATCTTCTCATTGTTGCTACTTACTGCGTAAGTAAATGAAAGATAGAACACGCACACCAATGTGAGCAATACTGCAAAAACTTTTACAATTCCTTTGTTCTGCATTTCTATTAAAATTTATTGTGATTTATTTTGTTTGCTTATTCCTTGTAAAAACGCGCAAATATACTGTTTTTTTCTTTATAAAAGAGGATTTTCACCATTTTTCTTTGCGTTAGGAGAGCATTTTAGATATCTCGCACACAAAAATGAGACAAAACCGGCTTTTCTATGACAAAAAAGACAGCACACAAGGGAGAGCACAACACAAGCCGCACCCCAAACAACAGATACACAAAGAGATGTGTAAAAGAAGAGAGAAATCACCTCCTTGATGACGCATCGAACAAGCGACGCTTCTCCTCATCGCTCAAAGAGGCATAACCACCACGTTTTATCTTTTCAAGAATTCTATCGACCTCATCATCAGAGGCCTTCTTGCGGGCATTATATTCATAGTCCGAAGCCCTGCCACCCCGCGCGGCAGTAAATTTGGGCCCTTTTTGACGCTTGCGTTTAAACCTCTTGGCAAGAGCAGCAACCCAATCGAGCGCCCCATTCAAAAGAGCTGTGAAATCGACACCGCGACCAAGCATAAGCGCAAACAGCGCGCCGGCAGCAGCACCGCCTATATGCGCAAAATTGCCGCCGGCATTGCTACCGGAAAGCATAAACAGAGATATAAGCACCGTTATAAGGGCAAAGGTTGAGAGTTTCACACTGCCTATAAGCAACAGATTTATTCTGCAGTTTGGGTTGCGCACCGCCGTTGCTGCTACAATAGCAAGCACCGAGGCCGAAGCACCCACAAGATAGGACACATTTACAACGTCGGCAAAATAGGGGAAAATATTATAAGCCAGCACAAAAAAAAGTGCACCCGCAACACCGCCAAGCAGATAGGTGCCCACAAAATGACGCACAGAAAAACTGTTAAGAAAGAGACCGCCGAACACATAAAGCGCAAACATATTCCACAGAATGTGCATAACGTCGGCGTGCAAAAACATATACGTAAACAATGTCCAAGGCCTGCGCAACAGCATAGCTACAGAGGCCGGCAATTCAAACCAACGCTTAACATCGACCGCCACGCCGGGCTCATTGAAAAGACGGCAAAAAACAGCGATAAAAACGAGAATTATATAAACTGCGACATTGATATAGATAAACTTTTTCACTATGTCGGCAGCCCTGTATGCAGCACGCAATTTCTCAAACATAAGGACCTCCTATTTTATGCTTCTTGCGCCAGTAGAGGATGAGCAGCAATCCAAAAAGCATTCCGCCAAGATGGGCAAAATGAGCAATGCCGTCGTTGCTGCCCGACATCCCCAAGAAGAACTCTATAACAGCATATACCGCAACAAAGAACTTTGCCTTTATGGGAAAAGGCAAGGGGAAAACAAACATCCTCTCATTGGGGAACGACATTCCAAAACCAAGCAATATAGCATATACCGCACCCGATGCACCAACAGTTGTCCACCCATTCAGAAACTCGCCCATTGGAACAACCGCGCCGGCGGACACACGCACCATTGCATAGCTGTCGAGCCCCATCTGAAGGTAATGCACATACTGCACACACTCCTGCAACACACCGGCACCAATGCCGGCAACAAGATAATAGATGAGAAAACGCTTGGCACCCCACACATACTCAAGAGTGCGGCCAAACATATACAGTGCAAACATATTAAAGAACAGATGAGCAAGCCCACCGTGCATAAACATATATGTAAACAACTGATAAGGGGCAAAACCCGCAGCTTTGAAGAAGTGAAGAGCAAACATATCATCCAAATTTACTCCCACCCTTCCAAGCACAAATGTTGCCACAAACATCAACACATTGATGATGAGCAGATTCTTGGTAACTTCAGGCATTTTTTCCATCATAGCAACACTATTCCATCAAGGAACATTTTAGTTTCAACACTGCGGCAAAGATAATACAAAATATCGCGAAAGGCACGCCCCGACAGCCTAAAAGGATTGGAAACAGAGACCAAAATAGCATTTTTTAATATTTATATTAAATAAATCAACAATTATGTATTACTTTTGTAAAATATTTGACCAAAAAACAGAAACAATTAAAAAGGATTAAAGATATGAATCTCGAGAACACATTGGTACAAAGTGTTGCCGAAGCGGTAAAGGAGCTCTACGGAGCAGACTTCGACACACAGAAAATACAGCTACAAAAGACACGCAAAGAGTTTGAGGGCGATTTCACCCTCGTGGCATTCCCTTTCCTTCCATTATCAAAGAAGCGCCCCGATGAGACCGCACAGGAGATTGGCGAGTATCTGAAAGCCAAGCAGCCCATCATCGCTTCATTCAATGTCGTTAAGGGTTTCCTGAACCTCTCGATAGCACCAAGCTACTGGGTTGAGTTGCTCAAGCACATCAATTCGGCAGAGAAATGGGGCACAACCCCCGTTACAGACGCCTCGCCATTGGTAATGGTTGAGTATTCATCGCCAAACACCAACAAGCCCCTTCACCTGGGACACATACGCAACAACCTCCTTGGCTATGCACTCTCCAACATTATAGAGGCCAACGGCAACAAGGTTGTAAAGACCAACATTGTAAACGACCGTGGTATACACATCTGTAAATCTATGTTGGCGTGGCAGAAGTGGGGCGAGGGAGAGACACCCCAAAGCAGCGGCAAGAAGGGCGACCACCTCATTGGCGACTACTATGTGGCATTTGACAAGCACTACAAGGCAGAGCTTGCCGAGCTTATGGAGAAGGGTATGACCAAAGAGGAGGCCGAAGCCGCTTCACCCCTTATGGCAGAGGCCCGTGAGATGCTTGTGAAGTGGGAAGCAGGCGACAAAGAGGTGCGTGCACTGTGGGAGCAGATGAATAATTGGGTTTATGAAGGTTTTGACCAAACATACAAGCGTCTGGGAGTAGACTTCGACAAAATTTACTATGAGAGCGACACCTACCTCGTGGGCAAGGAGACTGTTCTTGGCGGCCTTGAGCAGGGCAAATTCTACCGCAGGGAGGATGGTTCGGTGTGGGCCGACCTCACAGGCGAGGGCCTCGATGAAAAGCTGTTGCTGCGCAGCGATGGCACATCGGTATATATGACACAGGACATAGGCACAGCCCAGCTCCGCTTCCGCGACTACCCCATAGACAAGATGGTATACGTTGTGGGCAATGAGCAGAACTACCACTTCCAGGTTCTCTCGCTGCTTCTCGACAGACTTGGTTTCTCTTGGGGAAAAGGCCTTGTACACTTCTCATACGGAATGGTTGAGCTCCCCGAGGGCAAGATGAAGAGCCGCGAAGGCACAGTAGTTGATGCCGACGACTTGATGGATGAGATGATAAACACAGCACGTGAGACTGCCGAGGAGCTCGGTGGCAAGCTGAACGACCTCACCGATGAGGAGAAGGCCGAGATTAACCGCATCATTGGCCTTGGAGCCCTCAAATACTTTATGCTGAAGGTTGATGCGCGCAAGAATATGCTCTTCAACCCCAAAGAGTCCATCGACTTCAACGGCAACACAGGCCCATTCATTCAGTACACCTATGCACGCACACGCTCCATAGGCCGCAAAGCGGCCGAGATGGGCTTCACTGCCAACGGCGCTGCACCTGAGAGCATCAGCGAGAAGGAGTGCAACATCATACGTATGCTCAACGAATTCCCCGCAGTTGTGCGCCAGGCCGGTACCGACTACTCACCATCGGGCATTGCCAACTACACCTATGACCTTGCAAGGGAGTATAACCAGTTCTACCACGACTACAGCATCTTGCGCGAGGAGAACGAGGCCACAAGAGCATTCCGCTTGCTCCTTACCGACAATGTGGGCAAGGTTATTAAGACAGCAATGAACCTGCTGGGCATTGAAGTGCCGGAAAGAATGTAATTCCAAAAGGCGGCAAGGATGAAAAAGAGACGCTTCTATGTTGTGTGGAACGGCCAGACACCGGGCATCTACCACACTTGGGATGAGTGCCAGGCGCAAATTTCAGGTGTGAAGCAGGCCCTGTACAAAGCATTCGACACCCTTGAAGAGGCTCAAAAGGCCTATGCCTCGCCGCCGCACCACTATATTGGAGCCGGCAAGCAAGCAGCAAAGAAAGAGAGCGTGCTGCCGGCTGCAATAATACAAAATGCGCTGGCAGTAGACGCAGCTTGCAGCGGCAATCCCGGAATGATGGAATACCGTGGCGTATACATTGGCACCGGCGAGCAAGTATTCCATTTCGGCCCTATGTTCGGCACCAACAACATTGGCGAGTTTTTGGCCATTGTACACGGCCTGGCACTGCTCAAGCGCCAAGGCATTGACCTCCCAATCTATTCGGACAGCTACAATGCACTGCTGTGGGTAAAGGCAAAAAAGTGCAAGACAAAGTTGCCACGCGACGCAAAGAGCGAGGAGCTATTCGCATATATCGAAAGAGCCGAAAAGTGGCTCAAGGAAAACAGCTACAACACCCCGTTGATAAAGTGGGAAACCGACAAGTGGGGCGAAATACCCGCCGATTTCGGCAGAAAATAAAAATGGGAACAACACACAAAACAGCACAGGCATCTGCAAGCCTCCAAAGACCACAGCCCGGCCATTTAAAGCAGGGAATATTATTCTTGGTCAGGTACTATTCGGCCTTTGTGATGCTATCGGTTCTTTATAGGATTTTGTTCCTTCTGCTGAACCACGGCGATGAGAGCTGTTCGCTTGCCAACATTGCAGGCATCACCACACACGGCCTAATCCACGACCTTGCCATAGCGGGCTACTTCACTGCCATTCCACTGCTGCTGACAATGGTCTCAGGTTTTATCCGATTACCGTTAAAACCATTCTACACACTCTACAACGCATTGCTATCCTTTGCTACAGCGCTGGCCTTTGTAGCCGACCTAACGCTCTACCCCTATTGGGAGCACAAGCTCGACGCAGCGGCAATACTTGTCTACATTGATTCACCGGCAAATGCAACAGCAAGTGTAACAGTAACACATCTTCTGCTTTTAAGCGCAGTGCTATTGTTGCTCACATTTGCCATATACCGTCTGCTATCGCTCATCTGCCGCAATGAGCCCAACCACTGCAATGCTGTTCTTAAAAAATCACCGCTGACCAAAGCGCTGCATAGCACATTATTCTTGTTTATGGCCGGAATTATGTTCCTTGGCATAAGGGGCGGCGTAACAGAATCCACCAACAACGTCGGCTCGGTCTACTTTTCAGGCAGCACAAGGCTTAACCACGCAGCCGTAAACCCGGTATTCAGTTTCCTATACACGCTTGCTAATATTGAGGATTTCGGTAATGAATATGCCTTCCTCAACGAGGATGAGTGCAACAGCATTGTTGAGCCGCTCTATGGGCAAAATGCCGCTATCACCGACACACTGCTCACCAACACACGCCCCAACATCATAACCATAATACTTGAGGGATTCAGCGCCTGCTTTGTTGAGGAACTGGGTGGGAAAAAAGATATAACCCCCAATATATCACGCCTGTGCAAGGAGGGAGTTCTGTTTACCAATTGCTATGCCAACAGCTTCCGCACCGACAGAGGTGTGCTGTGCACATTGAGCGGTTACCCCTCATTTCCCAAGACATCGGTGATGAAAGATGCCAACAAGAGCCAGAAGTTGCCCTCGCTGGCCTCATCGCTGAAAAGAGAGGGTTACACAAACACATTCCTCTATGGTGGCGATGCCAACTTCACCAATATGAGCGGATATCTCTACTCGACAGGATACAGCAGAATAATCTCGGACAGGGATTTCACCCAACAGGAGAGAAGCACCCATCGTTGGGGAGCCGGTGATGATATAACATTCAAAAAGCTCTTGAGCCTGACAAAGGAGCAGACAAGCGAGCCTTGGCACATAACATATCTCACACTCAGCAGCCACGAGCCCTGGCAAGTACCCCACAACCGAATAGCCGATGACGAGAAGGCCAACGCCTTCTCATTCACCGATGAGCAACTGGGACTGTTCATCGACAGCCTTAAGACCGATGACCAATGGGATAACACACTTATTATATGCATTGCCGACCACTCGGTTGTGGGCTACCCGCAAGGCATAAGGCAGACCAACAGAGAGAGAAACCACATACTCTTTATGCTGCTTGGCGGCGCCCTGAAAAGCGGGAAGCAGATAGAGAAAATATGCAACCAGACAGATATGGTTGCCACCATATTGGCACAGTTGCAGCTGCCAATAGAAAACTTCCCATTCAGCCGCAATATTCTCTCGCCACAATACACCACCCCGTTTGCCTACCACTGCTATAACAACGGTGTCTCACTCATTGACTCCACCGGTTTCAGCGTGATAGACCTTGACAACAACACCATCATCGCAGGGGCAGAGGAGAGCGAGGGAGAGAGAAGGGCAAAGCAAGCTAAAGCGATACTGCAAAGCACATACCAAAAATATACAAACCTTTAACACAAGGCTGAAGATATTATGAAATACAACATATTTAAAAAGGCTAAAGAGCAAATCAAGGAAGCAAAAAAAGGGTACAACAACTGCTTCCTCGGACGCCGCGCTGCGGCGAGGCACCCGCTTAGAGCTGTAATCTCCAACATACTTCTCTCCTACGCTCTTCTGCTTACCAGCCAGGCTATCTTCGCCATTATGAACAGCGGGATGTACACAGGAACAACCACAGCCGGTGATATGTGGCTGTTGCTTAACGGCAACATCAAGTTCGCCACCGCTGCCGTGTGCTACACAAACGCCCTCTACATTCTTCTGCTCCTCTTCCCGCTGCATTGGAAAGAGGGACGCATAATGAGCCTTGTAACAAAACTCTCCTTTGCACTCCCCAATGCCATAGCCATAACAGCAAACCTTTGCGACTGCATTTATGTGCGTTACACAAACCGCAGAACTACATACGACGTCTTCACAGAGTTCAGCAACGATGACAACATTGGCAAAATCATTGGCATTGAAATTGCGAACAATTGGTGGCTTGTGCTATTGGGAGTAATAATATTTTGGGCACTCGACAGATTCTACACACCAGCCAACAACAGGCCACAGAAAATAGACATCGCCGGGTTGCTGCGCTACTATACACGCAACACCCTTATGCTTGCAGCAACAGCAGCGCTTATAGTATTTGGCATAAGAGGCGGAATTGGCCGCACTGTGCGCCCAATAACATTGAGCAACGCCAATGTATATGTAAGCTCCCCCGATGATGCCGCATTTGTGCTCAACACGCCTTTTACAATAATACGTACCATAGGCAGGGTGCCATTTGCAAAGAAGAACTACTACAGCGAGGAGGAGCTCAAAGAGATTTACACACCCGAGAGACAATACACGCCGGCAGACTCCGCAAAGAGCAGCAACATTGTGATAATGATTGTTGAGAGCTTTGGCAAGGAATACATTGGTGCCTACAACCCACAACGTGGCGAGGAGAGCTTTACGCCGTTCCTCGACAGCCTTATCACACACAGCAAGAGCTACTGCTACTCCTATAGCAACGGAAGAAAATCCATTGATGGAATGCCGTCGGTGCTGTCGGGCATACCAATGTTCGTTACGCCGTTCATCTCTTCATCGGCGTCTCTCAACAACATAAGCAGCGTGGCCGCAGAGCTTGGCAAGGCCGGTTACAGCAGTGCCTTTTTCCACGGTGCTCCCAACGGTTCAATGGGTTTTCAGGCCTATGCAAAGAACGCAGGCTTCCAGGAATATTATGGAATGACAGAATACTGCCAATCACCACTGCACAACGGCAAGGAGGATTTTGACGGATTTTGGGCCATTTGGGACGAGCCCTTCCTTCAGTTCTATGCCGAAGAGATGAACAAAATGAGAGAGCCATTTGCCACAGCAGTGTTCACAGCATCATCACACCACCCTTTCAGAATTCCGCAAGAATACAACGACGTTTTTCTTGGTGGAAGCGGGGAAATTCACAAGTGCGTACAGTATACCGACCACGCACTGCAACAGTTCTTCAACTACGCCAGCAAACAGCCCTGGTACAACAACACACTGTTCGTGATTACCGCCGACCACACCAACAAATGCTATGACGAGCGCTACAAAACATCATCGGGCATAATGGAAGTGCCCATAATATTCTTCCACCCCAACGGGGAAGCGCCGTTTGAGCCGGGCATTGACAGCACTATGATAGCTCAGCAGATAGACATAATGCCCACAGTGCTCGAGTATGCCGGCTATGAAAAGCCTTTCATTGCCTTTGGAAAGAGCCTTATATCCACATCGGCAGCCGACAGCTATGCAGTAAACTACAACAATGAGACATATAGCTATTACAAGGGCGACTACCTGCTGCTCTATGACAGCGGCAACGACCGTGCAATATCACTCTATGACATACGCAAAGATGTTATGATGAAAGACAACATTCTTGGCAGCAACGGCGTTGAAAACGAGATGATGCGCGAGTTGCGCGCCATAATACAGCAATATATGGCTCGAATGACAGAGAACCGCCTCACAATTGAGAGCGACACAAAGAACCAACAATAAAAAGCAGAAATGGGAACCATCATCTATCCTTCACCCATTTTCGGCCCGGTAAAGAGCCGCAGATTGGGAGTTTCACTGGGAATAAACCTTTTGCCCGCCGACGGTAAGGTGTGCTCGTTCGACTGCATCTATTGCGAATGTGGCCTGAACGCCGCCCATAAGGCAAAGAGCCCGATGCCCACCCGCGAGGAGGTTTCGGCAGCACTCGAGAAGAAACTCATAGAGATGCTTGCCAATGGTGAGATGCCCGATGTACTCACCTTTGCAGGCAACGGCGAGCCCACCATACATCCTCATTTTGGAGCTATAATAGATGACACCATTGCGCTGCGCAACAGATATTGCCCCGATGCGAAAGTGAGCGTGCTCACAAACTCCACACTCATAACACGCCCGGCTGTATATGATGCATTGTGCAAGGTAGACAACAACATACTGAAACTCGACACTGTGAACAGCGACTACATCACATTGGTAGACCGCCCTACGGGAACGTATGACCTCAACGCCATAATATCAAGGCTGAAAGCTTTTGGCAACAAGGCCGTCATTCAGACAATGTTTATGAGAGGCACAGTCGATGGACGCAGTGTAGACAACACCGGAGACGGTTATGTATTACCCTGGCTCAACGTTGTAAAAGAGATAGCACCAAGAGAGGTGATGATATATACAATAGACAGGGAGACCCCTGTTGAGGGGCTTATGAAGGCGACCCGAGAGGAGCTCGACCGCATTGTGGCACTGCTTGAGAAAGAGGGCATCAAAGCCTCGGCTTCATACTGATTGCAGCCTACTATTTAAAGAGCTGCGTTACCCCCACATAGGATGCTGTAAGGAAGGAATACCTGATTAGCTTACCCACAGCCATCACCGCAAGAACCTTATACTTGTTCACGCGCATAACACCCAGTGCCACAAGCAGCACCTCGCCTATTGCCGGCAAGAAAGAGACCGATGCTACCCAATAGCCATATTTTTGTATAAGAGCATCGGCGCGTTTCATTCTTCTATCCGGAATTCTCAAGAGTTTCTGCACCCTCTCCTTGCTTGTCAGGTAGCCAAGCATAAAACAAGTGATACCGCCCAATGTATTTCCAAATGTGGCCACAAGTGTTATGCCAAGCGCATCAAGGCCTATGCCAAGAAAGAACAGCAACAACACCTCACTTGCTATTGGCACAACCGTTCCCGACAGGAATGCAAGCACACCCATTCCCCAGTAGCCATAATCCTTGAAAAATTCTATAAGAGCATCAACCATAACGGGTAGGAATATATTATAAAAAGTAATACTATAATAACTATAAAATAAGCATTTAGAAGCTTTGTCGGCTTGTTCGAAAGCACAAGAGAGAGCATAACCGCCAACCCCGGCAGCAACCAGGCGTCATAGGCCCACTCACACCCAACAACCAAAAACGAAACCAACAACGTGTAGACACTCTGCACAAAAAGAAACAGAAGCCTGCGGCGCAGCAGAGGCTTGGCAGGAGAGGCACTTCCCGCAAAAACAGAGACCGCCGGTACCATAACCAAAAGCGCTAAAGCAAGCCGCAGCCCCTCGAGAACAGAGAATTCTGCAACTCCAAACGCAAACACGCTTTTTATACCATTGAAAAACGGATGGGCAAGATATTCAAGCTGCGGGAACAGATAGATAGCCCCGAACAACAACCAAAAGGGGGTTGCAAAACCAAGTATTGAGGCCATCACACCCCTAAATGAAAATGTGTTCGCAAAAAAGCCGAACGAAAGAAACAGCGGCACAAGCCACAAGCAGCCCGGAGTGAGCAATGAAGCAATACCAATAAAGGCAAAAGATGTATACTGCAGCCCAAGCACTTCCACACCATACTGACAATAGAGCAGCGACAGCATAGAGAGAAAGAAGAGCAGCGATAGCAAGGCAACACCCGGATTGCAGCCCGAAGAGGTCATTACAGCAACAAGCCACAGATAGAGTGCACCCTTCCAATGAATCCTGCGCTCAAAAAAAGTCTGCCTTGCGAACAGGGCTGCGGTTACAATATAAAGCAACACAGACACACCCCTGCCCCAGGCAGCACTAAGAGGGATAAATGCCGGCGCAGGCATCTGTGCATCAACCGACGGAAACCAATAGGCAACCACCATCAACACCAGCGATGCCACAACCATTGCCACAGGAGTGTACCTGCCGGCAACAAAGGAGCCGAGCAATCTTCCTTTAGAGGTCAAAACCTATATCTCCTCTAAAATATTTCTTTTCATAGTTAAGAGCATTTGCCGAACGGAAAGAGCGTTCAAGCGCCTCGGCACGTGTTGCGCCATAGGAGACAGCAGCAATAACACGACCGCCGGCTGTAACCACCTTGCCATCCTTCTCGGCTGTTCCAGCGTGGAACAAGATACTCTCCTCTACATTCTCGAAGCCTGTAATTTCAAAGCCCTTGTCATAGGCCTCGGGGTAACCACCGGATACAAGCATCACACACACAGCGTTGCGCTCATCAAACTCGACCTGAGTTCCGGCAATAGTTCCTGCTGCCACCTTTTCAAAAAGCTCCACAATGTCGCTTTTTAGGCGAAGCATAACCGACTCGGTCTCGGGGTCGCCCATACGCACATTGTACTCAATTACCATAGGCTCACCCTCAACATTTATAAGGCCAAAGAATATGAAACCCTTGTAGAGCAAACCATCGCTCACAAGGCCATCCACTGTGGGCTTGATGATTCTCTCATCAACCTTGGCCATCCACTCCTTTGTTGCAAAGGGAACAGGAGAGATAGAGCCCATACCACCTGTGTTGAGGCCGGTGTTGCCTTCACCAATGCGCTTGTAGTCCTTGGCCTCGGGAAGGATAACATAGTCCTTGCCATCGGTAAGCACAAAAACAGAGCACTCGATACCATCGAGGAACTCCTCTATTACCACAGTTGCCGAAGAGTCGCCAAACATTCCGTCAAACATCTCATCAAGACTGCTCTTTGCCTCTTCGAGTGTAGGCAATATGAGCACGCCCTTGCCGGCACAAAGACCATCGGCCTTGAGCACATAAGGAGCCTTCAGGCCCTCAAGGAAGCGATAAGCCTCCTCCTTTTCTGCCGCAGTAAAAGCCTTATAGGCAGCTGTTGGTATTGAGTGGCGCTGCATAAAGTCCTTGGCAAAGCTCTTACTGCCCTCAAGCTCCGCAGCAGCCTTGCTGGGACCAATGACAGCTATATTCTTGAGTTTCTCATCGGCCGCAAAATAGTCATAGATACCCTTCACCAAGGGGTCCTCGGGGCCAACGACAACCATACTGATGCCGTTTGCAAGCACAAACGAAGCTATGGCATCAAAGTCGCACACAGAGATAGCCACATTTTCGCCAACCTCCTTTGTACCAGCATTGCCTGGAGCAATGTATAGCTTTTCAACTTTAGAACTCTGAGCAATCTTCCAAGCGAGCGCGTGTTCGCGGCCTCCGCTACCTAAAAGTAAAATTTTCATATATCGGTGTTTTACAGTCTAAAAATATTACACGGGCTTACTTATCTCTTCTCTTTCCGCCACGCAAAGGCTTGAAATCGCCATTGCCGCGAGACTTGCCGGCGGCACCCTTTGCTTTGTAGCCATCGCGGCGCTCGGGGCGACCTTCACGACGTTCTGAACGGTTGTCGCGGCGCTCGGGGCGACGTTCACGACGTTCTGAACGGTTATCGCGGCGCTCGGGGCGGCTTTCAGCCTCTCCCGACACTGCGTCGTTGCTACGAGGCTTGCTTGCACGGGGTTTTCTGTAACTGCTCAAGTATGACTCAAGCTCGCGACGACGGCGCATTGAATCGCTGTCAATCTCACTCGAGAAGTTATCATTCTCGCGGTTGCGACGCTCGCTGCGCTGCTCTCCGTCGAGACCGGTGAGACGCGATTTGCGTTTAAGGGGAGAAAAATCCTTCTTCAGTGAATTACCCTCATCGCGGAAACCCTTGTACTTGCCCTGAAAGAGCTCATATTTGCGGAATTCACAATCAAGGTCGCCATTGTAGAGTGGAACGCGGGCAGACGCCTTGAGACCAATCTGGTCAAAGCAATCATAGTTGTTGCTAATTACCCAGGCCTCGTTGCCTTGAAAAGCGTGCTTGAGACGTGAACCCAGGTCCTTGTACACCTGCAACAGTTTCTCGGGAACAAGGCGCTCTCCATAGGGAGGATTCACCACCATTATAGCAGGTGCCGAAGGCTCCTCAAAGTCCTTGATATCGCGGCACTCAACTTCAATGATGTCGGCCATCATTGCCGACTTCACGTTTTTGCGTGCACAAGCGACCATACGGCCATCAACATCGTAGGCATATATCTTGTGGTTAAACTCGCGCTCGGCAGAATCATCCTCATAGATTGACTTGAACAGTTCATTGTCATAGTCTTTCCACTTTTCAAAGGCATAGCCCTGACGGTATACACCGGGTGCGATGTTGCGTGCGATGAGCGCAGCCTCAATGGGTATGGTACCTGAGCCGCACATTGGGTCAATAAAGTCGCACTCTCCGTTCCAGCCGGTGAGCATTATCATACCTGCAGCAAGCACCTCGTTGATGGGGGCACGACCGGTCTCCACTCGGTAGCCGCGACGGTGCAGCGACTCGCCCGAGCTGTCAAAAGCGAGGGTACAATCATCACCAGCAATATGTATGTGGAAGATAAGATCGGGGTTGTTGAGACGCACCGACGGACGCTTGCCATACTTCTCGTTGAAATAGTCGGCAATAGCATCCTTCACGCGATAGGCCACAAATTTGGAATGACGGAACACCTCACTATATACAACTGCATCAACCGAGAAGGTGGAGTTACAGTCGAGGTACTCTTCCCAAGCAACCGACTTTATGAACTCATAAACCTCATCTGCATCGGAAGCCTTAAAATTAAGGAACGGTTTTAGAATACGCACCGCTGTCCTTAAATGGAAATTAGCCTTGTACATCATAGCCTTGTCGCCTGTAAAGGAGACCATACGACGTCCCAACTGCACATTGTTCGCACCAAGAGCAACAAGCTCCTTTGCCAAGACCTCTTCCAAACCCTGGAAGGTCTTTGCTATCATTTCAAATTCTGCCATATAAAAATGTAATAGAGAACACCCCTAAAAGAGAGCATCGGGCACTTTTTCACAAGCAAGCCCACAGCATCCCAAAATCTTTTGCAAAGGAACAAAAAAAAGCAATGCAAATCAACAAAAGGGCTTGATATTTGATGTGGAAAGAGCTACATTTGCACCCCCAAAGGCACAGGGCACGGCCCAGCCAACAAAAACCACAACAAAAAGATGAAGAACAGAAAAAGAAGACCACTGCACGCAACATTTATGGCACTTGCCGCTGCAATAACAGTGCTTACAGGGTGTTGCCACTCGCAAGCGCAGGAGAGAGCGGCAATAACAACCGTAATATCGCCGGAACTGCCAAACTCAATAACCTTTGCAGGCGAAAAAACAGACCTGACAGCACAAGAGCGACGCGAGCGTTTCGACAGAGAGTTGCTCTCCTTTACCTACTCGCACATAAACACAATGCTAATAATAAAACGCGCCAACAGGCTCTTCCCGATAGTGGAGCCGTTGCTCAAGGAGTGCGGCGTGCCCGATGACTTCAAATACCTGATGATAATTGAGAGTAACGGCGACCCCGAAGCGCTCTCACCATCGAATGCCGGAGGTTTGTGGCAATTCCTCGAGAAGACTGCACGCGACTATGGGCTTGAAGTGAACAGCGAGATAGACGAGCGCTACCACACCGAAAAAGCCACACGTGCCGCCTGTCAATACCTGAAGGAGTCCTATGAGAAATTCGGCGACTGGCTCACCGTTGCAGCAAGCTACAACACCGGACGCACCAATGTCATTAAACGCCAGGAACGCCAAAGAGAACAGAAAGCCATAGACCTGGTGCTACCCGATGAGACTTCGAGATACATATTCCGTCTTATGGCGGTGAAAACAGTGCTTGAGGCACCTGCCGAGTATGGTTTTTTGTTGCACAGCAGCGACCTCTACCCCGCCATCCCGATAGCCAAAGAGGTTACTGTGAGCGGCAGCATAGAGAATTGGGGCGACTTTGCCAAAAAGCACGGCCTCACCTTCCTGCAACTGCGCGAGGCCAACCACTGGATAAGGCGCACAACACTCACCAACAAGGAGAAGCGCACATACAAAGTTCTGCTACCCGACAGCAAAGCACTTCACTATGACCCATCAAAGACAAAGGCACACAATCCAAAATGGGTTGTAGATTAAACAAAAACAGCAAAGACCGAGCGGTCTTTGCTGTTTTTTGTACAAGCCTTGTTATCACTTGCTGCAGCAGCAACGAGGCTTTATCTGCTTGAAGAAGTCGTTACCCTTGTCATCAACAAGAATGAATGCAGGGAAGTCCTCAACCTCAATCTTCCATATAGCCTCCATTCCAAGCTCGGGATACTCAACGCACTCAATGCTCTTGATGTTGTTCTGGGCAAGGATAGCAGCAGGACCACCTATTGAGCCAAGGTAGAAACCACCGTGTTTCTGACAAGCATCGGTTACCTGCTGGCTGCGGTTACCCTTGGCAAGCATAATCATTGAACCACCATTCTCCTGGAAGAGGTCTACATAAGAGTCCATACGACCTGCTGTTGTGGGGCCCATTGAGCCACAAGGCATACCTGCGGGAGTCTTTGCAGGACCTGCATAGTAAATAGGATGGTCCTTGATATACTGGGGAAGACCCTCGCCACGGTCGATGCGCTCTTTCAGCTTTGCGTGAGCGATATCACGGCCCACAATGATTGTTCCGTTGAGCGACAGACGGGTTGCAATGGGATACTGCGAGAGCTGTGCACACACCTCACTCATTGGACGGTTGAGGTCTACACGCACAATCTCGCCCTCACCGGCATTGCGCAACTCCTCGGGGATGAGTGTTGCGGGCTGGTCATCGAGCTTCTCAATCCATATACCATCCTGATTAATCTTCGCCTTGATGTTGCGGTCGGCAGAACAACTTACACCCATACCCACCGGGCAGCTTGCACCGTGGCGTGGCAAACGCACAACGCGAATGTCGTGTGCAAGATATTTTCCACCGAACTGTGCACCAAGACCAATGTTGTGAGCCTCCTTCAGCAACTGCTCCTCGAGCTCAATGTCGCGGAACGCGCGGCCTGTCTCATCGCCTGTTGTGGGCAGATCGTCGTAGTAGTGAGTAGAGGCGAGCTTCACGGTGTGAAGGTTCTTCTCGGCCGATGTTCCACCAATAACGAATGCGATGTGATAGGGAGGACAAGCTGCAGTACCCAGGCTCTTCATCTTCTCCACAAGGAAAGGAACAAGTGTTGCGGGGTTAAGAAGAGCCTTTGTCTCCTGGTAGAGATATGTCTTGTTGGCAGAACCGCCACCCTTTGTTACCATAAGGAACTTATACTCCATTCCCTCGGTTGCCTCGATATCAATCTGCGCGGGAAGATTGCATTTTGTGTTCACCTCGTCATACATATTGAGGGGAGCATTTTGGCTGTAGCGCAGGTTCTCCTGTGTGTATGTATCGAAAACACCGCGTGAAAGAGCTTCTTCATCGCAGAAGCCGGTCCACACCTGCTGACCCTTCTCGCCGTGAATGATGGCGGTACCGGTATCCTGACAAAGAGGCAACTGGCCCTTGCAAGCCACCTCGGCATTGCGAAGGAATGTGAGAGCAACATACTTGTCGTTGTCGCTTGCCTCGGGGTCGCTGAGAATCTTTGCCACCTGCTCATTGTGGGCGCGGCGCAACATAAACGACACGTCGCGGAACGCTGTGCGTGAAAGAAGTGTCAATGCTTCGGGAGTTACCTTGAGGATGGGTTTGCCCTCAAACTCGCCCACCGACACACCCTCTTTTGTGAGAAGATAGTACTCGGTAGTGTCCTTGCCGTGCTGGAACATATGGGCATACTTGAATTCAGGAATTGCTGCCATAATTTCTATTGTTTTATATTGTTAGTATTGTATTTTCGTACTCTTTTAAATCAGTTCATTTTTTGCATCCCAGATTGTCATTCTGAGCAACGCGAAGAATCCATGCCATGTATCAAGATCCTTCACTACGTTCAGGATGACAATGCAAGCGCATCACTCTTCTAAAAAACATCTGCGACACTTGTCATTTTTCGGGCAGAGCCCTCAACAACACGTCTGAGCAACGCGAAGAATCTATCCATACATCAAGATCCTTCACTACGTTCAGGATGACAATGCAATGCGCTTTTTAGTCATTCACGTCCTCGTCGTAGGTTTGATAAAGAAAATCATTATACGGATACTTCTGCACGTGCAACTCGCAAACCTTCTTGTAGATAATATCCTTCAGGTTTTCAATATTCTGCTTCTCGCGCGCCGAGATAAAGAGGCAGTTGTCGGCCAACTTGCCCATCCAAGTCTCTTTAAGTTCATCGAGAGTAATATTCTCGCGTGTCTTGGGAGTGAGGTCATCCTCCTCCTTCTGCACATAGGTAAAAGCATCTATCTTGTTGAAGATTACCATCATTGGTTTATCGCCGCAGTTCAGGTCGGCAAGGGTTTTCTCCACCACCTGAATCTGCTCCTCAAAATCGGGGTGAGAAACATCTACCACGTGTAGCAGAAGGTCGGCCTCGCGCACCTCATCGAGCGTAGATTTAAACGACTCCACAAGGTCGGTAGGCAGCTTGCGTATGAACCCCACTGTGTCGGAGAGCAAGAAAGGGAGGTTTTCAATAATTACCTTGCGCACTGTGGTGTCGAGTGTTGCAAAGAGTTTGTTCTCGGCAAACACCTCGCTCTTCGCAAGCAAATTCATAAGTGTGGACTTACCCACATTGGTATAGCCCACCAGAGCCACACGGATGAGACGACCACGGTTCTTGCGCTGGGTAGCTTTTTGACGGTCTATCTGCGTGAGCTGCTCCTTTAGAAGCGACATACGGCCCAAGATTATTCGACGGTCCATCTCGAGCTGTGTCTCACCCGGACCACGAAGGCCCACACTGCCGCCCTTGCCACTGCCGCTGCCCGAGCCACCGCCCTGGCGCTCGAGGTGGGTCCACAGGCGCTGCAGACGGGGAAGCATATACTTGTATTGCGCAAGCTCAACCTGCACTTTGGCGTGGGCTGTCTGCGCGCGCATAGCAAAAATATCAAGTATCAGAGAAGTGCGGTCGAGTATCTTTATCTTTAGTTCCTGTTCAATGTTGCGCAACTGCTTTGCCGACAGCTCATCATCAAATATTACCATACCTATCTCATCATCGCTATCCTTGAGCATCTCAACATAATCGGCAATCTCCTTGAGCTTTCCCGTTCCCACATAAGTTACGGGGTGTGGGTGGTCAATGCGCTGTGTAAAGCGCTTTACAACCTCGGCGCCGGCTGTCTGCGCAAGGAACTCGAGTTCATCGAGATACTCGTTTGTCTTGCGCTCGTTCTGCGTGGAGGTAATCAATCCCACCAGAATGGCGGTCTCCTTCTTAGTTGTCGATATAACAAATTCTTTCATTAAATTATATTTTACGCGAAGATAGGAATATTTTGCAGAAAATGGTTATCATTGCATTATAAATATTGCAAGAACAGGAAAGATGCAGCAATAAGTCGCAAAAGATTTTTACTTTTTGTTGTTTAATTCAAACTGCTTTTAGTCTACTGCAACACCACACGATAACGGCCACCGGCAACTGCCTTCACAAGTCCCTTCATCTCCATCTCGAAAAGTAACGACAGGAGTTTGTTTATAGGGGTATCGAGTTCAATGACAAGCTGGTTCACCTGCTTGCCCTCATCACAGGAGCGAAGCGCTGCCACCACCGCCGACTCTTCGGCTGTGAGTTCGGGGAAAAGCTCTCTCTGAAGTTTGTCGGCACTCTTTTTTGCAGTTGCCGTCTCCCAGTTCATAGCCTCCACAAAGTCATAGGCACTTGTGATGAGCGCAGCCCTGTTGCGGCTCACAAGTTCGTTGCAACCTTGAGAATATTGGTCGCCCACACGACCGGGAAAGGCAAAGCAGTCGCGGTCATATCCAAGGGCAAGCGAAGCTGTGATTAGCGAGCCACCCTTTGAGGCCGACTCAACAACCACAGTGGCATCGGCAAGGCCTGCCACAATTCTGTTACGCTGCACAAAATAGGGGCGCAGAGGGTCGGTCCCGCTCATAAACTCGGTGAGCAAGCCGCCATTATCGAGCATACTCTTTGCCGTGGCGCGGTGAACACCCGGGTAGATGCGGTCGAGGCCGTGGGCAAGGACACCCACAGTGGGCAGACCGGCATTGAGTGCCGCGCGGTGAGCACAAATGTCAATACCATAGGCAAGGCCGCTGACAATGAGCGTGTCGGGCGCAAAGCGGGCAAGGTCGGCAACAAATGCCGCACACAAATCTTTGCCATACTCGCTTGCGTGGCGGGTACCAACTATGGAAACAACGCGATGGGCATTGAGGTTTGTGTTTCCAAGGGAGTACATCACCAATGGAGCATCGGCGCACTCGGCAAGGCGATAAGGATAGGCGTCAGTGCCCCAGCACACAACCTTCAAGCCCTTGGCTTCGATGAATTCCATCTCCTTTTCGGCCCTCTCCACAAGCGATGCATTGCACAGCAACTCGCGCAGACGCGGTGAAGCACCCGGAACAATATCACCAATACACGACGCATTTTCAAGCAGCTCCTTGGCGCTGCCAACGGCAGAGATTAGCTCACGTATAACAGCAAGTTGCGGCACCTGCACCTGCGAGAGTGCAAGCATCGCAACCTGTTCGTTTTTTATATAGGCTGACACCTTGTTGTTACTTCAAAATATTAAGAAATGTTGAATCCTTTGCATATTTGGAAAACTCCTTATCCTCAAGAGCCTTCTTTGCCAATGAGGGGTCGAGGGCAACGGCGCGCTTGAGACCGTCATACACAAAAGAGACATTGGAAATTCTTGCGCCGAGCACAGCCTTTATGTAGTAGGTCATAGCATCGGGGTTTTCCATCTCTTCGAGAGTCTCGCGTGCTGCAACATAGTTCTTGTTGAGCATCTGTGCAAGCAGTGTGCTGTTGGTCTTGGAGTCCTTGAGAAGCGCTGCAGCACGGCCATACTCACCCTGTGCAATGTAGAGGTTACCAAGCGCCTCATCACCGGCTTTTGCCGCAGCACCCTTTGTCATATAAGACTCGGCTGCCGCTACATCACCTTCGAGAAGCTTAAGATAACCAAGATTCACCATAACCTCGGGAGCTGTTCTATCAACGCTCTCGGCCTTGGCAAAATACGAAGCTGCTGTGCTGTAATCGCCCACGTTGTAGGCCATTACACCAAGATTATTATAAGCGCGATAGTCGTTGGGGAATAGTTTGATGGCTGTGTTGTAGATTTCTGCTTTCTCTTCGTTGCTATCGGTGAGTATTGCCGAATATAGTATCTCCTCAAGCGATAGCTCTGATGGGTCCTGGGCATACTGCGCCTGTATCTGCTCATCGGAACGGCCTATTATCTGATAGTTCAGGGTGATGCGGGCACGGCGCAACTTGGGAAGAATTTCATCGGCAAGATCGGAGTAGACCGATGAGATATTCTTAATCTGCTGCTCGCGCTCCTCGGGGTCGTTATACATTGAGAGAACACGCAAAATCAACTCCTTATCGGGCAAGTTGGACTGAGCAACGAGCTCCTTGAAGCCTTCCCAATCCTCGGCGGTGTACTCGCCATCGACATAACCATCGAGCTTTGCATTCTTAAGTTCCTTCTTCACATAGTCGGCTGTGTGCATCTCGCGCAACACGGCAATGCCGTCGTTGAGCAATACACCGCCGTCGGGCGATGCATAGGCCGATATCTGCACATCATCGAGCACCTTGTTCTCATAATCCTCGGCAACATCCTTAATGGCTTCACGCAGCTCATTCATACTGGTGCTGTTGAGCTCCGATGCACGCAAATTTGTCTGCTGGATGAGGAACATAATATTGGCCTCCTTGGCCTGCTTAATCACACGTTGGAAGGCATCCTCGCCAACAGCAATATTGGATGTGGCGGCTGTTTGACGGTAGAGCTGCGATGTTGCAACGCATCCGTCGGCCACCTTCACCTCGGGAATGGTATATGACTTGTTACCACGGTTCACTGCAAAACGCAGGAACAGCTCGGCCTCCTCCATTGAAGGCTGATATTCATATTGCATCTTCATCTTGAATGTTCCGCCGTTGTCATAGGGGATAGTGCGGTCGTTACCGCGAACCTTCTCACCCTGGAATGTAACAGGCTCGGCGATAGCCTCACCACCCTCATACTTCAGGACAGGGGTTATCGTTAGTACAGACTTCTTGTTAAAGAACTTAGCGGGGAACTTTCCGTCTACGGCAACAGGTATCTCGCTGCCCACAACCTCCATCACTTTGGGAGTTACGGTAAAGTATTCAGACTTCATTGTCTTCATCCTTGAGCTGCAAGAGCTCAACACAACTGCTGCCACAAGAAGCAGCAAAGGCAATCTTTTCAACATCGGGTTTTAATTTATCGTTTGTTTTTGACAGTATAGTTTCATTCACTATGAGTGCAAAGTTAAGCCTTGTTATCCAATTATCAAAAAAAAGCTGCCCGGCCTGCCGTTTATTTTGTTTTTTTATGTTTTACAGTTGCGAGGATGGTGCATAATTATCTCCTCGCGCAGACGCGTGCGGTCTATGTGGGCATAAATTTCGGTGGTAGATATGCTCTCGTGGCCCAACATTGCCTGAATGACACGCAAGTTGGCGCCCCCCTCAAGCAAATGGGTGGCAAAGGAGTGGCGAAAGGTGTGGGGGCTAACATTCTTTGTTATGCCCACAAGCGCAACAAGCTCCTTTATTATGCAAAACACCATTATGCGCGACAAGGGTTTCTTCAGTCTCTCGCTGACAAAGACATAGTCCTCGAAGCCGCGTTTTATGGGAATTAGATTGCGGTCGATGAAATAGGCCTCAAGCTCGGCTATCGCACGCGAAGAGATGGGCACAAGGCGTTGCTTGTCGCCCTTGCCCGTAACACGGATAAACTGCTCCTTGAAATAGAGGTCAGACATACGCAAGCCACACAACTCCGACACACGCAGGCCACAGCTGTAGAGAACCTCAATGATAGCCCTGTTGCGCTGCCCCTCCCGTTTGGAGAGGTCTATGACGTTAATAATATCATCAATCTCCTGCAAGGTGAGCACATCGGGAAGGCGCATTCCAATCTTGGGCGAGCCAATGAGCTCCGTGGGGTCGCCCTCTATAAAGCCGTCGAGTTTCAGAAAACCATAGAAGGAGCGCAGGGAAGAGAGTATGCGTGCCTGGGAGCGGGCAGCGATGCCCAAATCGGTCATCGAAGAGAGAAAACCTCGAAGAGTCTCCAGCGTTGCCCCAAGCAGCTCCACTTCACCACCCAAATAGGCCGACAAGCGTTCTACATCGGCCATATAAGCCTCAATAGTGTTCTGCTGCAGCGATTTTTCAAGCTGCAGATACATACGGTAACGCACAAGTGGCGATTGAAGATCTCTTTTCATCTGTTTGGGCAACATTGTGTGCACGAAGTTACAAAAAAAGAGCGACATAGAAGCAAAAAGAGCTTAACAGAGTGCAACCCTTTTGCCGAGTCGGCAAAAATTTGTATCTTCGTGGCGTAAAGGCAAAAAAGCCAATCACACAGGAACGATGAGCATTACCACACCGCTTGACCAATACATTGCCGACCATAGCAGCCCCGAGGGGGAGTACCTCTACAACCTGTTCCGCGCCACGCACATAGAGATATTGGCGCCACAAATGGCATCGGGGCACGTGCAGGGGCGTCTGCTCAAGTTTATAGTGAAGATGATACGTCCCAAACGCATACTTGAGATTGGCACCTTCACCGGCTACTCGGCACTGTGTATGGCCGAAGGGCTTGATGAGAAGGCCAAACTCTACACCTTTGAGGCTGAAGATGAACTGGAAGATTTTACACGCCGCTGGATTGACGGTTCACAATATGCCGACAAGATAGAGTTCATCATTGGCAACGCACTTGATATTGTGCCCACACTTGGCGAGAAATTTGATATGGTATTCATCGACGGTAACAAGCGCGAATACATCAAATACTACAACCTTGCAATGGAGCACCTGAGTGATGACGGGTGGATAATTGCCGACAACACCCTGTGGGACGGGCACGTTATTGAGCCCGAGAGACAGGATGCCCAAACAAACGGTGTAAGAGACTTTAACGATTTGGTGCGAAATGACAACAGGGTTGAAGTTGTTATGTTGCCACTGCGCGACGGGCTCACCATCATAAGAAAAAAATGATAAACGGGGCACAGCCCCCTAAAGAACTATTTATGGATACTACAAGACAAAGCAAGATTTCACGTCTCATACAAAAGGAACTGAGCGACATTCTGCTGAGACTGCAGAAAGAGACACGCGGCATAATGGTATCGGTGAGCGCAGTACGCGTAAGCCCCGACCTTGGCATAGCCAAGGCCTACCTCAGCATATTCCCATCAGAGAAAGGCAACGAGGTGGTTAATCACCTGAATGAGAACATCAAGGCTATACGCTTTGAGCTGGGCAACAGAGTGCGTCATCAACTGCGCATAATCCCCGAGATAAAATTCTTCATCGACGACTCGCTCGATTACATAGAGAACATCGACAAGCTGCTCAAGGATTAAGCAACAACAAGACTGCTATGAACCTGTCGCTCTACATAGCCGGGCGATACCTGTTCTCAAAGAAGAGCCACCAGGTAATCAACATTATCTCTTGCGTCGCTATTGCGGGCATTGCGCTTGCGACAGCGGCAATGGTGTGCACATTATCGGTATTCAATGGTTTCCGGAGCATCGTAGCAGAAAAGTTCACGGCATTTGACCCGGAGATAAAGATTACACCCGTAAGCGGTAAGATTATAAAGACCGACGCAGCGGAAATTGTGCGCGCAACAGGCTTGCGGCAGATTGAGACCTTCTCCTTTTGCATAGAGGACAAGGTGATGGTTGAATATGGCAACAACAAAGCTATGGCAACCATCAAGGGTGTTGAAGAGAACTTCACACAACTCACAGATATCACTGATGCCCTCTATGGCCCCGGAGAGTTTCTGCTCAGCGACGGGCGGTATGAATATGCAGTGCCGGGTGCAGCACTTGCGCACAATCTGAAATGTGGAATTTTATTCACAAAACCGTTAAACGTGTATGCCCCCAACCGCACAACTGCCCTGAACCTCACTGTTCCGGCAAGGAATTTCAAGAAAGGAGAACTACACTCGGCAGGGCTTGTTTTTGCCCTTAACCAGCCGGAATATGACAACAGCTACATATTGACATCGGCACACTTTGCACGCAAAACGCTGCGCCGTGCCAACAATGAGGCCACATCGTTGGAGCTGCGCATAAAAGCCGGCAATAACATTGCAGGTGTAAAAGAGCAACTGCAACAAATTCTTGGAAACGACTACAGGGTGCAGGATAGATATGAGCAACAGGAGGACGTGTACAAGGTGATGCAGATTGAAAAACTTATATCATACATATTCCTAACATTCATACTCCTTGTCGCAAGTTTCAACATAATCGGTTCGCTTGCGATGCTCATCATTGAGAAACGGGACAATATGAACACTTTGCGTGGCCTTGGCGCCGAAGATAGAACCATTGCCAACATCTTTGTGTTCGAAGGATGCATAATATCGGCTATTGGAGCACTGGCAGGCATTGCAACGGGAACATCACTATGTTTATTGCAACAACATTTCGGGCTAATCTCTATGGGCTCATCGGGTGGTTTCATTGTAGAGAGTTACCCTGTTGAAATTATTGCAAGCGATGTGTTTACAGTGTTTGTTACGGTTATTGCAGCGGGCTTCATCGCCGTGTGGCTGCCCACAAAAGCACTGGCAAAGAAATTTATCTGAGAAAGATATACAAAAATGACAAATAGCAACCGGGCACGGTTGCTATTTGTCATTTTCTGTGCTATTCATTAAACAAGCACCACATTCTTTACCTCTATCGGCCTGTTTAGGAAAATGGAAGCCTGCTCGCCAAACTTGCCACCGGCCTCGGTGGTACAGAAGAGTGTTTCACCACCCTTTGTGCACAAGGCATCCATCTCGGGGTGGCGCGTCAAATAGTCCTTGAGCGAAGCAGCAACTGCGGCGCCCTGTGTAACAAGGGAAACACCTTTCGGCGTATACTCTTTTATTTTTTCGATGAGTATCGGGTAGTGAGTGCAGCCCAAGATTATGGTATCAATCAGCGGGTCGCGGGCAAGAAGATTATCAATGTGGCGTTTCACAAAATAGTTGGCACCATCGCCGGCAAACTCGTTGCACTCAACCAAAGGCACCCACATTGGGCACGCCTCACCTGTAACCTCAATTTCGGGAAAGAGTTTGCGTATCTCAAGCGGATAGGAGTGAGACTTTATTGTCCCTTCCGTTGCCAGCACGCCAACGTGTCGGCTCGATGTGAGGTCGCCTATACACTCCACTGTGGGGCGTATTATGCCCAACACACGACGCTTGGGGTCGAGCGATGGCAAGTCCACCTGTTGAATAGTGCGAAGCGCCTTTGCCGATGCTGTATTACAAGCAAGTATAACCAACTGGCATCCTTGCCTAAAGAGATGCAGCACCGCCTGGCGGGTAAACTCATAAACAACGTCAAAAGAGCGGGTGCCATAGGGGGTACGCGCATTGTCGCCAAGATAGATGTAGTCATAGTCCGGCAATGCTCTCTTTATCTCATCGTATATGGTGAGGCCACCGTAACCCGAATCGAAAACACCTATGGGACCGGCATCTCGCGACAACTGAACAAACTTGTCCATCATCATTCCCTTTCAGTTATAGCTATTGTACCTTTTGTTACTGCTCCTCTACTACTTCTGTTGCAATCTCCTGTTCAACAGGTGCAACATCTTGCTGAACCGGCGCTGCCTCATCAACAGGAACAAACACAACCACATCAGCCTCATTTTCAAAGAATTTTGCAAACTCCTTAAAGCCCTCTACCTCGGTAATTGGTTTATCGGGATACTGCACAACATCCAGCAGCATTGCTGTAATGTCAAAGCCCTTATTGGGATTTATATAGCCGTATGCCTTCACATCGGCATCAACCACATAGTCAAAATCACAGGCAATGCACACCTTCTCAATGGCAGCATCAAGTGCCTGATAAGAGGGAGCAAGGAGTGAATCCTTGGCCTCAACCATCCACTTCTTCAACTGACGACGGAAATTCACGCTGTTATCAACGTGGTTCTGCAGTTCGTTCTGCCTCTTGCGCAGAATAGGCTCGGGAAAATCGCGATGCCCGTCGAGGAAAGCCACATAGAGACGTGTAAGCTCCTGTTCGTTGCGTGCAACCTCTTCATCGCAACGCAAACGCAAGGCCTCATACTCCTCCATTGCCTGTTTGTATTGGGGCAACGACTTGAGTATAGAAGAGCTACTGTAGTAACCGAAACGTGGCTGTGCAACAGCTATCGCCGGCAGAATGAAGAGCAATAGAAACAACTTACGCATAATATATCCTTTTATTTTAAGTTATGGGCCGCAGCCTGCTGCGGCCCATAACAAGATTTTATGAAAGACTGCACCCCCAACAAAAGAGAACTACAGCCATACAAATCTCTTCAATTACTTGGCAGCTGCAGGAACTGCGTTTGCAGGGATACCAAGCTTTGCTCTTACCTTTGCAGTAACATCATCACAGAGTGTTGTGTTGATGAAAGGTATACCGCTTGAAATATCGAAAATCAGAACATAGGTACCCTCGTTGCCAACTGCATCAAGAGCGCCCTTCAACACCTTCTGAATCTCCATCATCTTCTCACCCTCGGCTTTCTGAAGATTGGCCTGCACCTCCTGACCATACTGCTGCATACGCTCCTGCATCTGCATCAACTCTTCATAGCGACGCTTCAAGATATTCTCGGGAACTGAATCCTGCTGCATCTTCTCAAACTCTGTGCCCTTCTTCTCGAGCTCGGTACGCATACTGTTGAAATCATCTGTATACATCTTCTCAAGAGCCTGAATATCCTTGAGCGCCTTTGCATACTCGGGCATAACCTGGATAATCTCGGCTGAATTAACATAGCCGAACTTCTGTGCAAGCAAGCTCATTGGAGCGAGCATCACAACCAAAATCAAAAACTTCTTCATTTTTTCTTCTATTTTAAATTAAACATTTATTCAGAATAGCCAAGCTTCACAAGCACATCGCGGCTTATATCTATTGAGGGGGCCGCATAGACAAGGCTTGTTGCCGATGACTTGTCAATCACCATTGTATATTTTTTAAGTTCGCATATCTCCTTCACGGCATTGTAGACCTCTTCCTGTATCGGTGCCATAAGGCTCTCGCGTTTCTTGAAAAGCTCGCCCGAAGGGCCAAAATAACTGCGCTTCAGCTCGCTGGCCTCCTTCTCCTTGGCAAGAATTTCATCCTCACGCTCAACGCGCTGTGCATCGGAGAGAAAAGCCGACTCGCCTTGATACTTCTTATAGAGAGTCTCGGCCTCGAGCATAAGTTCCTCAATCTCGCCTTGCCAACGCTTCGATTGCTGATTGAGCTGCTCATTGGCACGCTCATAGGCAGGAATATTCTTTAAGATATACTCCATATCCACTGTTACATACTTCTGTGCAAACGCTGCCGGCACAGCAAGCAGTGAGACAATTATCGCAAAAAACAACTTTTTCATAACTGCATAGATTTAAACATCAGAACTCCTGTCCAAGTATAAAGTGGAAATGGCTTCCGCCATACTGTGAAGAGCCGAATACATTATCAAATCCGTAGGCCCAGTCAATACCAATGAGGCCAATCATCTGCAGGAACACACGAACACCCACACCGGCACTGCGCTTGAGGTCGAAGATATTGAACTTTGACGCATCGGCCCAAGCGTTACCGCCCTCAATGAATGCAAGACCATATATTGTTGTAGAGTTCTGCAACATAAAGGGGAAGCGAAGCTCAAGGCCAAGGCGGGTGTAGGCATAACCCTCGTAGCCATAGGGTGTCAAGCTGCCGTTCTCATAACCACGCAATGCAACCATATCTGTCGCATAGTTATATGAGTAGCCACTCATACCATCGCCACCAACATAGAAAGTCTCAAACGGCGACTTCTTATTCTTGTTATAACTACCCAGAATACCAAAATCGGCACGTGTCATAAGCACAAGATTATACTTGCCCGGTGTGAGCGAGGTGTATGTCTTGCTGCGGAACTTTATCTTGTAATACTCTATCCACTTGTGCTTGTCGCTTAGCTCATCCTTGTAGCTGGGTGAGTTAATGTTCTTGGCCAGGTTGGCATAATCCTTACCGTCCCAACTTGAATAGGGAGGTGTTGCCGATGCCACAAGCGAAATATCGGAACCCTGACGCGGGAAAAACGGATGGTCTACCGTATTACGTCCCAACGAGAGCGAGAGGTTAAGGTTATTGCAAACGCCATCGGTGATGAGGAAGTATTGCCAATCCTTCAACGAGTAGACCTGGTAGTTCAGCTCGGCCGAGAAGGAGAAGTTATCATCGGGCCAACGCAAGCGGCGTCCCCAACCAATTGACGCACCATACATCTTTATATATTTGTCGGGGTCATAGTATGATGAGACATTGTTATAGTTATAGCCATAACCACCATAGTTGCCATAGCCATAGAGATAGTTGGCATAGTTGTTATAGTAGGCCGAGTTATAGTAGCTGTCGGCAACATCGGTCTGCATAGAGAAGAAGGCCGAAACAGAGAATGAATTGGGGCGCTTCCTTCCCAACCACGGGTCAAAGAACGAGAGACTATAGGACTGATAGTAACGACCGTTGGTCTGTGCACTGATTGAGAGAGTCTGTCCATCGCCCTGTGGAATAATTCCACGGCGCACACCATCCTTGCGGAACATATTACGCACCGAGAAGTTGGTAAACTTGAGCGCAAGTTTACCAATGAGACCGGTCTGTCCCCAACCGGCAGAGAGCTCTATCTGGTCGCTGCTCTTGGGCTCGAGTTTCCAGTGCATATCAACGGTGCCGTTCTCGGGATTGGGAGTGGCTCCCGGGTCTACAGACTCGGGGTCAAAGTGTCCCATATTGGCAATATTTCTCCACGAGCGCTCAAGCGCACTCATTGAGAACAGGCTGCCGGGGAGTGTATATAGTTCGCGGCGCACAACCTCCTCATATAGACGGTCATTGCCACTGATGGTTACACGGTCCACAGTTGCCTGCACGCCCTCAACCATACGCAGTTCAAGGTCCACCGAGTCGTTCTCTATCCTTGCCTCAACCGGCAACACGTTAAAGAACACATAACCCTCGTTGTAGTATATATTCTTCACTGCATCCTCATCAAACATCAGTCGTTTCTCAAGCTCGTTCTGATTATAGACATCACCGGCCTTCATACGCAACGCATAGTCGAGGAACGATGTAGAGTAGACACTGTTACCCACCCACTTTATGCTGCGGATGTGATACTTGTTGCCCTCCTCTACTCCTATATATATATCTACCAAATTATCACCATAGGGCACCACGCTGTCCTTCACAATGCGGGCATCGCGATAACCGTTCTCATAGTAACGGTCCAATATTTTCTTCTTATCTTCGGAATAGAGCTCCTCGGTAAACTTCTTTGGGCGGAAAATAGTGCGGAAGAAGTTGTCTAAACGAGTCTTCTCGCGGGTCTTCTTCATCGCATATCTCACCTTCTTCTCGGGCAACGCCTTTACACCCTCAATGTATATGCGGTGAATCTTCACCTTGGAATTCTTGCGGATATCCAAATCTACTATCACGCGATTGTCGGCCGTAACATCGGGGCGTTGCAAAAATTTAACCTCGGCGTTCTTGTAGCCCTTGTCATCGTAGTAGTTCTTTATCACCTTTTCAGCGCGCGCAATGATATCGGGGGTTATGTGGCCACCTGGGTGTATGCCCACCTTTGTCTCAAGCTCTTCGCGCTCGGACTTCTTGATGCCCGTGATATTGAGTTGCGACACACGCGGACGCTGCCTCAGTGCAATGCCCAAATATATGCGTCCATCCTTTATACTATCGGCAGTGATTGACACATCTTCAAAAAGGCCGTGCTTCCAATAGCGTTTGATTGCATTGGTAACCTCATCGCCGGGCACAGAAATCACATCTCCAATCGAGAGGCCCGATATTCCTATGACCACCGACGGCTCGAGATTCTCTACACCCGAAAGGTTTATCCCACCAATGGTGTATTTATGTGCCGCGTTAGTATACAGGATTGTGGGCTTGACAATAACTTCCTGTGCCGACACCGCCGACACAACAGCTGTCAATGCAACCGCAAGGGTTACCCTTATAAATGGTAAAAATCTCATTTTACTCTGCTTTTTCTTCATTTGTCACTTGTTCGCCCGTGAGGCCGTAACGGCGCTGACGG
The DNA here is from genome assembly GCA_045654645.1 of Bacteroidaceae bacterium. Classification (GTDB taxonomy): domain Bacteria; phylum Bacteroidota; class Bacteroidia; order Bacteroidales; family Bacteroidaceae; genus HGM04593. The sequence continues at coordinate 43,316 of JAZONR010000053.1, forward strand.
CTCTGATACTCATATATTGCCTTACAAAGTTCATTCTTGTCAAAATCGGGCCACAACACCTCGGAGAAATAGAACTCCGAATAGGCCATCTGCCACAACAGGAAGTTACTCAAACGCTGCTCCTTGCCGGTGCGTATGAGCAAATCGGGGTCGGGCATAAACGAAGTGGCCAGCTCGCTGTCGATAGTTGCATCGCTTATATTCTCCACATCAAGAGAGCCCTCTTTCACCTTTGCAGCTATTGAACGCACAGCCTCGGTAATCTCCCATTTAGATGAATAACTGAGCGCAAGCACCAGCGTCATTGCATCATTCTTTGCAGTGCGCTCGCTGCAGCCGTTAAGGCGCTCACGCACATCATCGGGCAGTTTACTCAAGTCTCCTATTACGCGGAAAGCCACATTATGCTTCACAAACAACTCCTCCTCAACCGACTCGAACAGCAGCACCATCAGCGCAGCCACCTCGGCCACGGGACGTTTCCAGTTCTCGGTTGAAAAAGTGTAGAGTGTGAGATACTTAACACCCAACTTCAAAGCATCCTCAACAAGCTTGCGCACTGCCACGGCGCCGGCCTGATGCCCCTCGTGGCGCTCCTTTCCACGCTGCTGCGCCCAACGTCCATTGCCATCCATAATGATTGCAATATGCTTGGGAACGCGCTCCATATCTATTTTTTCAATATAGTCCATTGCCATATTCTCTAATTGTTGCATTTCCTGTATTTTGGCGATAGGTCGTATGTCAGCGAAAACGACAAAAACGAGTAACTATCTTTGTTTTTCATAAATCCGCTCTCAATGCCATAGGGGTCGTTGAGCGACAACTGCCCCTCATTCACCACATCCAGATTGTCGCTGAATGTAAAGCGATATGAGATTTCGCAGCCCAAGTTCAGGCGAGGCGCCACTTTAAACTTAAGCCCCACCCCCAACGGTATGTTTGCCGTTACAACGTGCTTTGCCGGTGCCGGGGCATACACAACTCCTGCACCCGCAAATATGTAGGGCACCAAGCGTCTCGTACCCTTGTATCCCTCACCATTGCCATAGGCAAAAAAGTGCAGTTCATACTGTGCACCCAGTTCAAGCAATGTGCGCGAAAAATCAGTATCCCCACCGGGAAAACTGTTTTCCCCACCAACAGTGCTACCCGATATTCGGGCAACGGAAAGATTGCTCTTCACCGCCATTCGGGGATTTATGTTGTAGCGCCAAATGGCACCGCCCATAATATTCACATTGTTGAACGGCGAACTGTAGTTTGCATCGCCATAGTAGCTGCTTCCACCAACCATAGCTCCAAGTTCATAGCGATATTCAAGCTCTTCGGCACGCACACCGGCAACAAGGAGCAACATCATTGCACCAACAACCATTCTGCGCACAAGGAGAGCCTTTTCCATCACTTTGCAAAACCAAGACGATTCAAAATACCTTTCCAAACAGCAGGCTTGCTGCCGGCAGTTACCATCCACATCACATTATTGCTGTCTACAGTTACCACAAAAGGCTGCTTCATTCCAATCAATGCTTTGGGCAAACGCTGGTAAAAATCTTCAGGTTCCTTCCAAGTTATTCCGTTATCCCTTGAAATGTAGAACGACTTAAAATCGCCGCCCATAGCATAAAGGAAATTATCATAACGCACCACCGACAATCCCTCAAGCGCAGGGCAAGGGAAGGGGTTACCCTCGTTATCAAATTTGGACCATCCGTTCTCGGTAGATAGTTTGCTCCACACCACCGGAGCTTTGTCCATTGCTGCAGTGGTGTATCCCACCAACATATAGCGCACAAAGTTACTGTTATGACTTAGCGTGTATGATGCTATTGAAACATCGTATAGCGGAAAACCGGCAGGAACATCACCTACAGCAGTGAATGAAACACCATCAATTGTGCTCAGAAGTTTATCTGCTGTTGCCACCAGCATCTCGCCACTTTCATCCGATGCTGCAACAATAGCAAGCAGTCCATCGGCCGCATAAGCAGGCTCCCAGTTTACAGCATCTGCCGACCTGTAAAGACCATCGCCGGCAACCACAAATAACGAGCCGTTAAAAGAGTGAACAGTTGAGAGATTTACAGCAGAGGGGAGCCCAACCAAAGAGTGCACACTCCACGCCGGCTCACCGGCAAGAGACGACATAGCAACCGAAAGCTGCCCACCGACATTCCCAAAGACGCACATTGCGCCATCAAACTCCACCGCACGCGATGGGGATGATACTTCAGGCGCCTCATAGTCATCCCACACCATCAAGTTCGGGTCTACCCGATGCACATTCACAGTAACGGTATAATCTCTCACATAGTTACCATCGGCCGATGTTACACGCATCTTACGTGGATAAGAGAAATCCAAAGAGTCGGTCTCAGAGAAGAACTCATAGCTATCGAGGCTATCCACATAGAGTTTTGCATAACCCGACAAAGAGGTTTTTATCACAAGCTTATCAAGGTTTGTTGCGTAGGGAAGCGAATCCACATTGAACACCTCGCCGCTCATCTGATTGATAGTAAAGGGAAAAGAGCTTCCTGCTATTGTCCTTGCAACAAGGGTATCCTCACCGGCTGAAGTGAAAGAGGGATACTCTGACCTTATGTTGCCGATTTTGAAAGAATGAAGCACCGCATAGGGCGAGAGAACAGCATTCTCTTTCTCATCGACGCCGCACGAATGGGTGGCCAGCAACAGAACTGCCGAAACCAAATATAATGCCAATTTCTTTTTCATACTTGAAGTGCACTTTACGTTCAATTTGCAAAATTAGCAACATTTTTCGGTTTCTACGCTATTTGGCCCTATATTTATAATATTTTAAAATAATTAATGAGATTTTTGCCTGCGATAAAAGAACACTTCGTTACCGGAGAGCTGTTGTTTCCCGCACTCCAAACCTTCGGGGAGCGCAGGCGCTGCCACACCATCGCCAAGCACAAGCGAAGGATTAACCTCAACACGAGCATCATCCCACAGCGCGGCATTGATAAAGGACTGAAGGGTTGTTGCCCCACCCTCAACAAGCATACTGTTCACCCCAATGCCGCCAAGATGGTCTAAAATCTGAGGCAACACATCGCTGTCAAAATCAAGTTCCACCTGCTTCACATTATCGCCATATTTACCCTCCACGGCACGCGCTGTGTACACAATCGTGGGCTGCTGCCCGTCGAACAGAGCCAAGGCCGGCGAAAGCGTTGCCTTTCCGTCAATAACAAGACGCAGCGGTGCGCGCCCTGCCCAATGGCGTATATTGAGCGAAGGATTGTCAAGAAGCGCAGTGTGGCGCCCCACCATAATAGCATCGTGGCAGGCACGCAATTTGTGCACAGCAACCTGAGACACAGGCGTAGATATGCGCACCGCACTACCGCTGTCGCGCAGCAAATCAATATACCCATCGGCACTTTGCGCCCATTTCAGCGTAACTTTTGGGCGACGCGTCGCCTGAATTGTGAAGAACGCCTCATTGATGGCATAACACTCATCACGGAGCACATCTGTAACAACCTCTATGCCGGCTGCCCTCATACGCTCTATGCCGGCACCCCCCACAAGAGGATTGGGATCCATAATGCCTATCACCACGCGAGGTATGCCGCAGGAGATTATGAGGTCGCAACAAGGGGGTGTCTTGCCATAATGCGAACAGGGCTCAAGAGAGACATAAATGGTTGATTTGGCGAGCAAGGCTCTATTCTCGGGTGCCACCGAACGCACAGCATTCACCTCGGCGTGCGGTTCGCCGGCCCGTATGTGATAACCTTCTCCTATAATTTTCCCGGCACACACAATCACCGCGCCCACCATCGGATTGGGCGAGGTGCTTCCCGCACCGCATTTTGCAAGTTGCAAACAACGGCGCATATAAAGCTCATCTGTCGGCGAATATCTTTCCATAAACAAAACAGCACTTTCTGTGTGCTAAGATAGCAACAAACGATATAAAAAACGTAAAAAGGCAGAAACTTTTTAACAGCCCCCTACTATTCCTTTCGACGCAGAGTAACTACAACAACCTCGCTGGGAACACAGAAACGAACTTTTCGGCGAGAGGTACCCACCCCATTGGTGGTTATCACCGTTACCCCTTGCGAGGTTTTGTTGCGCCCGCGCAAGAATTTGCTGCCATAGACCGAATTGCGCACTGGAGTGTAAATACCCAAAAGGCTCACTTGACCGCCGTGCGTGTGCCCGGAGAGCACGAGGTCGGCAGTTGTGCCCGAGCGCTCGGCATAATCGGGTGTGTGGCACAGCAACAGGGTGAAGAGAGAGTCGGGCACCCACCCGGCCGGTTGCACACGGGTGGAGTCATAACTGAAGCTATCGGCTATGCCCACAAGGTATATTGCGGCATCGCCGCGCTCCACACGCACCGTGTCGTCGGCAAGCAGCACCACACCGTTGCGCCACATCGCATCGGCAACAAGCCCCGCATTGTTGCGCTCGTGGTTACCAAGGACTGCATATATTCCATCGGCTGTTTTAACCGATGAAATGGACGAAAACAGCTCATAGGCATCACCATCGGAGGCAATATAATCCCCGCCAAGAAGAAGCACATCGGGAGCTATTTGTTGAAGTTCATTCACCAATTCCGAGAGACGTTTCTCGGTGAAAAGGCTCTTATAATGAAGGTCGGAAATAAAAGCCACCCTGTAGCCGTCGAATTGTTCCGGCAATTGGGCGTGCTGCATTTCGTAGCGCTTGATGCGCCCCACCCCGTAGCCGCTGAGCGTTGCACAAGACGAAGTTAGCAGCATTGCTGCTGCCAACATAAACAATCTGCACACGCTCCCACTCATAGGTTATTTACAGATAAGCACCGTTGCATAGGCCGTAATACCCTCTTTGCGCCCCTCAAAGCCCAACTTCTCCGTTGTAGTAGCTTTTATGGAGATATCATCGGGGGAAATGCCAAGAACGCCGGCCATAACCTGCTGCATTGCAGGAATATGTGGATTCAGCTTAGGCGCTTGAGCAGCCACTGTAGCATCTATGTTCCCAATAGTGTAGCCCTTCTCCTTGAGCATATCGCCGGTGCGGCGTAACAAAATTTTACTATCAATATTGAGAAACTCATCGGAATTATCAGGGAACTGATAACCAATGTCGCGCAAATTGGCAGCCCCAAGAAGAGCATCGCATATAGCGTGTATGAGCACATCGGCATCGGAATGCCCGGCAAGTCCTTGTTCATAAGGGATTTTAATGCCACCTATCCAAAGGTCGCGGTTATCAACGAATTTATGCACATCTATGCCAAAACCCACACGTATCATAGGCAAATATTTAATTTGGTGTTCAACGTCTGAAAAGCTCCTTCAAGCCATCCATATCAAATGAGAGAGAGAAACGCAATGTCTGGTCGAGAGGGTTGCTCTGCGCCGTGGAGATAAGATATGCCGCATCGAGCGAGAATACACTCATTCTGAAACCGGCACCCACTGTAAAGTATTTTCTGTTACCCTTATACTCATTCTCATAGTGATAACCGCCACGAAGCGAGAACTGTTGGTTATAGCAATACTCTATACCCACACCGCCATAAATCTCCTTTACCTCCTCGTTGAAGCCACCGGGAGCATCGGCAAACGACTTGAAGATACCGGTAATGGGCGAAATATCATTATATCCCTCACTGTCGAGCCAGGTCTGATACTCGGAGTAGTAGGAGTTATCACCGTCCTCATAGCCACTATCCTCAAGGAACTGCTGATATGAGGGCTTGGTGGGCACCATAAGCTTGTTCACATCAACGCTCACCGAGAAGGTGTTATACTCGTTGATTGGGATTAACAACGAAGCACCCAAACGCAAGTTGGTGGGAATGAACTCATTGGTGGCGCCATCGTCATAGGAAATCTTGGTACCGATATTTGAGGCATTGAGACCAAGACCCAGCAAACACTCGTGGCTACCTATCATAAAATAGTTGTTGTAGTAGAGAGCAATATCTGCGGCAAATGCATTTCCGGCCGACATATCCTCTTCATAGTTATATTGCAAATCACTGTGTATGTAGCGCAAGGCAATGGCTGCAGAGAAGGTCTCGGAGAGCATACGGGAATAGGCAACATCGAGAGCCATTTCATAGGGTTTTATAGTCATCTCATTCTCTACAAACACCTCGCCCAGCGAGAAATAGGTCAATGAAGCGCTCACAGCCGAGTAGTCGCCTATGCGGTAGAAACCGGCAAGGTTCACAAGGTCAATATCGCTAACCAACTGACGCAGCCAGGGTGTGTAGGACATTGACACACCTGCACGCGCAATGTTAAACGGGTATTTTGCAGGGTTCCAATACTGTGAATTGGCATCGGGCTCTGTTGCCACACCCACATCACCAAGCGCACCGGCACGTGCATCGGGAGCAATAGAAAGCGAAGTAACACCGGTGTACACAGGATTAAACTGCTCTTTCTGTGCAAAAACAGGAAGCACCATAGCCGCAATCAGCAAAGTTATCAATAGTCTCTTTTTCATCATACTTTTTTAGTGTTTGTCGGTAGCAGAAGAGTACTCTAAAGCCACGCACATTATATAACTTATTTTTGTTCTATTTATTGTTTACCACAACTATTTTCACCGTTTTTGTGGTAGACTCCTCATCGCCCGAGGCAAGGCTCGCCCTCACAAGATAGACTCCCACAGGGAGCGATGCATCATCCCAGCGACAACTATATGTGAAGCCGTCGCACACAGCGCGCTCGTTTTTACTCCACAGCACCTGCCCCTGGAAGTTGAACACCTCCACTGTAACATCAATCTCGCTTTGCGGGCGGTCGTGGGAGAGCACAATCTCCACCGGTTGCCCTGCAAGCGCAGGGGAAGGATTAACCTTCAAGTCCAACACATCGGGCGCCAACGACGGCACCACATAGAAGGTTATCTCGGCTGTGGATGAGTTGTTATAGAGGTCCCAAGCACGCAACATCAGTTTGTGCTCGCCGGCCGGGAGGGCGTTCAACGGCATAACTATTGTTCCGCGAGTGTAATCACCCACCGACGGCACATAGGCGCTGTTAAGATTGTAGGTGTGATGCGGGCTGTTATCGACAATAGCCGTAATATCGTGCCCAATGCCCGAGCCTATGGTATTTATTCCGTTTTCATCGTAGAGTTCCACCCACAGACAAGGCGTTGCATTCACCTCATCGCCATCGGCAAAAGAGGGTGTATTAAGATAGAGCTTTATCTCGGGGCCGCAGCTATCATTCTGCACACTATCGGCAGTTCCTCCAACGGTAAAGTTATTAAAACTGCCTTGTGCCGAGAGCACCAGACCGCTATCCACAGCAAAGAGATTGAGCATTCCGCGCCCATTGCTGTAGTTAATATCCATTGGCACCGGCATTGTTATTGAGAAACGGCCGCAACGCACCGAGTCGCTACCCGAAAAGAGCGTTTTGGTATATGCAGTGTAGGTGTGGCTGCCAAGCCCTGTATTGTCGCGTGTGTTCACGGTCTCTGCGCTGTCGAACAAGGTAGAATGAAGCACGCCGGTAAAGTTCTCGGCAACAGCGCCGTCTTTTGCCACCACGCACCCTTCAACATTCAGCAATGAGCCTGCTGCCACATTCTGCACCGTTGAAGCATCGGCGCCATTCACCTTCTCCACCAAAAAACGATATTGAGGATATTTGAGCCTCAAAGCCGGGTCGCCAAGCAGCACATACTGCAGTTTGTTCTCGCTGTAGTCGGTGCCATACGATATTACATTGCATTTTGCACGTCGCACAGCATCTCCCACAGCCACAATCCCGCCGCTATTCACAGGAGACATCAGCAGTTTGGAGAACTCTTTGTTTATTACAGAGTTATAGGACTGCATCACGGTGCGTGTGGTTGTGAAAAGACCTATCGCAGCACCTTGGGGGTTCAAAAGAGCAGCCTCGGCAAGTGAGTTATCGCCTTTGTCAAAGGGACCAATATCGCACGACGCTGTAACCCAGAAAGGCAGGTGCGAAGAGCTCAGCGCAGACATATCAGATGCCTTCCACACCATTTCGTGCGAGAGGAGATTGCTGCTTCCGTGCCCCGAATAGTTCACTATCAGCGCACCATCGGCCAGACGTCGGTAAATATCCTTGGTAACAGCGGGATAGCGCTTTCCTGCAGCCGATTTTTCTATCGGGTAATTATCCCAATAGACACGGTCCACAATGTACGACGGATAGTGCTGTTCAAAGATTGCTGCAATGCTGTCGGCATCCATCATATGCTGGTTGGGCATACTATCATCGCCATCATCGGCAAGCAGCAGCACCACATTCTGCCATTTCCCGGCATTCTCGTTCTGCATATAGGCAATGATTTTATCCACCACCGCGTTGGCCTCGGCCACCGACTGCACCGGTATGCGCCCCACTCCAACATCCACCTTGTCGCTCAAATGACTGGCGCCCTCGCCATCATCAAGGTAGCCGGCATAGTCCTCAAGCACATAGGAGCGTATGGCATCGACCGAATTTTGGGACTCATAGCACAACAACAACTCATCCTGGCTGCGCCCTTTCGCCGTTATAAGCCTGTTGTCGAACCAGGAATCGCCCATCAGCAACAGATATTTTGGAGCATCATCGGCACCTTCGGCACGGTCATAGAGCATTTTCATAAGCCTACGATAGGCAGTAACATCGGGAGTGCCCGATGAGAACTCATTATAGACCTGCTGTGCAGTAACCACAGCCACCGACAAGCCATCCATTGCGCGATGAGCTTGTGCAAGACGCTCGGCCGCCGGCAGAAAAGCCCCGTTTGAGGGCACAATAATCACCATATCCGTCTGTCCCAGAGCGTGCAGATTTTGATTGGGCACATTCCCTGCCACAGCAACCGATGGAAAGGCCCCCTTCACATCAACCGCCACCAGACGGCTATTGCGACCGGCCGGAGCCGCAACCGAATAGGTGCTGCCAACAAGTTCGCCTTTCAGCTCCTTTATTTCAACAGGCGAGGAGACATCCCACACCTTTGTGTTCTTGTTGCAACCGGCAATGCCATATATCACATTCCCGCCCGAATAACTGCCGCGAAAAAGAGTTGAGGAACCGCGCAGTGCAAGCGAGCAGGGGTAGCTGACACGCAAGAAATCGAGAAATCCCGTTACCGAGTTATCATTGGTCTTGTGAACAAGCACCAAATTAAGTGCTTCGCTTACACCCCCTTTGATTTTAAAGCTGTTTTCCACAATCTTGCCAAGCTCGCCACCGACAGCGCGCCCCACCGAGAGTGTGCCAATCTGCTTTTCATCATTGAGGATAAACACGTTGCTCATTGCCGTTCCGTTTGTGGCAAACGACACATCGATGATGGCTTCACCGGGAACAGCCCCTTTGGTATTGAGGTAATATGTTCCGGTACGTGTATTCGAATAGTCATACCCATCGACAAGCACACGACCATAGTCGCACAGGCTCTTCTCCTCTTTCTCGTAAAGAGCAACATTGGTAAATGTCGTTACAGTATCTTGCAGGGTGGGTTCAAGAGCAACTGTTGGAAAAGGCAGAGGCTCATCGCCTTCGGTAAGGAAATAGCTGCCATAGAGCGAATATACATTACGTGTGTGGACATAGCGACTGCCTTTATACTCCCAAGAGAGTGTTCCGTTGGCATAGAACAGCACATAGCCCTTCTCGCGCCACAGAGGCACTTCGCACAAATCGTCGGGGAGAGTCTCAAGCCCCTTCTCGGGCAGTTGCCGGCCGCCATAACCAAAGAGACGCACTTTTGCCGGATTTTTGAATCCCATCTTGCGAAGTTCGCTATCAGTTATTTTGTGTACGCCCTCCTCCTTCACCGTTACGCGCACCCACTTGCCGGCAGCAAGCACCGATGATGCCGCATAACGCTCTGAGACAGAGCCTTGAGCAGCTGCACGCGCAGGAGCAGCCACACTCTCAACAACAAGCTTATAGGAATTTATGCGGTAGTAGCTTCCGCCGCGCATAACCACCGGCAGGAATGCCACATCGAGCTGCGCGCGCTTTGCTTGAACACCCACATTGCACTCCACAACCGGCATAGGCGGCAAATTTCCATATTTCGAAGCAATGCCATAGCGCTCGACCTCTGCCGCACCCATTTTTTGAAACTCGGGATACTCTATGCGTGCCGTGTAGCGACAGGCGGCATAGTCGGCCGGCAGGTCAATCACCTGCGTGCACACCGGCAGCAGCGAGTCGCCGTGCGCCCCACTCCAGTCCACCTGCACAAACTGGGCCCGCACAGTGGCGGCACACAGCAGCAAAAGGGCAAAAAGAGTTTGTCTCATATAGTTCATAAACGGGTTATCTTACGTGAAAATCGAGCACCTTCTCATCGCCCAGGAAGCCTTTCAGATGTGTACCGATTGACACAGGGCCCACACCGGCCGGTGTACCGGTGAAGATGAGGTCCCCGGTCTTGAGTGTGCAAAAGCGGCTCACATAAGCAATCACCTCATCCACAGAAAAAAGCATTTGCGAACTGTTGGCACTCTGCACCACCTTGTCATCAATTGTGAGCGAGAAATCGATATTCTTTATATCGTAGCGCTCCACCGGGCGAAATTCGCCCAACACCGCCGAGCCGTCAAAGCCCTTGCTCATCTCCCAAGGAGCACCTGCTGCAATGAGGCTGCGTTGCAAGTCGCGCGCAGTGAAATCAATGCCCACTGTTATGGCATCGTAGTAACGGTGAGCAAAGCGCGCCGGGATACTCTTGCCCAACTTGTTTATGCGCACCACAATCTCGGCCTCATAGTCAATGCGCCCCATAAAGTCGGGTACATAAAAATGCTTTCCGTTTTTTATGATAGCAGAATCGGGCTTCATAAAAATCATCGGCACAGCCGGTTTCTCGCTTGTTCCGTCGAACTCGAGCGCGTGCTCGCTATAGTTTTTTCCAACAGCTATTATCTTCATTCCAAAATCATATTTTTTCGTTAGCCTCAAGTTCCTCAAGGCGGTTGAACATCAACGACAAGTGAGCATAGAGCGAGGTATTCTGCACCACGATGTTGTCGGGGACACGAATCCTCAACGGCGTGAAGTTCCATATAGCCTTAATGCCCCACACCACCATCTTGTCGGCCACCTCCTGGGCCCGCTCAATGGGCACGGTGAGCACACCTATGCGCACATTATGCCTCTTCATCTTCGCTTCAAGCTCATTTATGTGATACACAGGAATTCCCGCCACACTGTGCCCCACAACCTTGGGGCTTGTGTCAAAGGCCGCCACCACCTCAAGCCCAAACTGCTTGAGACCACTGTCATTGAGCAATGCGCTGCCCAAACGTCCGGCCCCAAAAAGAAAAGCCTTGTGAATGTGGGTAAAGCCCAAAAAATCCTCGAGCACATCGAGCAGATTATCAATCTCATACCCCACACGTGTGCGGCCAACGATGTTCACACAAGAGAGGTCCTTGGCAATCTGCGATGCCACAATGCTTGTCTCCTTGGAGAGACGCGTAGATGACACATACTGCTCGCCTCGCTGCTTCAGCAAACGGCACACCGACAGATACCAGGGCAGACGCCTTAATGTGGGTTCGGGAACTTTCTCTATTTTTGATATTGTTTGAGCCATTTCAACTCGCGCGTGTTTAATTATGTAAGTTTATAACGTAGCAAAAGTAATGATATTTTGCGAAGCTTTGAAATTTGTCGCAAAAATATTGTAACTTAGCCGTCGATAAACCCCTAAAACAACACTGCCGATATGAAGAGCAACGACTGGAAAGAGCGCCTCAACATTGTCTATTCTACAAACCCCGACTTTGTATATTCCACCGATGAAAAGGAGGAAAATGAGACCCTCCCCAAGCAACAGCAGAAGCTGAGAGTGAGCATTGAGAAGAACCACCGCGGAGGCAAGACTGTAACCTTGGTGCGCAACTTCGTGGGCACTGAAAACGACCTTAAAGAGCTGGGCCGTATGCTGAAGACAAGATGCGGCGTGGGCGGCAGCACCAAGGATGGCGAGATACTTGTGCAGGGCGACTTCAAGGAGAAGATAATAGAGCTGCTGAAGAAGGATGGCTATACCCAAACAAAATAATTTCTATAAAAAAGAGGCTTAACGCACTTTATTTACTATATTCGCACAAAGAAACAACAAATCACAAAAACATACAGTTATGTCAAACAAATCTAAATTGTCTCTTGCAGCCGAGCTGCTAAAAATCAAAGCCGTTAAACTGCAACCCGAACAGCCCTTCACTTGGGCATCAGGCTGGAAGTCTCCTTTCTACTGCGACAACCGCAAAACATTGTCATTCCCCGAGTTGCGCACACGCGTGAAGCTGGGCCTTGCCAACCTCATCCTTGAGGAGTTCCCCGAAGCCGACATTGTTGCCGGCGTGGCAACAGGTGCTATTGCACAGGGCGCTCTTGTAGCCGAGGAGCTTGCAAAGCCTTTCGTTTATGTGCGTCCCAAGGCCAAGGACCACGGAATGGGTAACCAAATTGAGGGCGACGTCTACCCCGGCGCAAAGGTGGTTGTTGTGGAGGACCTCGTTTCCACCGGCCTCAGCAGCTTGCGTGCCGTTGATGCGCTGCGCGCTGCCGGCGTTGAGGTTGTTGGTATGGTAGCATCATTCACATACGGTTTTGGCGTAGCTACCGAGGCTTTTGAGAACGCAGGCGTCAAGCTCATCACCCTCACCGACTATGAGGCTGTTCTTGAGGCTGCAAAGGCAACAGGCTACATCACCGAAGAGGTGATGCCCACCCTCAAGGAGTGGAGAGCCAACCCATCGGAGTGGAGAAACGACCTGAAGTAAAAAGCTATGAGCCAATACGAAAGCAGCGTTAAGCACATCCCCTACCCACAGGCAAGGGTCTATGCAAAGCTCGAGGACCTGAACAACCTCGAAAGCATAAAGGACCGTGTGCCCCAGGACAAGGTCAAGGAGTTCACCTATAACCGCGATGAGGTTACTGTAAACGTTCCACCACTGGGCAATGTTACGATAAGGGTTGTTGAGCGCGAAGAGCCCAAATGCATAAAATTTGAAGCTGTGGGCTCGCCGCTCCCCATCAACCTGTGGATACAGATAATCCCCGACGGCGATGAGGCAGCCAAAATGCGCGTAGTAGCCAAAGCCGAGATAAACTTTATGCTTCGCTCGATGGTTGAGAAACCGTTGAAAGAGGGCATTGAGAAGATAGCCGAGGCTCTGTCGCTGATACAATACTGACAGAGAGCAAAAAGAATACATAAGAGGTGTTCCGGCGGCCTAACCACCGGAACACTATTTAATTGATTACACACAACCAACACACTTATGGCAAAGAAACTTTGGGAAAAGAACATTGATGTGAACCCAGAGATAGAGCGTTTCACCGTGGGCCGCGACAAAGAGCTCGACCGTATGCTTGCACGCTATGACGTGCTTGGCTCGCTTGCACATTGCAAAATGCTCGAGAGCATTGGAATGCTCACAAGCGAAGAGCAGTTACAGCTTCGACAAGGATTGTGGGGTGTATACTCCGCAGCTGCGGTTGGCACATTCATCATTGAAGACGGCGTTGAAGATGTCCACTCACAGGTTGAACTTCTGCTCACACGCGCCCTGGGCGACATTGGCAAAAAGATACACAGCGGCCGTTCACGCAACGACCAGGTGTTGCTCGACCTCAAGCTGTTCACCCGCCACGAGTTACAAGAGATATGTGAAGCCGTCATTGCGCTTTTCGACACACTGCAGAAACAGAGTGAGAAGCACAAGGATGTTCTTATGCCGGGCTACACCCATCTGCAGGTAGCAATGCCATCGTCATTCGGTCTGTGGTTCGGTGCATACGCCGAGAGCCTTGCCGATGATATGCTCTTCCTGCAGGCAGCCTACAAGATGTGCAACCGCAACCCGTTGGGCTCTGCCGCCGGCTATGGCTCATCGTTCCCGCTCAACCGCACAATGACAACCGAGCTGCTTGGATTCGACTCAATGAACTACAACGTAGTGTATGCACAGATGGGACGCGGCAAATGCGAAAAGAACATTGCTTTTGCACTGGCAAGCGTTGCCGGAACACTGTCTAAGCTAGCATTCGACGCCTGTATGTTCAACTCGCAGAACTTCGGGTTTGTGAAGCTCCCCGCCGAGTGCACCACAGGCAGCAGCATTATGCCACACAAGAAGAACCCCGATGTCTTTGAAATTATGCGCGCAAAGTGCAACCGCTTGCAGGCATTGCCAATGGACATAACAATGATTATGAACAATCTGCCAAGCGGCTATTTCCGCGACCTTCAGGTCATCAAGGAGTTGTTCCTGCCCGCATTTGCCGAGCTTAAAGAGTGCCTTGCAATGGCAACATACATAATTGAGCGCATTGAGGTGAACAAGGAGATACTTGCCGACAGCCGCTACGATGCAATGTTCAGCGTAGAGGAGGTGAACCGCCTGGCCACAGAGGGAATGCCGTTCCGCGATGCCTATAAGAAGGTGGGGCTCAACATCGAGGCCGGAACATTCACACCCAACAAGAATGTACACCACACACACGAAGGCAGCATTGGCAACCTGTGCAACGAAGAGATAAGAAAAATTATGTACAGCATATACGAAGCGATGGACTTCGACAAGGCGCGCAATGCCGAACAGGCGCTGCTGAATGCATAAAAACGTTAAACAGCCCGGGGAGAGCAATATGTGCCATGCCCGGGCGTTTAAAAAATATACGCCCCATTGATGAAAAGAATTGCCCGCATAACCCTTTTGCTTATATCGGTACTAGCCTTTGCCGGATGCGAAGGCGAGAGCCTATACTCAAGCTACCACGCCCGCTTCATCTTTGACGGCAACATACACCCCTATAACCAGGCACGCAGTTTCGGACAGTTCATTGCGGTGAGAAAAGGCAACAACATAGGCCAATACAGGCTCACCGACGCCCAAGGCAACACACAAACAGTAAACGTGCCACAGATACACCTGCAACAAGGCGCCTTTTACTATGGCCTTGGCGGGCTGCTTATAGGCACCCCATCGACCTACGGCGATGGCAACCTCATAGCCTATGACTGGGCCTGCCCCGGCTGCGACATAGCACGCCACCGTGTAGAGATAGACTATGTAATGTGGCACGCCACCTGCCCCAACTGCCACACAAAATTCGACCTCAACAGCGGCGGTATACCCATAGAAGGCCAATCACGCCCATTACGGCAATACCGCGTCTTTGACAGCGGTGCAGAAGTAATAGTGCAAAATTAAGTACATAAGCACTTTGCACATTAACCTTTTTTTTATACCTTTGCGCCCGTTGATACCCCCTCGGGGCCAACAAACAAAACATAAGGTCGCTCGAATGGTGGAATCGGTAGACACGAAGGACTTAAAATCCTTTGGCCTTAACAGCCGTGCGGGTTCAAGTCCCGCTTCGAGTACTGAAAGAATCTCTTGTAAATCAATGGATTTGCGAGAGGTTTTTCTTTTTATACAAACGCCTTTTGTTAATCTTGGGAAACATAGTTTTTTTTGTGGTTTTTATACGGTTTTATCGCGTTTGTGTAAACCAATCTGTAAACCAGAAAACATTATGTGAACTATTCAACCATTCAAGCGTAAGCATTACCAAACGCTATCTTGGTTTGAGACAGGAAGAGATTTTACAAGCTTATGAATGTCTGAGTTTTTAAATTATGAGACGGCGACATTTTTTGAAGAAAAAACTTTTTATAGACCCCGTTCAAATTTTGTCACCACTCTACTTTTACAAATGAAATTTATTCATAATATGCCTTATTGACTCTGCCCGGTAATGAAATCACTATCGTAGATGAAGAAGTTTTCATTGAAATGCTCCTTTAATTCCTGCAGCCATTGTATCATGGCCGATTTAGGAACAATCAAGAGAATACGTTTTATCTCTCCACGTAGTTTCTTTTCCTTCAATACTAATCCGGCTTAGATGGTTTTACCCATACCCACCTCATCAGCAAGCATAAAACGGGTTTGAACGCCATGCATCACTTTCTCCAGTACCAATATCTGGTGTGGTAAGGGGATAAGACTACTTTCATAGGGTGCTAACAAGCGTTTTTGCGCCATTTCTTCTTTGATACGTGCAGCTATAGCAATATACCGCACGTATGACATGCCTGAATGTTTTGTTTCTGACATATCTTCCTATAAGTCAGAGTGCAATACCTGTGCAAAGGAATCATCTTCAAGGATATGAATCCAAAGAGTCTCCTTTCCAAATAGCATATTACTGCCCATAACCTCTATGCTTTTGCCTTTATATTTCATTCTATTCGCCCTTTTATTCGCCCTTTTCTATTATTGATTATCAGATACTTAAAGCTAATTTAGACTTGTCTTAGCAGTAACAATTCGCCCTTTTATTCGCCCTTTACCAACTTATAGTTCTCCACTCTCTTCAAGAGCTTTAAGTCCAATGTTTAATGCTTTAGCAATAATATCATTTTGTTTTTTATATTTTTCTCCAAGCATATAAACCATTTTTCCTCTTTCACCTTCCGTTTTTATCAGTTCAGATTTCTTTAGTTGGTCCAAGAAGTTTCGCAACTGTTTGTCTGTAACATGATCACCAACAATTTTTAATATATCAGCTTTTTTAGCTTTACCATATTTTTCAAGATATGGAGCTAATACTGCAAGAACCTGAGTTGCTGTCCAATCTACAAGTTTAGAATAATCTGCAGTTTTACCAGCAACCTCATAATAATGCCTAGCAAGAGTATAGAACTGAGAATTAGTTTTACCATGCTTTTCTATACAATTCTTTTCTTCCAGTCTTTTGGCAATATTCTTGTCTATGTTTTTATGTTGACCATCTCTAATTTTACACATCTCGATGACGTCAAAAACAGTCAGCTTTTCATTGTCTGGTAAATCACGCTGAATTGTTTGTACAAAAAGAGCAAAACTAGCATCTTTCACTAAAGCTGATAAAATGGCTGTAACATCAAAGTCGTCCGATTTAGAATAATCAGGCTCTGGTTTACCTTCCGCAAGAGTATATAAGAAGATTTTGTCCATTCCTTGTCCGGAACGTTCTACGACACCAGTTTTTGATAAGACGTCTGCTAAAAGGCGATTTCTAGGAGTGCTTGGTACAGTCAATAGGTTTTCCAATGAAACTCCTTGAGGGAATCCACCTGCATTGATTATATCCAATCTAGTAGGATATAATTTAATAACGATTTCGCTATTACGTCTATAATCACGATGTGCAAAAGCATTATTGACAATCTCTCTAATAACATCTTCATTGAAATAGGGGATGTCAAAAATATAGGCACCTTCTCTAACGGAGAAAGAACCATTCTTGTCATTTATTTCATCCCACACTAAATCAATCAGTTTATAAAAAGGTTGGCCGAATTCTTTTCTATTATTAAATTCGATTTGTCCTTCTGTTCTTCTATATTCAAGCTTTACTTTGGCTTGTGGGAAAATCTTATTTATAACATCTTCTTTTCCGACGAGCAATACTGCGGCATTGGTTACTTTTCCTTCTTTGATCAATCCTAAATCACTCAAGGCTTGGAAAGGTGGTAATGAAGCAAAAGAAGGATTTTTCTGTTTGATTGAATACTTTTCTTTAAGGATTTCAATTGCTTCTAAATCCAAATCGTCAAATGTAGCTTCATCACAAATACGTTCTGAGAAGTCAGGCTCTTGTTCTTGAATAATAGAGATATATGTTTTATCATCCATTGGTTTGAGTTCTTCGCCAACTCGCATCAATGGAACATCTTCAAATTTATACAATTTTCCTGTTGGACGAGGTGGAACTTCTATAACTAAAACCCTTTTCTTGTTTTCGTCATAAAGTTCATAAATCATTGGACGGATTCCCAAATCCTTATAGATTTCACTTTCTAACACTCCGATTGCATTTAACGATTGCGATGTGCCAACAACTGCATGTGGATACGCATCATGCATTCCCAAAACCAATCGTCCACCGTTTTCATTACATAATGCAACAACATATCCAAGAATACATTTTCTACGGTCCTTTGGATCCATTTTGCTCGCACCGTTGTACGAGAAGTTTCCATTCTCTGCTTTTTTGAACTCAACATGGTCTTCAGACTCTCGTTGAAGTTGTAGTTCCGCTATCGTATATTTCTTCATACTCAAAATTTCTAATAAATTACAAATATATCACATATTTAATTACATTCCTAAAGCAACTATAAACTTTTATTTTTTCGGGCGGGATATAAGCATTTGCGAATATGCGGCAAGGATATAAAGCAAGAACACAAAGCAAGTTGTGTATAGAATCATCGTTACAACGAAGAATATTATTACGAATTTGTTTGGGAATAAACGAGATTAACCCACACACCAACGAAGGCCAACCTATCCAATCAAGCGATAAGTTGGCTTTTGTTGTTTCTGTACGTCCCTTATCCAATATTTATTGAACACTTGATAAATTGCAAAAACACTATTTACTATATTTGGATTATAGTAGGAATACTTTTAAAAAAAAGAGTAACTTTGTGGCAGAGAAAATAGCACAAAATATGAATAGGAGTTTGAAACAAAGCATAGAATATGCAAATCAAAGGTCATACTTAGATGATTTGTTTAGAGTTTATCCTACTATCCCCGAGGGAATAAGAGATATTGACAAAAGACTATGGAACCGTGTTGAAGAGGCATACGATAGTAGAGATAATATCGAATTAGTAAAGGCTTTGCTCAAAATGGACCTATTCCCGATAAAGGACAGTTATATTGCATATCTAAAAAGGGACAGCGCTGCAATAACCCGCAACCCGCAAACCATAAATAGAATTGCCGGTAGATTATATGAGATTGGCATAGATAAGATTTATGAAAATTGCACACTCCCCAAAGAGACAAATAGGCAAATTGGCCCTATGTTCAAACATTGGATAAAATCCGGTGCTTTAGGCCTTTTACCTGTTGATATGGATACATTTATAAGAACAAAAGAGAATGCCATATTGGATGCATCGGACAAGGCAATGATGGATTTTGCAAAAGAGCATCTAAATTATCACCATCCAAAAGGTCTTGATTTCCTTGCGAGATTTAACGGCAAATATGTTATTGGAGAGGCCAAATTCCTTTCAGATTTTGGAGGACATCAAAATGCTCAGTTCAATGATGCAATAGGCACAATAACCACGGAAGGTGTTGATGCAATTAAAGTCGCAATTCTTGATGGTGTTTTATACATTCCCACAAGAAATAAGATGTATAAGCTTATAACTGAAGAATATTCAGATTATAATATTATGAGTGCTTTAGTGCTTCGAGAATTTTTATATAGTTTATAATGAACAATATTCTAATTCAAGGTGAAAATATTGACGGTCTAAAATATCTGTTAAATGAAATGAATTTGGCAGGTAAGATAGACCTTGTGTACATAGACCCCCCGTTTGCCACCAATTGCAAGTTTACCATAACCAATGGCCGTGCAACAACTATAAGCAACTCCAACTCGGGTGAAGTAGCCTATACAGACAACCTGTTGGGAAAAGACTTTGTCGAATATATTAGAGAGAGATTATTGCTTATAAAGGAACTGCTTTCAAACAGAGGCTCCATTTACTTACATACTGATTATAAAATTGGGCATTATATGAAAGTTATGATGGACGAAGTCTTTGGTATTGACAATTTCAGGAATGATATCACACGCATTAAATGCAATCCCAAAAACTTTAAGAGAATAGGTTATGGGAATATAAAAGATATGATTCTTTTCTACACAAAGACTTCTAAACCTATTTGGAATGAGCCCAAAGAGCCTTATTCAGATGATGATATTGTAAAACTATTCCCTAAAGTTACAAAAGACGGAAGAAGATACACCACTGTACCCATTCACGCACCGGGAGAGACTCAAAATGCAAAGCCATTCAAAGGCTTGATGCCTCCGCCCGGAAGGCATTGGAGAACAGATGTTGAAACTCTTGAGCAATGGGATAGAGACGGCCTTATTGAATGGTCCAGCACCGGTAACCCCAGGAGAATTGTTTTCGCCGAGGAAAAATCAGGTAAAAGAGTACAAGATGTTTGGTCTTCATATAAAGACCCTCAATACCCTGTTTACCCAACAGAAAAGAATCAAAATTTCATAGATCTTATTGTTGAAACATCCTCAAATACGGACAGTATTGTCCTGGATTGTTTCTGCGGAAGCGGCACTACATTAAAAAGTGCTTCTGAATTAGGAAGAACTTGGATTGGAATAGATAAATCTCCTTTAGCAATCAAAGCCACAAAAGATAAGATAGATTCAGTACCGTCATTATTTGACAACAACGGCTATGAATTTATTGAGATTTGAAAACAGATAGACTCTTATAATTTGACAAAAGAGAATGCCACAGGAAGGCCGGGCAAACAAACGATTAAGCAAGCAAAATCACCATAGAAGCGCTCTCCTATTCACCCGCAGGAGGCCAAATGGTTAAAACCACAATTGACAACTGTCCGCTTTTGAACATTTTGAAGCACCGTTGAAGATGAAAACTGAGTCATTGATTGAAAAAGTAAGAGATTTCGCCGTTGATGGTTGGAAACTTGGTGAATGCCACGGGTTGCCACATTGGGAACGAGTAGAGCGTAATGGCCTGCTATTGGCCACAGATGATGTGAGCACCACCGTTGTGCGCCTGTTTGCATACTTGCACGATAAGTGGCGCATCGACAATTGGGAGGACCTGGAACACGGAAAACGCGCAGCGGAGCATCTGTTGAAACTGCGCAAGACATTGCTTATAGAGCTCACCGAAGAGGAGTTTGAGCTACTGCTCAAGGCTTGTGAATTGCACACCGTGTGCCACAAAACCGACAATATAACCATTGACACCTGCTTTGATGCCGACAGGCTCGACTTGTTGAGAGTGGGTATAGTCCCAAACCCTGAAAAAATGGCAACAGAGCGTGGTGCATACTATGCCAAAAACCTGTATGAGTTTCATACAGCAATTGGAGAAAAAATGACTTTCTCTTTTGAGTGAGATAAATAATTATGATTGGTGAAAAGCGAAAGACATAACAGCAGGGCGCACAAATTTGTGCGCCCTGCGTAGTTTATTCAAGCAAGTCAAAAGTTATTTACCGTCTTTACTTAACTATTACCTTCTTGCCATTTACAATGTAGATGCCGGCGTTTGTGATAGCATCCACACGGCGGCCTGTGAGGTCATAGATAACCTTCTCGCCACGCTCGGCCTCAATATCATCGATAGCTGTATCTGCAATTGTCCAGCTGTATGAACCTGCACAAACATAATTCTTGGCATTCCATCTTGTATTGGGATAGCCATACTCGTCGGTATACTGCTCGGGTGCATAATCAACAACAATCTGAGAGAGGTCAAGTGTATATGTACCGGCTGCAGTAACAGGTGTTGATGCAAACTCATATCCGTTCCACTCGGCATTTACAACATAAACGAGCTTATCGCTTACAGCTGTTGTGTAGTCGGGACTGTTGGTAAGGATATACTCTGTATCGCCACATACCAGCTTAATTCTTTGAGAAATCTGCTGCCAGTTTTCATCGAATGAGAGCTGCAGCGGCTGGTTAAACTTAATTGTGATGACACTCATTTCGTTTACAGCGCCCTGGGCAGGTGTAACCTCAAGAATCTCGAGAGGAGTTACAGTTACTGTGTAAAGTGTAACATTTATCACACGTCTTTCATTGGGAACACCGTCCATTTTGAACATACCTGAAGGGATATCAAAGGTATACTCGCCATCCTCTATAAACTGCTGGTCAAATGTTACTGTAATCTTCTTATCGGCCAATGTAGCTACACCTGTAGCCTCGCCATCACCCGGCATATATACTGTAACAGGCTGTGCACCCTCCACAAGTACCACCTCATTTACATTGTTGAATGTAATTTCAAGTGTATTGAGTTCCTTCACTTTATCACCATCATTAATGTTTGTTGAGAACGAAGGTGTAAAGTCTACCACATTGAAAACAACTGCAGTGTAATTGTTCTTCACCCCATTAACGCTTGTGATTACATCCTGATATATGTCAAGATAATAGGTACCGGGAGTGGTGATAGCATTATCGAGTTTGAATGTAATGCTCTTGTTATCATCACTGATTACATAATCGCTTACCTTTGCAACCCCTGTCCAATACATATCCACCACCTGGAGACCGCTTGCCGGCAATGCAACACTTGCAATCTCATCGTTGAATGTTACCTGAACTTCCTCAACCTTGTCTGTGCCTTGGTTGGGAGTGTAGCCCACCATCTCAAATGGAGGAACAACGGTGAATGAGAATGTTTGTTCGGGGAACTCCTCGTTGTCTACACTCTTGATGCAGCCTGCGGGAATTGTGTAGCTATATGTACCGGGAACTTCAATGCGTTGTTCAACCATCTCTTCCTTACCCTCCTTACCAATCACTGCCTTCTGCTCAAAGTGCAGCACAACCATATTCGCATCGGTGTACTCATTGACACGAACAAGATTTATAGCCTCATTGGTCTCGTTGTTCTTGACAGCGATACCACCCTCGGGGAGGGTAACAACTACATCCTTGTTGAAAACAAGCTGAATAAAATCAACTGTAGAAACGGGGGCCTCGCTACTGGGTTTAACAGAAGTGAGTTCAAGCGCACTACTCTCCTGCGCCAATGTTGTTCCCAACGCAAGGAACAACGACATTACAAAAAGAGTAAATTTTTTCATAAGCATAGTTTTTATTGTTAATTATGTTTTGAGTTATACTTTTGCGCGAATGTAACAGTTTTTTCTATCAAATGCACCATTTTTATGAAAAAATGTAGACAAGCAGCCCATTATTTATAAAAAATGGACACCTTATAATGTTTTACACTCTAAAATAGTTAGCAATAATCGCAACCACGGGCAAGGTTGCATCCACGCTGCGCGCATCAATTTTGTTTTAGCTATTGCTTTTCAGCTGTCCCCTTTCCCAAGGGGGACGAGACAGCTTGCTGTCGGGTGGGGGATGATGTGCCGTCCTAAAATTTGTTTACACAATTTAATCAAAATTCTTGTGTCTTTCCTTGCCGGGCTAGCCCGGCAAGGAAAATGCTTTTTCTTATCCTACTATAGGTTGTCATCGCGTTAATAACGTTATCATATCTTCGTT
>JAZONR010000054.1:0-25360 GCA_045654645.1 Bacteroidaceae bacterium
AGTGCTTGCATTCTATGCCGAGCAGCAAGGAGGAAAAACCAAGCATTGCGGATTAACCTACGCAGCACGCGAGAGCAGAGAGTGCTTGCATTCTATGCCGAGCAGCAAGGAGGAAAAACCAAGCATTGCGGATTAATTTACTAAGCGTAAATGAGCATTTCCAAGGGCGAGTATAACAACAAAAGAGCCTTTTTAGTCAGCTTCGTTTTGCTATACATAAAGGCCCTGCTGCAAGACAAGCACTCTTAACAACCGCCATTTTAAATATCGGCTATTGGTGCAGGCTGCACCTACAAGGAATTGTTTGGCAAGCAGCTACTGCCTGCTTTTTCTATATTTCAGCAGTTGCAGGGTATTGACAAGATTATGCCACAGAGAGTAGAAACCACCGGCAATTGCTGTAACAGGCGTGAGGAATGTATAGGCAAACCAAATTGCAAAAACAGTATTCTTCTGTCCTAAGGCTTGCCCCCCGGCAACAACCTCACCATAGCGACGCCCAATGCGACGCCCCACATAGAACTGCAGAAGACAGCACACCAACGCCACTGCTGCAATACCCGCCATAACAACAAACGGCAGACTGCTGTGGGCAATGGCACGTGTTGTCATTGCAATGGCAAGCGACAGCGCCACAAGCCAAAGGTAAAAGGGCCAGTTGCGCCCCTTGGTAACAATGTATCCGTGAACACGCGGCAATAGCAGACGCAGTAACTCTGCACAAAGCAAAGGGCATAACAAAAGAGGGAAAACCTTTGCCAATATAAGCAGGAAAGAGGCGCCTAACGACATCTCCTCCATAGGATGCGAGAAAGCAAGAAACAATGGCGCCACAAGGGCAACTGCTATATTTATCTGTATGGTATACGAAATCAATGAAGCCGAATTGCCACCAAGCTTTGCGGTTATCACAGCTGCAGCTGTGGCTGTAGGACACACAAGGCACATCATTGCCGCTTCAAGCAACACTTTCACCGTTACAGGCATCGTAGGGAAAAATGTTATTGACAGCGATATAACGGCAAATGGCAATAACTGAAACGCCAACAGCCACAAATGCCAACGCGAAGGTTTCAGCTCCTTGAGCCGCACCTTGCAGAAGGTAACAAAGAGCATTGAAAAGATGAGCAATGGCTGCAGCACCGATACAATTGCCGATGCAATGTGCCCTGTACCCCTGAAAAACGGTATATTGGCATAGAGAAGATACATCACCACGCCTGCAAGCATCACAATTGGCAGCGACCAGTCGCGCAATATCTGTTGAAATTTCATAGTCTACATTATTTTTCCAGTTCTTTCCACGCCGATGGCAAGCACTCGACAATGTCGCCCGCCACAAGTGCCCTATGCCCCTTGCACTCAGCTGCAATATCGCCTGCAAGGCCGTGCGCATAGACAGCAACACGAGCCGCATCAATAGCAGTTATGCCCTGAGCAAGCAACGCAAGCACCACACCGGTGAGCACATCACCGCTGCCACCGGTTGCCATTCCCGGGTTGCCTGTACTGTTGAAATAGAGATTACTGTCAGGAGCTATAACCACAGTGTGGGCCCCTTTGAGCACTATTGTTACGTTATAATCACGCACAAATGCCCGCACCGAATTTATTGCAGAAAGAGTATTGGTTATCTTGCCAAAAAGCCTTGCAAACTCACCGGGATGAGGTGTGAGAACACTCCCCTGTGGAAGACGGTGCAAATATTCAGAATTGCCTGAGAGGATGTTCAGTGCATCGGCATCGAGCACCATTGGCACCCCGGCCTCACGGCAGTTGTCAATGAGAGAGAGCAGAGCCTTCTCGCTCTCCGGGCTGCGCCCAAGACCGGGCCCCACAGCCACAGCGCTGTAAGCAGAAACATCTATGCAGTCGCTAAAACAAACAGCACTGCTATCAACCGATGTCATTGCTTCGGGAACGGCCACCTGCATAATGACATTATTGCACGAAGGCAGGTGAACAGTCAGCAACCCCACTCCACTGCGCAATGCCGCACGGGCAGCAAGCACCGAAGCACCTGCCATCCCCCTTGAGCCGGCAACAAGCAAAGCACGGCCATAGCAACCCTTGTGAGAGTGCTTGACACGTGGTCTTAGGAGAGGTTTTATATCCTTTTCATCGGTATAAAACAGCGTGGAAGGGTTCCTCTCTATCGCAACTGCAGAGAGTCCGATATCGAGTATGTGCATACTGCCCACAAAGCAATCATTCTCGGGTAAAAGAAGCGACAGCTTGGGAAACTGAAGAGTCAATGTATCTGTTGCAGAGACCACAACACCCGAGAGGGGATAGTTGTTTTCGCCCAGAAGCCCCGACGGCATATCAACCGCCACAACCCGGCAGCCTGATGCGTTAATGCCATTTATCACATCGGCAAAAACGCCCTCGCTAACAGGCTTATTGAGCCCACTGCCGAAAAGAGCATCCACAACAACAATGTCGCCACCCAATTGTGGCATCACAAAGCCGCCGCGCACCTCATTGACCTTGATGTTCAGTGCAAGCAGACGCTCAAGATTCTTTGCACAATCGGGCGAGAGTTTTCCTTTGGGATTAATGAGCCACACCTGCACATCTCGCCCTGCCCTATGTAACATTCGCGCCACGGCAAGGCCGTCGCCGCCATTGTTGCCGGGGCCGGCAAACACAGCAAAGGAACGAGTATCGCAAAGCCTTAGCAGGGCATCGGTGAGCACACCCGCAGCGCGCTCCATCAAATCTATTGAGGCTATGGGTTCGTGCTCAATAGTGTAGGCATCAATCTCCTTTATGGCAGCTGTGTGAAAAAATTTCATAGGCTTGCCAAGTGTTCAAGGCCCTCTTTATACCCCTCAAAACCCTTGCCGCAGATTGTCCTCTGCGCATAGAGCGACACAAAGGAGAATTTGCGAAAATCCTCACGTGTGGAAATATCGGTAAGATGCACCTCCACTGTTGGCAACGCAACAGCCTTTAGAGCATCGAGAATGGCAACGCTTGTGTGAGTGTAGGCCGCAGGGTTAATCAATATGCCGTCGAACACGCCGTATGCCGCCTGAATTTTATCAACTATTGCCCCCTCGTGGTTCGACTGGAACAACTCCACATCAAGCCCGAGAGCCTCGGCTGAAGAACGTATGAAAGCCTGCAATGCCTCAAAATTCTGCGCGCCGTAGAGCGCAGGCTCGCGCAACCCCAAAAGATTGAGATTTGGGCCATTTATAACTAATATTTTCTTCATATTATCATTCTTTTATTACCATATACCCCACTTGCCTGCAAGCCGGTAGAACAGCGGTGAGAAGAGCAACCAACATAAAACAAGTATGCTCCATTTTACAATAGCAGCAACCCTTGGATTCATATAATGAAGATTTTGCAAGAAACAATTTACGTTTGTTGCTTAACCACAGCCGGTATTCAGCAACAGCCATAACAACAAACGTAAAACGTTTTTCCACTCTTTTGATTGTACCCGGACCTACACTGCAATTTTGCCTTTTGGTTACATATTCAGCGTAACGCAGTTATCGCCAATTCAGACAATAATTTATATGATTTCAGCATACGTACCAAAATACCTGAACTGCTCGCCACACTCGTGCAACTCGCACATAAGAGAGAGGAACTCATCGCTGTAGACCGATGCCTCAATGTCGAAATAGAAACGGTATTCAAACTCACGTTCGGGAATTTGACGGCTCTCGAGTTTCACAAGGTTTACACCGGTGGCATTGAAACGCGACATTATGCGGAAGAGTGTACCCGGACGGTTTGGGATATTAATCATTATGCTGGTGCGGTCGGCGCCCGAATACATCTTTGCCTCTTTTGCTATGCAGATGAAACGGGTGTAGTTGTTGTCGCGGTTTTGAATGGCCGACTTCAACACCTGCAGCTGATAGAGCTCGGCGCAAAGACGCGATGAGAGCGACGCTTTGCCGGGGTCGCCTGTCGCAGCTATCATACGGGCAGCCTCGGCAGTGTTCTCACAAGCAATGACACGCACATTCTTGAGGGTAGAGAGAAAATCGGAGCACTGGTTTATGGCCTGTTGATGAGAATAGATTTCTCGTATATCCTCGAGCTTCGCTCCCGGCACAGTGAGAAGCGCGTGATCGACCTTGAGACGCACAGAACGCACAATATTGACATTGTACTCGGAAAGAAGGTCATATATTGCATTTACCGAACCGGCAAGAGAATTCTCTATCGGGAGCACGCCAAACTCGCACAGACCACTGTTCACAGCCTTGAATACTCCCTCAAAATTGTTCATATACATTATTTCGGGCAAGTCAAAGAGACGTTCCGATGCAAGGTGGGCATACGAGCCTTCGCAACCGGCACAAGCGACTGTTCCACGCTTTGGGAAAGGCTGTGGCGGCACCGAAGCAATATTCTTGAAATAGTTAAAAAACTCGCTACCCTCTGAAAGCATACGTGTCTCATAAGACTCGCTCAGGTCGAAGATTGTGCGATAGAGAGTGCGACCATACCCCTCGAACTCGGGACCAAGGCGCTTTGACACATTCTGCAACACGGCACGCGCACGCGAAGGGTGATATACAGGCATATTGTTCTCCTTCTTATACTGGCCTATTCCGGCAACCACCTGCATACGACGCGCAAAAAGGTCGCACATCTTGGTATCTATCTCATCTATTTCCTGGCGTAGTTTTTCCAAATCCATATTATATAGCTTTTATTATATTCATATCTTTTCCACTATTCCACCCAGCAATGCATAATGTTCAAAAAAGGCAGGATAGGATTTTGCCACACAATCGGCGCCATTGATTGTTGTTACACCCTGCGCCACAGCCGACATTATAGCTGCCGACATTGCAATGCGATGGTCGCCATAGCTGTCTACCGGCGCAATGGCTGCGGGAGCGCCACCATAAACAGTGAACGTATCCTCACCAATTACCGAATTGATTCCAAATGACAACAGCATATCCCTGACAGCCGCAAGGCGGTCGCTCTCCTTGTAGCGCAAACGCCCCACACCGGTGAAGAGAGTTGTTCCTTGAGCCACAGCCGCAGCAACAGCAAGCACGGGAAGAAGGTCGGGGGTATCGGTGCAGTCGAGCTCCGCCCCAAACAGATGCGACGGCATAGCCACCACCTTGTCGCTACCGGCCTCAATAAAGGCACCCATACAGCGAAGGTGCTCCACAATGGCACTGTCGCCCTGCAAAGAGCTGTTGTTCACCCCGCACACAGTAAGCGGATTACGCCCCGTTACACCGGCAACCACCCAAAAGGCTGCCGATGACCAGTCGGCCTCAACAGCCACGTGCGACGGCAAACGATACTGTTGCCCGCCTTTTATGGTATAGGTATCCCACCTCTGCTCCACCTCAATGCCTGCAACGCGCAGTGCATCGAGTGTCATTGCAACATAAGAGGCACTGGTGAGACCATCGGTAACCTGTACAACGCTATCCTCGGCAGCCAACGGCAGCGCAAAAAGCAGACCGGTGAGATATTGCGATGATATATTGCCCGGCAGGCTGTAGTTGCCGCCACGCAGCGTTCCGCTGCAAGTAACAGGCAGTTCATAGCCCGAGTGGCGTTCAAATGTCATTCCGTGCTGCGCAAGCACCGTTGTGAGCGCCTCCATTGGGCGCTGTGGCAACTTGCCGCTACCCACAAAAGTGGCGTCGGCACCAAGCACGGCTGCCACCGAAAGCAGAAAACGCAATGTGGAGCCACTTTCGCCACAATCGAGCGTACCACCCTTCAACACCCTGACAGGCCTCACAGTGAAGAGCCCTTGGGAATATGTTATCTCGGCACCCAACGCATTGAGCGAGTGCATAGTCGCCATTATATCATCGTTTACGGCACTGCACGCAATGGTACAAGGCGCCACGCCCAGAGCCGCGCAAATGAGCAGCCTGTGGGCCTGCGACTTTGAGGGCGGCGGCATAATGCAGCCCTGCAGTGTACCGTGTATCTTTAAATCCATTATCCAAGCACCTTTTCAAGTA
This sequence comes from Bacteroidaceae bacterium, assembly GCA_045654645.1. Taxonomy (GTDB): domain Bacteria; phylum Bacteroidota; class Bacteroidia; order Bacteroidales; family Bacteroidaceae; genus HGM04593. Next base: position 5,982 of record JAZONR010000054.1, read on the forward strand.
ACACCTTAAGCTCCTCCACCGGCAATGTAACAAGTGAGCAGTTGCCCACAGCGCGCGGCAACACAACCGAGATGTTTCCACCACGACGTTTTTTATCCGAGAGCAACGCCTCATATATCTCATTTGCCCCATAGGCACAAGCAATGTCAAAACCATAAGCGACAAGCAGCGCCGACAGTTCATCGGCAACATTGCAAAGGCCGCAGAGCGGAGCCATTCTTGCAGCAATTACCATACCTTTTGCCACAGCCTCGCCGTGCGAGACACCGAAATTGCTCAATTTTTCGATAGCGTGTCCAAAAGTGTGCCCAAAATTGAGCAAACCCCTTATGCCATTGTCAAACTCATCCTGCTGCACCACATCACGTTTAATCTCTACGCAACGCGCCACAACAGCCTCGCGGTCAAAGGGAATGGTGCGCAGTGTTTCATAGAGCGAAGCATCGAGTATCACGCCATATTTTATAACCTCGGCGCAACCATCGCGATAGATGGCAGCCGGGAGAGTCTCCATCAGAGCTGTGTCGCAGCATACCAGAGAGGGCTGATAGAAGCTGCCAACGAGGTTTTTACCCGCAGGGATATCTATGGCGGTTTTTCCGCCCACCGAACTATCAACAGCGGCAAGCAGCGTTGTGGGCACCTGAACAAACTTTATACCGCGCAAATAGAGCGAGGCCGAGAGACCGCCAAGGTCCCCCACCACGCCACCGCCAAAGGCAATGACAGCATCGCTGCGCGTGAGCTGTGCAGCAGCCATAAAGTTGAGAAAGGCAAGCAGATTATCGGCACATTTAGAGGCCTCACCCGCCGGAATCACATATTTGCACGCATCATAACCGGCTGCACTAAGATAGCCCATCAGCGCATCGCCGTAGAGCACATCTACATTGCTGTCGGTGAGCACCGCCAAGCGGCACCTGCCCAGCAGTGGTGTTATAAACTCGCCTATCGATGGCAAAATACCGGCACCGATGTATATATCATAGGCTCTTGAAGCCTCTACGTGTATAGTTCTGTATTGCATAAATTATTTTTCTGTATCTTCCTTCGCAATGCGGCCGTCGCGCAACAGAGCGCAAAGCCTCTCGGCGTCGCCCTCGGCAATGGCATCACGATAATCACAAAGTGATGATATCAAAAGATTCAGCTCGGGAAGAAGATGTTCCTTGTTGCCAAGAAAAAGCTCGGTCCACATACCCTCATTAAGACGCGACACACGTGTGAAGTCGCGGAAACTACCGGCACTGTAGCCCTTGTGTTGCTTTGCGGTGGGGCTTTTGATAAAGGCATTGGAAACAACGTGGCACATTTGCGAAGTGTAGGCAATCATCCTATCGTGAAAATCGGCATTCGTAACAACAAACTTCTTGAAGCCTAACGGCTGCAGCGCCTGTTTCACACTATCGAGCAGAGCTATATCATCGTGCACAGGCGGCACAATGATGAAAGAGGCCCCGTTGAACAGCGTTGCTTTTGAGTATTTATAACCCGAAAACTGCAGACCGGCCATAGGGTGGCCACCCACAAAGGTGAAGCCCCACTTTGCGGCAAGCTCAAAACCAAGCTCACACACCACACGTTTTATACCACAGAAATCGATAACCAATGTATTGGAGGCAATGCGGGAAGCGTTGTCTCGCAAATACTCCACCACAGCCGCCGGCGTTGCCGTGAGAAGCAACAGGTCGCAAGCGCCTATTTTCTCGCGCGAAAGGAGACCATCGACTGTGCCTTCAAGCTGTGCATAGCTCACTATGGAGCTGTTTATATCACAGCCAAGCACTGTGTAACCGGCAGCCTTGAAAGCCTTGGCCGCCGAGCCACCTATGAGCCCCAATCCTACAACACCAACCACCATCGCATCAATGCATTATGTTGCGTATGTCGCGCACACGCTGTGCCACCTCGTCAAACTGTTCGGGAGTGAGCGACTGTGCACCGTCGCAGAGCGCACACACTGGATTGTTGTGCACCTCAATAATGAGTCCGTCGGCGCCGGCTGCTGTAGCCGCACAAGCCATAGGGCGCACCAGACGCGAAACACCGGTCGCGTGGCTGGGGTCTACAACAATCGGAAGATGAGTGAGCCCCTTGAGCACAGGCACTGCAGCCAGGTCAAGCACATTGCGGGTGTAGCTGTCATAGCTTCTAATACCACGCTCACACAAAATAACCTGCTCATTGCCCTCGGACATAATATATTCGGCACTCATAAGCAGCTCCTTTAAAGTTGCCGACAGTCCACGTTTCAGCAAGATTGGCTTGTCGCTGCGGCCCAGCTCTTTGAGGAGCTCAAAGTTCTGCATATTGCGGGCACCCACCTGAATTATATCCACATCGGCAAAAAGATCGAGGTGCGAAGCACTCATAATCTCTGTTACAATGGGAAGCCCTGTAGCCTCACGTGCCTTGATGAGCAATTGCAAACCCTCGGCGCGAAGGCCCTGAAAATCATAGGGTGATGTGCGGGGCTTGAAAGCACCACCGCGCAGGATATTGGCTCCCGATGCCTTTACAGCTGTTGCAACTGCCAATATCTGCTCCTCGCTCTCAATAGAGCAAGGACCGGCCATAATGGCAAAATTTCCACCACCAATCTTCACCACATTCTCACCCTTGCCCACAGTAACAACGGTGTCCTCGGGATGGAAGCTGCGGTTTGCGCTTTTGAAAGGGTCGCTTATGCGAGCCACCCGGTCAATTATATCAAGCCCTGCAAGCAGGTCAATATCAATTTTGCTGGTGTCGCCAATTAGACCCACAACCGTCTGCATCTCTCCCTCTGAAACGTGAACGCGCACATTCTGCGACTCAAGCCAGTGGATAAGATTATCCTGCTGTGCTTTTGTAACGCCGTTTTTAAGTACTGCTATCATAATATAAACTTTTGTCTGTTTGTTATTATATATAAAGAGTCAAGTTGCAAAAATACAAATAAACTTCTATTTTCCTAACCTTTTTAGGCAAAATGCTTTCTCACGACAAATTCCTGAACCACGATAAAATGTAGTAAAACAGCAGCTCCTCTCATTGCAACAACAACTAATTTTGCAACAGTACTTGCCAAGAAGAATGCTTTTTACTACATTTGTATGCACTTGCACTAAAAAGCAAGGGCTACATTTTATTAAAGAGCGTTTTGTTATTATCATACGTCGAAATCTGGACAATTTCAACCTGTTTGATAATAAGCAAGGTGCTCACGTCAGTGTTATATCTACACCCGCGGTGGGTGTGCTATATACATTTGGCGTGGGCTATTGTTTGTTACAAACAGGTGGGCAGTCCAGAGCCTCGACGTGGTAACTACAATAGTTCCCACGCTTTCTTTTGTTTTACCGGCGGCACAAAGGGGACTGTGGAGCCAAGCTAAAAATCCATTTAATATGTTCTGTAGGAATTGTGGAAAAGAGATTAACGAAAAGGCTGCAATATGTATTCATTGCGGCGTTTCAGCCGGCGAAGGCAACAACTATTGTGCAAACTGCGGAGCACAGCCCGACCCCAAAGCTGTGGTTTGTGTAAAATGTGGCACTCTGTTAAAACCCGAAACAAAGAGAGAAGGCACAAACCCTTTTGGGAGCGCCATAAAAACCTGCTTCGGCAAGTATGCCACATTCAGCGGGCGCGCCAACAGGGCGGAATATTGGTATTGGGCCCTGTTTAACTTTATATTGGGAATTATCCCTGTTGTAAACTACATCGCTATTTTCGCACTCCTTATTCCCTCTTTAGCCGTCTTTGTGAGGCGTATGCACGACATCGGCAAAAGCGGTTGGTGGTACTTCATTTCGTTCATACCATTGGTGGGATGGGTGTGGCTGCTTATCCTTTTATGCAGAAAAGGCGATGAGGGCGAAAATGCATACGGTGCAACACCCAACTAACATACACCCAACAAAAAAAATGGCAGCCGAAAAGCTGCCATTTTTTGTATTTTAAAGTCTCTTAATCACTTCTTCACTGCAAGAGCCTTCTTAACATCTTTTGCAATCTGCTTTCTTGCAGAAGCCTTTGCATTGTTAAGCTTCTTCTGAGCAGCAGCCTCAGCCTTGGCATTGCCTGCAGCCTTTGCAGCCTTCACGTCATCATAGAGCTTCCAAAGGTTCTTCTTTGCTGTAACAGCCTTCTGTGCTGCGCTGTAAGCCTCAGCCTCAGCCTCGGTAGCAGCCTCAACCTCGGGAGCAGCAAATGCGTGCTTGTAACCCTTTACCTCGTTCCAGTGGCCACGTGTAAAGTCGGGGAATGTAACAGCTGCACAGTTGTTGTCCATTGACAATGTACCGAGCTCTGCCAAGCAGCACCACTCAGCCATATCATAAACGTCCATATCAAGAGGCAAACCATTCTGCAAGCAGTATACAAGACGTGAATCCATAACGAAGTCCATACCACCGTGACCGAGGTCGCGACCCTTCTCAACATACTTCTTGAGGATGGGGTGGTAGTACTTTGCCATCATAGCATCCTTCTGCTCATCGCTCATAAAGCCGTGAGCGTTGAGGTTATCAACCTGGGGAGCGCCGGTGCCCTTGAGAGCCTCGCCAGAGAGAGCGAGCTTAGGCTCGGGATACTTTGTAGCATAACCCTTTGTACCGGTGAGCTTGAACAAACGGTTGTAGGGCTGTGGAGTCATAACGTTGTGCTGAATCTCAACAACCTTACCCTTTGCTGTGCGCATAAGTGTTGTTGTGTGGTCGCCATTGCGGAACTCCTTGCACTCCTTACCGGTCTTCTCCTTTACAAGTTCCTTGCCGAAGAAGGGATCTGTATCCATTGCAACAAGTGTTGTAAAGCGGTCGCCACGGTGAATATCCATACACTGTGCAACGGGGCCAAGGCCGTGAGTAGCGTAGAGGTCGCCACGGTTCTCCTTGTTATACTTCAGACGCCAGTGAAGGTTATCAACGTCGTTGTCGGCAGGATCCTTCCAGTATGCATCCCAGAACCACTCGAGGCTGTGGATGTAGGCACCCTCGGCACGAATAATCTCACCGAACACACCATCCTGAGCCATTGCAAGAGCGTTCATTTCATAGTCGTCGTAGCAGCAGTTCTCAAGGATGAAGCAGTGGAGACGTGTCTGCTCTGAGAGGTTGATAAGGCTCCAGCACTGCTCAAGGTTCATCGCTGAAGGCACCTCGATAGCAGTGTGCTTTCCGTTCTCCATTGCATACTTTGCAATAGGATAGTGGTGATTCCAGTCGGCAGCAACGTAAACGAGGTCAATGTCGGGACGCTCGCAAAGAGCCTTGTAACCATCGGCACCACAGTAGATGTCGGCAGGCATCAAGCCCTGCTCGCGCAAGAACTTGTTGCACTCCTCGGCACGCTCATACTCATAGTCGCAAAGAGCAACAATTTCAACACCGGGGATGCGGCAGAAACGGATAACAGCACCGTCGCCACGCATACCAAGACCTACGAAAGCTACACGAACAGTCTTGATTGGAGCAACAGCAAGGTTAAGAACGTGCTCCTGACCGGCAGGGCGCTCGGGAGTCTTAACTACGATAGTACCCTTATCCCATTCCCATTCTGTGGAGGGAGAAGTAGACTGCGCCTGTGATGTTGTGCCGGCAAACGCCATTACAGCAACAAGGGCTGCACCAAAAAATTTCTTCAAATTCATAATTACAGTTAATTAATTAATATTGATTGTGTTTTATCATATAATCGGCAACTGCAAACATCTTCAAACAAGATGTAACATTGATTAATGACTACAAAAATAGTTACAATAATATTATTTCACAATTATTCAGGGTATTTTTTTGAATTTCAAAACGGCCTAACACCCGAACACTCAATATAAGCACGCTTATTCAAGCGTTGAGAAATCAATCTCGGGAGCCTCTGACACATTGCCTGAACGCTCGAAATTGGTGCCCGATGTCATAAAATCATCAAAGAAGCCACCCATAGAGAGGAAGAAATCTTCACCCTCGACGCCGCCGGTATAATCGAGACGGTGTCTGTAATGACCTGTTGTGTCGCAAGTGAAACGTCCGCGTGTTACAGGAATCCAACGACCATCGGTTGTGCGCGCCCACTGGTTGCAATAGTATGCCTTGCGATTAATATAACCCATTACAGGATTGAAGTTCTCAAGGAAAGAGTGCGCATTTGTATACCAGGTAGATATCTCGGGACGGCGAAAAGAGGCCACAAGCTGCCATTTATTCTTGTGATTGTCAAAGAAATAGGCTGTATACACTGTGTTACCATTGCCATCGGGTTTCACACCCATAAGGAAACGACAACGCTCACCGGGCTTCCAGTCATAGTGCATAAAACTTTGTCCACCCGAGCCCTCGTTGCCAAAATCCTGCACCTTCACATTCTCGCCTTTCTTTAGCAGCACAATGCGCAAAGAGTCGGGAATTTCGGCAGCATTATCAGTCTCATAAGGACTCCACACCGAGAAGAGCACCCTTCTTGGATAAGGAGTGTTGTTCTGCATTCCAAAATAGCCCTGTCCGAAACCGCAAGCCATATAGTAACTGCTGGGGATATCGCCCTCCTCGGGCACAACTATCTCATTATAGAACCACTCTACATTCTCTTTAGGAAGCGTGTAACCCATATGCACCGACGGGCCACGACGACCGAAGTGGGTGCTAAAATCGGGGGCAACACATACCACCGGAGCCACATCGCCGCTCACCAGAACAGTTGAGACATTGCCAAAATCGGCACCCTCTTTTTTAATGCCACGAATATCCATTTTAACATAGCCGGGAGTCTTCACCTTGAATGTTCCAACCTCCACTCGTGTCAAAGTATCACTGTTGAGCTTGATTTTTTTCTTTTTACCCAAAAGCGACACCTCGATTTTGGAATTTCCTTTTGCCTGAAGAGCAACCTTCATCTTGCCACTCTTCTCTGTTTTAAAGTAGAAACTAACCACATCCTCTGTGCTGTCCCAATTGCGCAATGCACAATTTTGTTCATCTATAAAGACCTCTTTAGAATCAGCACCCTCTGACACAGCAGTTACATACGCATTACCTGCCAGGGTAACAACACTCTCATTCTGCGCCACCGCCGGTGCGATAGGCAGCAAGGCTGCAGCTAAAAGCAACCATTGAACTCTCTTTTTCATATATATATTAGTTAAAAAATATGTTTCATTCAACCTTACTGTCGCCAAGCCAGCGACCATAATAGACGTGATAATCGGGCTTCACAAGCATTCCGTAACCGTTGCGGTAGCCCTCGCTGTAATATCCATACCACATATCGCCGCCGGCCCATTGATAGACACCATAGCCGTGGCGACGACCCTTGTAGAACTCGCCAATGTAGACGTCGCCGTTTCCATAGGTCTCTTTCTTGAAGCAATAGGGCGACTCCTCGCCATCCTCGGAATTCACAAGAGGAAATTCAAGCGGCAACTCTCCCTCTGCGCCACACACACGAATAATGCCCCCGGTTGCAAGGTCATACATCACATAGCGCTCATCACTGCCCACCTTGGCCACTTTATCCGACATCACAAGCCCAAACAGCAGCTTGCCGTCGCGATACTGACCATAGGACTGCAACCCCGACGCCGAGAGGAAAAGCCCCCAACCATAGAGCTTGTCATCAATGAGCGTACCAATATACTCCCCCCCCGCGCTTGTAATGTGGTTGGTCTGCGACTCGTTGCGCACATAATCGCAAAACACCGACTGCAACGGGTTGCACATATCGTCATAGAGCTGCACCCTATCCTGTCCCTTCACCGATAGTGAAAGTACAAGCAGCATAGAAAAAAGCAGTTGTCTCATTTTCTGTACATTTTCTTGTCATTAATATACACACCCACTGCCCGAGGAACGAGATTGGAAATATCACCCCCCGCAGCAACAATGTTGCGCACCATTGTCGAGCTCACATCGTGCAGTTTCGCCGGCAGCCACTCTACACCGGGTGGCAACGGCGGCTGCTCTTCACCACCACGAGGATACACAACAACGCCATAGCGGGCCAATATCTCATCACCCTTGTACCATTGGTCGAATTTATCCCAATTATCGGCACCGATGAGCAAAGAGAACTCCCTGTCGGGATAAGCCTCATCAAGCGCACGAAGCGTGTTTAATGTATATGAAGGACGCGGCAGATAAAACTCAAAATCACACGCCTTGAATCCTTTTCTGCCATCAATGGCAAGATTCACCATACGCAACCGTTCCTGCTCATCACTGAGAGAGAGACCTTGCTTATGTGGATTTTGAGGTGTTACCATAAACCAGACCTCGGACGCCACACCACGTTCAAGCACCTCGGCTGCAAGCGCAAGATGCCCGTTGTGAATGGGGTCGAAACTACCTCCAAAGATTACTGTCTTCTTTTTATTCATTGAGAAATTTCTCAACAACCAACATCAAATCACTCTTTGCGCTATCAAGGTCATCGTTCACAATTACACGGTCGGCAAACTTTGCAAAAGTCATCTCATACTCGGCCTTGCTCACACGCTTCTCAATCTCCTCCATAGAGGTGTCGCCACGCCCTATGAGACGCTCACGCAGCACCTCTATCGACGGCGCCTGCACAAAAATAAACAGTGCACGCTCACCATAATATTTCTTCAGGCTGCAACCGCCTTTCACATCAACATCGAAAAGGATGTTCTGCTGTTCGAGCTGACGTTCTACCTGAGATTTCAAAGTTCCATAGAAACGGCCGGGATAGACCTCTTCATACTCCACAAATTCATCGGCGGCAATACGCGCACGAAACTCATCAGGGGTAAAAAAGAAGTAATCGACACCGTGCCTCTCCTCTCCTCGCGGTGGTCGGCTGGTAGCCGATACCGAAAAACCGAAAGAAGAATCCCGGTCCATAAGAAAATGCACCAGTGTAGACTTGCCCGAGCCCGAAGGGGCCGAAAAAATAACAACCTTTCCCTTTTTCATATTTCTTTACATTACATTCAATACCTGCTCCTTTATCTGCTCCAGTTCATCCTTCATCTGCACCACGATATTCTGCATTTCGGCGTGATTGCTTTTGCTACCAAGAGTATTTATCTCGCGCCCCATCTCCTGCGCTATAAAACCAAGCTTCTTACCCTGGCCACGCTCTTCGGCCATTGTAGAGAGGAAATAGTGCAGATGGTTGGTAAGACGCTGCTTCTCTTCGTTCACATCAAGCTTTTCAATGTAGAAGATGAGCTCCTGCTCAAGGCGATTGCGGTCGTAGTCTACACCCGCCACCTTTGCAAGCGCCTCCTCGATGCGTGCACGGATTTTCTCCACCCTTTCCTTCTCGAAGGGCTCCACCGATGCAAGCAAAGCCGATATATTGGATATCTTGTTCTCGAATTTGAGCGCCAACGCTTCACCCTCCTGTTTGCGGAAGGCAAGAAGGTCGGCAATGGCAGACTTTATACCCTCAAGCACCACAGCCCACTCCTCATCGGAAACCTCATAGAGTTCCTTGCGGGCAATCACTTCGGGCATACGCAGCAGCACCTCAAAAAGATTTGCAGGCAATGGCAGGCCTGTATTTTTCGAAACCTCGGTCATCTGCTCCACATAGCCCTGCATCACAGCCTGATTGAGAGACGGCATATCAGCCTTCTCGCCCTGCTCCACCCATAGAGCAAAATCAACCTTTCCACGCTCAAGCTCAGCGGTAATGAGAGAGCGAATTTCCATTTCAAACCCCTTGAACTGAGGAGCAATGCGTGTAGACAAATCCATTGCTTTGCCATTGAGAGAACGAATCTCTACACAAATCTTCCTATCCTGAAAAATAGTTACGGATTTACCGTAACCCGTCATTGAATATATCATATCGAAAAAACATTAAGCCGTGCCAATGCACCCATTAATCACTAATTTGGCAAAAATAGCCAAATATTCGGAAAGGAAGGCGTTATCGGGAATTTTTTTGCAGCAAGAGTGTGAAACTTATTTAAAAAAATATATTTGTTAGTTATTGTAATAATTAATTCTTAAATTTGCAGTTAATAACCCTAAATTGGCGCAGTCCAATAAAAACATTCCAAAAATAATGACAACAGTAATACTGCATATCGAAGCCTCCACCGGCATCTGCTCAGTGGCATTGAGCCAGGATGGGCACGTTTTTTTTGAAAGAGTGAACCGCGAAGAGATGTCGCACGCCAAGGTTCTTGCGCCGTTTGTGGAGGAGGCTTTGCAAACTGCCGACAGCCAAGGAGCAAAAATCAATGCCGTGGCATTGAGCAGCGGCCCAGGGTCATATACAAGCCTCAGAATTGCATCATCCACAGCCAAAGGAGTCTGCTATGGCCGCAACATTCCACTGATATCGTTGCCAACCACCGCAATAATGTGCGTTCCGGTGCTGTTCCGCGATGACATTGATGAGAACGCCCTGCTTTGTCCTATGATTGATGCAAGACGCAACGAGGTCTATGCAACAGTGTATGACCGCGCACTGAACGTTGTAACCCCCACACACGCCGAGGTTGTAACCCCCGAAAGCTACCGCGAGCTGCTCGACAAACAGCCCATCTACTTCTTCGGCAACGGCGCCGGCAAGTGCAGCAGCATAATAGACCATCCCAACGCCCATTTTCTCACAGGGCACAGCAACCCGCTGGCAAAGAATATGATGCCATTGGCCGAGAGAGCCTGGTTTGATGAGAAGTTTGAGGATATTGCCTACTTTGAGCCATTCTACCTGAAGAACTTCATCGCTGCCAAGCCAAAAGATTTATTGAAGGACTTTTAACCCCCGCATACAGCTATGATGGAATACAATACCAAACAGAAGAAACTGCCACTGCCCGAATATGGGCGCTCTGTGCAGAAGATGGTTGATCACGCACTCACTATAACAGACAGAGAGGAGCGCCAACAATGCGCCGAGACTATCGTGCACATAATGGGCAGTATGTTTCCCAACCTGCCCAATCAAGAGCGCAAGCTGTGGGACCATTTGGCAATTATGTCCGATTTTCAGCTCGACATAGACTACCCCTGCGAAGTAATCAAAAGAGAGGAGTTCCACGTGCTGCCACAGCAGGTACACTACAGCAACGGCGAGATACGCAACAGGCACTATGGACGCATCGTGGAGGAGATGATTGCCCACGCACTCACCCTTGAGGAGGGCGAAGAGAGAGAGCAATTCGTTGAGCTCATACTCATACAAATGAAAAAGAACTACATCGCCTGGAACAAGGATGGTGTAGAGGATAAAAAAATTCTCGAAGACTTGAGAATATACACAAAGGGTGCCATAAATATTGCCGATAGAGAGATAAAAATCACAGCCGGGAACAACAGCACCCAGCGCAACAACACAGGCGGAAAACGCAATAACGGCAAAAAACAGTTCAAAAGAAAATTCTAAAACACGACAGCTATGGCATCATTCATAATAGAAGGCGGACACAAGCTTTGCGGCGAAATAACCCCACAAGGAGCAAAGAATGAAGTGCTGCAGGAGATCTGCGCCACGCTGCTCACAAGCGAAAAAGTTACAATAGAGAACATCCCCGATATTGCCGATGTAAACAACCTCATCAACCAGCTCATCAATATGGGTGTTTCTGTTACACGCAACGGCGTGGGTTGCTTCACCTTTCAGGCCGACAATGTAAACCTCGACTACATCGACAGCGAGGAGTACATAAACGGCTGTGCAAGGCTGCGCGGCTCGGTGATGTTCATAGGCCCGCTTGTGGGCAGGTTTGGCAAGGCAACAATGTCGGAGCCGGGAGGCGACAAAATTGGACGCAGAAGGCTCGACACACACATCATCGGCCTTCAGAAACTTGGCGCAGAGTTCTCTTTCGACAGAGAAAAGAGAGTCTATCGCATGAAGGCGAAATCCTTGAAAGGCTGCCCGATGCTGCTTGAAGAGGCCTCGGTAACTGGCACCGCCAACATCATTATGGCAGCAGTGCTTGCCCAGGGCACCACAACCATCTACAACGCCGCCTGCGAGCCCTATATACAACAGCTATGCCGTATGCTCAACAAGATGGGAGCGAAAATTTCGGGCATTGCCAGCAACCTGCTCACCATCGAGGGCGTAAAGGAACTTGGCGGGTGCACGCACAGAGCTCTCCCCGATATGATTGAGGTAGGCAGCTTCATAGGAATGGCCGCTATGACCAAGAGCGAGCTCACAATTAAGAACGTATCGTTCGAAAATCTTGGAATTATCCCCGAGAGTTTCGGACGTCTCGGCATAAAATTCGAACAAAGAGGTGATGATATTTTCATCCCGTCGCAGGAGCACTATGAGATTGATTCGTTCATCGACGGCTCTATTATGACCATAAGCGACGCCCCCTGGCCGGGACTGACCCCGGACCTCTTGAGCGTGCTATTGGTAACAGCAATACAGGCAAAGGGAAGCGTGCTCATTCACCAGAAGATGTTCGAGAGCCGTCTCTTCTTTGTGGACAAACTCATTGATATGGGCGCGCAGATTATCCTTTGCGACCCCCACCGCGCTGTGGTTATTGGACACGACAGACGTTTCACCCTTAAACCACGCTCAATGAGTTCACCCGACATAAGGGCCGGTATAGCGCTACTCATTGCAGCAATGAGTGCCGACGGAGTGAGCCGCATCGACAACATTGAACAGATTGACCGCGGATACCAGAACCTTGAAGAGAGACTTAATCAGATTGGTGCAAAAATAACACGTTCATAAACACGCCGCAAAATGCTTAAAAAGGAGGATTTCATATATTTCGGCAAGTTCCTGAAGCCCCACGGCACAAAGGGCGAGATTGGGCTTCAAGGCGACACCCTTGCTCTTGGCGATGGATGTGACTATGTCGCCTGCGACATTGATGGTATATTGGTGCCGTTTTTCTTCGAGACCAAGCGCCCTAAAGGCGAGGACACTCTCATTGTGAAAGTTGAAAGAATGGAAACGGCCGAAGAGGTGCGCTATCTCACAAACCGCGACGCCTACATTCCACGCAAATGGGCCGAGGAGAGCGATGAAGTTTCGCTAAACTATTTTATAGGATTCACGGCGGAAGACAGCACATTGGGGCTGCTTGGAGAGATTATAGAGATTGACGAAAGCACCATAAATACCCTCTTTGTGGTGGAGGGCAACAATGATGAGATACTTATCCCCGCTCAGGAAGAGTTCATCACCGGCATTGACCACGAGAATAGGATAATTATGTTCGACCTGCCCGAGGGACTTGTTTCCCTCTAAAGAAACAGATCTATGAAGAAGAAAATATTCCGCAGCAGGCTACTGCGAAAGTACCGCCTGACGATACACAACGAGAACAAGCTCGAAAACGTGCTTGGCTTCTACATCTCCCCTCTTTGGGTAATTCTCTCGCTCTTCTTCTCATTCCTGCTTGTTGCAGGAGTCATATATCTTGTAATAATGTTCACTCCGGTGGGCTCACTGTTGCCGGGCTATGTAAGCCAGGTAACCAAGGACAAATTCGTGAGCAACAGCCTTCGCGTGGATTCGCTGATGAACGAGGTGAGGAAGCAGGATATCTACCTGGCCAACATACGTGCCATAATGAGCGGCGAGATTACTGCCGACTCCATTAAAAACTCGTTGTTGCCCGTCTCAAGCGACAGCATCTCAATAGAGACCACAGAGCTTGAGGCTAAATTTATGAAAGAGTGGGAAGAGCGCGAAAGATACAACCTTACCTCACAGGCTGCAAGCGTAGCAGCACTGCAAGAGATAAACCTGTTTCGCCCCATACAGGGCCGCATAGAAAAAGACTATGACCCCGGCAATGGGCACTATGGAATTGACATTGCCGAAGCCGCAGGAGAAAGCATTGTGGCCATTTACGACGGCACAGTGGTCTTTAGCGACTACACAGCCAACGATGGCTTCACCATTGTGGTGCAGCATCGAGAGAACCTCATTTCGGTATACCGCAACTGCTACCGTCTGCTGAAGAAGGTTGGCGACAAAGTATACGGCGGTGAGGTAATTGCCACCCTAAGCGACGGAAGCGGAAACGAAAATCACAGAAAGCAGTTCCTGCACCTGGAGCTATGGCACAGAAGCAAACCGCTTGACCCTAACATATACATCGCATTCTAAACTGCAGAAAAATGGAAGAGAAAAGAAAAAGATGCATAGCAATACTGGGCTCCACAGGCTCAATAGGCACGCAAACACTACAAGTTGTTGAAGAACACCCCGAAAGTTTCGAGGTATATGCCATAACAGCCAACACCCGCGTCGAGGAGCTCATTCAACAGGCAAGGAAATTCATACCCGAGGCCGTTGTTATTGCTGATGAGAGCAAATACCCAAGACTCAAAGAGGCGCTCGACGACCTTCCCATAAAAGTTTATGCGGGCTACGAGGCTATATGCCAAATAGTGGAAGCCGGCCCCATTGATGTTGTAGTTACGGCTATGGTAGGTTTCTCGGGCCTGCGCCCCACCATAAACGCCATAAAGGCAGGAAAAGCAATTGCACTTGCCAACAAAGAGACAATGGTTGTTGCCGGCGAACTCATCAATGCTTTAGCTATGGAACACCAAACCCCCATCCTGCCTGTCGATTCGGAACACTCTGCCATCTTCCAATGCCTTGCCGGCGAAATGCACAATAGGGTTGAGAAACTCATTCTCACAGCATCGGGCGGCCCGTTCCGCACATTTACCAAGGAGCAACTCGAGCACGTTACACGTCAGCAGGCGCTAAAGCACCCCAACTGGAGTATGGGAGCCAAGATTACCATAGACTCGGCCTCGATGATGAATAAGGGTTTCGAGGTTATGGAGGCGAAGTGGCTGTTTGGCGTGGGCGCCGAGGATATAGAAGTGGTGGTGCATCCGCAATCGGTCATCCACTCAATGGTGCAGTTCGAGGATGGAGCAATTAAGGCACAGTTGGGCACACCCGATATGCGTCTGCCCATTATGTATGCACTCACCTACCCCACACGCCTGCCGTCTACTTTCGGCCGCATAGACTGGAACACTTTAAAGGAGCTGACCTTTGAAAAGCCAAATATGGAGCTCTTCCCCAACCTGCGCCACGCCTATAACGCACTGGCAACGGGCGGCAACATACCTTGCGTTGTGAATGCCGCAAACGAAGTGTGCGTTGCTGCATTTCTCGAGGAGCGCATAAAGTTTACCGATATGCCCAAGCTCATTGAGCGTGCAATGTCAAACGCAGAGTACATCCTCAAGCCAACACTCGAGGAGTACATTGAGACCGACCTTGTAACAAGACGCAAGGTGAGTGAATGGATTTAAAGCAATATTAAAAAGAATATAACGGATTATGGAGATTTTTTTGACACGCGCACTGCAGCTCATCCTTGCGTTGAGCATATTGGTGCTTGTTCACGAGTTTGGACACTTCCTTTTTGCAAGGGTGTTCAAGGTAAGGGTAGAGAAGTTCTACCTCTTTTTTGACTGGAAGTTCTCACTATTCAAATGGAAACCCAAAAACAGTGAAACTGAGTATGGAATTGGTTGGGTTCCCCTTGGAGGATACTGCAAAATTGCAGGAATGGTTGATGAGTCTATGGACACAGAGCAGATGGCAAAGCCTGCCGAGCCTTGGGAGTACCGTTCCAAGCCCGCTTGGCAGCGCCTGTTCATAATCATTGGCGGTGTGCTTTTTAACCTCATCCTTGCACTCTTCATCTATTCAATGGTGCTTTTCACCTGGGGCGACAAGTATATCGACCTGCAGAAGATTGAGAACGGCTTTGTATTCAATGAGAAGGCCAAGGAGATTGGATTCCGCGATGGTGATATGATTCTGAAGATGGATGGCAAGGAGGCACACGAGCTCTACCTTGACAAGGTGCGTGCCGTTGAGATTTTCCGTCAGATATGCGATGCCGACACTGTAACAGTGATGCGCCACGGCAAAGAGGTGAATATTGGCATCCCGGCCTCACTGGGCTTGCTCGATATGAACAAGCCTTCACTGTTCCTAACCACAAGAATATTGCCCATAATAGGCGAAATTGACTCGGATGGAGCCGGTGCTGCGGCCGGAATGTTAAAGAACGACCGCATAATCACCATTGACAACAAGATGATATACTCTTGGGGCGACATAAAGGCTACTATGGATGAACTAAAGAAGGAGGGAAAGAGCACATTCAACATTGAGGTGATGCGCGACAGCCTTGTTACCCTCACTGCAACAGCAGATACCACATATCTTCTTGGAGTTATCCCCCAGGGCAACGACTATCCTGTGGAGAAGACATCATATTCGTTCTTTGCATCGTTCCCCGCCGGTGTTTCATACGCTATAGGTGTGTTGCGCGGCTATGTGAGCGACTTCCAGTATGTATTCACATCCGAGGGCTCAAAATCGGTTGGTATGTTCGGCTCAATAGGCAGCCTGTTCCCGGCTCAATGGAACTGGCACGAGTTTTGGCTGATGACAGCCTTCCTCTCAATTGTGCTGGCCTTTATGAACATTCTGCCCATTCCGGCGCTCGACGGCGGACACGCACTCTTCCTCATTGTTGAGATTATTACCCGCAAGCAGCCAAGCGTTAAGTTTATGGAGCGCGCACAGGTAGTGGGTATGCTGCTGTTGCTTGGTCTGTTCCTGCTTGCAACATATAACGACCTTATGAAGTTCGTTTTCTGATAAACATCAAAAAGGAGATGCTTCTATGATAAAGAGAGTATTGTACATAACACTTGCAATATCAATGGCTGCTTGCGGCTCTGCAAGGAAGGGAGCAGGAGTAACAACGCCCGCAGAGAGTGCAACAAAAGATAGCACCTCTGTTGCCGGCAGTTCCGCAAATACAGAGAAGGCTGTTGATGCAGGAAATAGGTTCTGGGGCAAGCTGTTGGGCGAGGCCTGCAGAGAGCTCAAGCAGGAGAACATCTGCCTGTCGCCATTGAGCGCGCAGTTTGCAATGGCAATGGTTGCCAACGGCGCCGAAGGAGATACCAAGCAGCAGATATGCGACGCAATGCAGCTTGGCAACGATGCCAACACACGCAGCAGAAGCCTTTTGAATGACATTGGTGCCAAAACTGTTTGGAGCGAGAATTGCGATGTGAGAATTGCAAACTCCATCTGGATTAAAAAGGATTTTAATGTCAGAAAGAAGTTCATTGAAACGAACAAAGAGTCTTTTGATGCAGTTGTTGAAAGTGTCGAGTTCAACCAGGAGGCTGTCAAACGTGTCAATGAGTGGTGCAAGGAGAACACCAACGGCAAAATCCCTACAATACTCGACCGCTTCACCGAGAGCGACAGGATGCTCCTTATAAATGCACTCTACTTCAAGGCAGCGTGGAGCAAGCCCTTTCAAGAGCACAACACAACCGACAAGAAATTCACCACAGAAAAGGGGGAAGAGATAAAAGTACCCACTATGATGATGCGCTCCAACGAGACATTCTACAAGGATGATGTTGTAGCAATGGTTGCAAAGAGATTACAGGGCGGCTACAGTATGCTGTTTATATTGCCCGGAGCAGACGTCAAATGCGATGAGGCAGCCGAATATGTTGCAAACGATTTCAATGGTTTCCTGCAAAAGATGGAAGTGTGCGATGTAACCCTCTCACTCCCCAAGTTTTCAACCGATTTTGGAACGAGCCTTAAACCGATACTTGAGAAGCTTGGCATAAAAAGAGCCTTTGGGAACGACGCACAGTTCGACAAAATCTCGGATGAGCCTTTATTCATAAGTGATGTTGTGCAAAAGACCTACATCAACGTGAACGAGAAGGGAACAGAAGCTGCAGCCGTAACAATGGCCATTACCGGTGCCCTCTCAATGAAGGCCCCAAAGATTGAGATTATAACCTTTGACCGCCCATTCATATATGCCATAATAAAGGAGAACTGCAATGAGATTCTCTTTACCGGCAAGGTGGGCAACCCTATTGCAAAATAAAAAAGAGGATGATATGAGACGAATTTTAGGAATATTCTCACTGCTGCTTTTTACAGCGGTGTGTTATGCACAACCAAAGTATATATTTTATTTCATAGGTGATGGTATGGGTCCCTCACACGTTCTCGCAACAGAGCTGTACCTTGGCGAGCTTCAGGGCGTCATAGGCCGCCCACAGAAACTTCTGTTTACACAATTCCCCGAGAGCGCCTTTGTAACAACATTCTCTGCAAGCAACGGAGTTACCGACTCTGCAGCGTCGGGCACGGCACTTTCAACAGGCAGCAAAACGAGCAATGGCCGCATTGGCACTGATGTAAACGGCAATAACCTCTATAGCGTGGCACTCGACGCAAAGCAGTGTGGAATGGCTGTGGGCATTGCAACAACAGTGTGCATCAACCACGCCACCCCATCGGCCTTTTATGCCCACAACGACAGCCGCCACAACTATCACGAAATTGCACAGTGGATGCTGAAGAGCGATTATGATTTCTATGCCGGTGGCGATGCAAAATGCAGCACCGAACAGCGCAAAGACCTCTATGAGAGAGCCGAGAAACAGGGCTACACCATTGCACGTGGATATGATGATTATGAGGCAAAAGCCAAAAAGGCCGACAAGATGATGCTCTATCAGAAGAGTGTTGCCGAAGATATTCCATACACCATTGACCGCACGGCAGAAGACCTCACCCTTGCCCAAATAACCAAGGCCGGCATCGACTTTCTAAAGAAGAAGAGCAAACGCGGTTTCTTTATGATGATAGAGGGTGGCAAAATTGACTATGCCTCACACAGCGATGACGCGGCCACAATGATACAGGAGGTGCTCGACTTCAATGCGGCTATTGCCGAGGCATACGAGTTCTACAAAAAGCACAAGGATGAGACTCTCATCATTGTAACAGCCGACCACGAAACAGGCGGCATTGTTCTGGGTTACACTGGGCAGTATAAGCTAAACCTGAAAGCCCTATCTTCACAGAAAGTGAGTGTAGACAAGCTCACAGCAATGCTCAAAGAGCTTAATAAAACCACCTGGGGCGAAATAACACGCATTGTGAAGGAGAATATTGGCGTTGAGCCACGCGGCAACCACGGCAGCGAGGAGCCTGTTGAGATGACAAGCAACCTTGCAAGCAATATTGCCAATGAAGCAATCTATGACCTCAACCGCCAGGCGCTTCTCTCGTGGGCAAGCGGCAACCACTCGGGAACATTCGTTCCTCTCTTTGCCATAGGCGAGGATGCCGACAAGTTCAACGGAGTAATAGACAACACAGATATACCGCTGACACTCAGAAGTTTCTTTGTGGACAAATCCCCCAAGAAGAAGAGCGGTAAAAAAGAGTAAAGAGCTGCTCAAACAATATAAGGAGAGGGTGACCCAAAAGTAGAAATTGGGTTACCCTTCTTCATTTTATTATTTCATCGTTCAAATTGCCGTATGATAATAAAAATATAGCTATTCCATTGAAAAACATTGGAATAGCTATTGTTTGTTTGGGGAATTTTTATT
>JAZONR010000055.1:0-32008 GCA_045654645.1 Bacteroidaceae bacterium
GTTGTACAAACAGTGGTGTTTGTTGCTTAACAACATAAGAAACTGACTAAAAGGGCTCTTTTGTTGTTATACTTGCCCTCAAAAAGCTCATTTACATTTAGTATACAGCGCTTTTTCGGGCTTCGCAAGCCTAAAAACAGCTCTTTTTATTCAACTTCTCACAAACGAGGGTGCCCCTTTCTTTTGGGGTACCCTCTTGTGCCGTTATACTTAATTCCAAACGCTCCAATCATATCCGCTCTCTACAAAATCTTCGATTTCATCGGGTAATTTGTGGAAAAAGTCGATATCAGTAAGTTCTTCTATTTCATCAATGCTGCGGGCGTATGTGGCAAGTTTCTTTTTGCCGGCAACATTTTCGCAGTAGAACCCTATGCCCTTGTAACCGTTATCATTTATCAACAGCACTTTGTAGAAGCCATTGGGTATCAGCACTCTGTTCTCGCCAATGCTGCCAAGTCCTTTTTCGCTGGTAAATACCGGGCCGGTAACAACAAGCACATTTTCGTATCTGGTGGCAATTTCGCGTGTGAGCTCCTCAATGGATTTCCACACTCCGCGGTTAAGGTTGTTGTTCTGTGGTGAGATGTTCGACAGATAGAAGCTCTCGTCCATAGCCTGCTCGCTCCACTTCATATCGGCTGCAGGGGCAAGGTGTCCACGGTCCCAACCACTGCGGCGGTAGTCGTCGTCGGTGGCTTGGTTGCCAATGACAAGAGGGTCGGGGATGAATTTGTTTGCGCGTGGCTCTTCGCCGGCAACCTCCTTGCCCGTGAGCTCATAGGCCACCCAGTTGGGGTTCCTGCGTTGCTCATTATAAGAGACTGTGTAGCCGGTGTGCTCTATCACCTGGCTTTTAGTTGGTTGTGTAAATCGAGGAATCAGTATATCATTCCCATAGCAACTCTCGCCATTCATAGCGATAGTTTTTGTGGGCAGCCATTGCGTTGCGATTAACGCAATGGCTATGCACAATATAATCTTTAGCAGTCTCTTCCCCGTTCTGCTCTTTTTTCTCTTCCTTGCCATAAATGTGTAGGATTATGCTTTCACAAGCTTGCCGTTTCTTAAAATAACCTTGTAGCTCTTTCCCTTCTTGGTGTTGAAGGAGATTGTGCTGCCGGCATAGCGCAGGTTGCAACGTCCGCCGTTGGTGGATGTTACTGTAACCTCGCTTAGTTTACCCTCTCTCCAGTCCATCTCAAGTTCAAATCCGCCGCGTGCGCGTATGCCCTTGATGTGTCCCTCTTCCCACGCATCGGGGAGGGCGGGGAGCAGGTGGATGAAGCCCATATGGCTCTGCATAAGCATCTCGGTGATGCCCGATGTGCCGCCAAAATTGCCGTCAATCTGGAACGGAGCGTGTGTGTCCCAAAGGTTATCAAGTGTTCCGTTCTTAAGCAGGTTGCCAAAGAGTGTGTAGGCGTGGTTGCCGTCGTGCAAGCGTGCCCATTGGTTGAGCTTCCAACCCATTGACCATCCGGTGGCGCCGTCGCCGCGGTGCTCAAGTACCACCTTTGATGCCTCGGCAAGCACAGGGGTGGTAACAGGTGAGATAGTGTGTCCGGGGTGCAGGCCAAAGAGGTGGTTCACGTGGCGGTGCTGGTCATTGGGGTCGTCAATGTCCTTGCTCCACTCCATTAGCTGTCCATAGCGGCCAATCTCGTAGGGTGCGAGTTTTGCAAGAACGCTTTTCCACTCCTTGCGCAGTGCGCTGTCAATACCAAGTTCCTCGGCAGCAGCTATTGCATCGAGAAGTATCTCGCGCACAACACCGTGCACAAATGTAGCTCCCTGGTCAATTGGGCCGTGCTCGGGTGATGTGGATGGTGCGGCGGTATATGTGCCGTCGGGCTTTTTCCACAAGTAATCGACTGCAAATATTGCACTGCTCTTTATGATGTCATAGCCTGTCTCCTTCAGGAATTTCTTGTCGCGTGTGTAGTCATAGTAGTCCCACACGTGTGTTGCGAGCCAGGGACCGGCCATAGGGTTGAAGTTCCACGACATATCCTGGCTGATGAGGGGCGCAGTGAAGCCGAAAATGTTACTTGATATGCTGGCTGTCCATCCGCGTGCACCAAAATAGGATTTGGCTGTTACTGCTCCCGGCTTTATAAGGGTGCGTATGAAATCAATCAACGGCAACACGCACTCGTCGAGGTTTGTGGCGCAGGCGGGCCAGTAGTTCATCTGCAGGTTGATGTTATTGTGGTAATCGACACGCCAAGGACCGTCTACATTGTTGTGCCACATTCCCTGCAGGTTAGCCGGCATATTGCCGGGGCGTGAGCTTGAGATGAGCAGGTAGCGGCCAAACTGGAAGTAGAGTCTCTCGAGCTTGTAGTCGGGCTTGCCCTTGCGATAGCTCTCGAGGCGCTTGGGTGTGGGAAGGTTGTTCACACCGGGAAACTCCAGTGTGGTAGGTGCGTTGGGATTGATATCAAGCTCCACACGGTTGAAAAGTGCCGAGTAGTCGGCATAGTGCTCTTTGAAAAGCTCGTCATATCCTTTGGCAACGGCATTTTTCATCCACGCAGCAGTTGTCTCATCGGGGTTTACACCAACGTATGCTTTGGGGTCGCTGAAATCGGGGTCGAAATTCATCTTGTAGTCGGTGTCGGCTGTTACATAGAAACAGACTTCGTCGGCACCGCTGATATGAATCTTTCCGTCGCTCAACGTATATGTACACTTGCCCGGGGCTGCTTTTGCAACGGTCTTGATATGCACTGTGTGCTGCATACCGTTGTTGTCAAGCCTTGCTTTCCATATATACCCATCGTAGCTGTCGTGGTACAATGTGCCTTCAGACACAGGGTTTGGAGCATAGCTGAGTGTGAGGTTCTGCATACCCGGCTTGCTTGCGCTGAACTTCATTACCAGCACGTTGGCCGGGTACGAAACAAAATATTTACGTTCATAATCAACGCCATCCTTGGTATATTGCACCACGGCAAGTGCCGAGTCAAGCGATAGAATGCGCTTGTAATCGCCAAGACCAACCATACTGTGCCCAGTCTCAATGTATATCTCGCCCATTGTGGTGAAGTTGCCGAAACGGAAAGGCTTCTCGCCATAATATTCGTATGAGGCTGTGCTGTTGAAATTCTCCCTTGTGAGCTTTGCTGCCAGTTCGTCATCGCCATCAAGGAATGCCTGGCGTATGTCATCGAGCAGGTGTGCCGACTGCTTGTTCACGTTCCAGTAGTATTCTGCACCCTTCTCGGTGTTGGGGCCACCGCGCCACAGAGTCTTCTCGTTCAACGTAATGCGCTCGGCCTCAAGCGAGCCCATAATGTTTGCTCCTATGCTGCCGTTGCCTATCGGAAGCGACTGCGACTCCCACTCCTTGTCGGCATTATAGTTCCCGTCTCCGGCCCATTCGGGCTTGTTCTTTCCCTCCCAAAGGTCGGGGCGTCCGCCATACCATATGCTGCGTCCGTTGAGAGTTGTGGGCTGGTCGAACCAAACAGAGAGTCCCTGTGTGTAGTTGGTCTGCGCCTGCAGGCCAATGGCGCACAGTAGGCAGGCAATGAGTGTGTGTCTTCTTTTCATACTTATTATGGTGTTATCAGTTGTTTTCTAATGAATTTATGTGTTTTATGAGTTTGGCTACATATTGGCGATAGCTCATATTGTAGTCGCGTTCAAAGCCGGCCCTTTCGGCAATGCTGCGCAGTGTGCCTTGTACATCATCTATGCGCGTAAGTACACCGCTGCCGTCGGTGGCAATAGAGTAAATCTCAATCTCCTTGCTGCCAAGCTCAATGAAGTAGCCGTATATGGTTGCTGTTCTCTTAACCGTTGCCATAGAAACAGTGGGGCTTATAACAATATCATCAGCACAATCTGTATTATTATCACTCTTAGAAACATACACACCGGGTAGACTGTGGCGTATGCTACAGAGGGTTTGTCGCCTTCGATTGTGTCGTTGGTGTAGCTCAATGCCATAGGGTTGGCCATTGAACCGCACAACAAGCCTGTTGTGGAGCCAAAATCCAACTTCATCACACGCAGGGCAATGATGCCGGCCAGCACCACCGGCACAAATGTTACAAGCAGGCCAAGCAGAAGCCACAAAGCACCTTCGGGGCGCACCACTGTCTCAAAAAAATGTGCACCGGAATCGAGGCCCAGGCAGGCAAGGTAGAGGTTCAGTCCAATGGCACGAAGCATCATATTGGCACTTTGCGTGGTGTAGGTAATCATATGCAGGCGCGGGCCGAATGTTCCAATGAGGATACCCACTATAATGGGGCCTCCGGCAAGGCCAAGTTTCACCGGCAGTGAAATGCCGGGAATTGCAAGGGGAATGCTTCCCACCACAAGGCCAAGTATCATTCCAATGAACACCGATACAAGGTTGGGCTCATTGAGGCTTTTTACAGCGTTGCCCAAGATGCCCTCCACGCGTTTTATGTCGGCAGCTTCGCCCACAACCGTCAGGCGGTCGCCAAGCTGCAACACAAGGTCGGGGGTTGCAAGCAGCTGCACCTCGGAGCGGTAGACCCTGCTTATGTTTATGCCGTAGTTGTTCCTTAGGCGCAGTGTCGATAGTTTCTTGCCGTTTATTTCGGGGCGTGTAACAAGGATGCGCTGCGATGTGAGTTCGCTGTCAATCTTGTTCCAGTCGATATTTTCGGCGTTCCAATCCTTCAGCTCCTGTTCTCCAAAGACCAAACGCAGCGCCTCGGCCTCTTGGGGCTTTGTAATCACAAGCACCACATCGTTCTCGTGCAAAATTCTGTCCGACATTGGGATGAGCACGTGCCCTTTGTGCCACATACGCGAGATTACAAAATGATGATGACTGGCGTGTGCCACCTCGGAAATTGTTTTGCCGAATATGGCAGGGTTTGTTACGCAGTAGCTTGCGATGAAAACGTTGCGGCGGTGTTTGCTGTCGGGTTGTGGCATATCATCGGGGCGCACAAACAGCTTGCGCAGAAAGATTATTGCCATTATCACTCCCACCACTCCAAGCGGGTAGGTGAGGGCGCAGCTCAGCGCTGCACCGCTTCCGTCAATACCAAGCTGCTTCAGTGTCTGCTGTGCAGCTGCAAGTGCCGGTGTGTTTGTGGTTGCTCCACAAAGAATACCCGACATATCGGACATCTCAACGTTGAAGATAAATCCAAGGCCTATGGCCAGCAGCGTGCCCACAAGCAGCACGCCAATGGCCGGCATCAGCAATCTTGCACCCTCGGTGCGCATTGAACTGAAGAAACCGGGTCCCACCTGCAAACCAAGGGCGTAGACAAACAGCACAAGGCCAAAGGTCTCGGCATAGACAAGCATCTGGTGGTCAATTGTGAGGCCAAAGTGGCCGGCAATGATGCCTATGAAGAATACAAATGTTACACCCAACGAGATGCCGCCCACGCGCACCTTGCCCAGCATTATTCCCAATGCCGAAATGAGTGATAGCACCACAATGGCCTGCAGTGCCGAGTGTTCTATGAACAGGCTGTTTATGAAATCCATCTGCAAGGCTTTATTTCAGGTTCATCTCATCGAGCAGATAGCCGGCTTTGCCTATGCGGTCAATCACGAATAGCACGTAGCGAATGTCCACAGATATGTTGCGGCAGATGGTGGGGTCGAACTCAATATCGCTCATTGTGGAGCGCCAGGTGCGGTCGAAATTGATGCCTATGAGCTCTCCCTTGCCATTGATGACCGGCGAGCCCGAATTTCCGCCTGATGTGTGGTTTGAAGCGAGGAAACAGACCGGCACTGTCGTTTTCCCGTTCTTTTCTATTGCCCAACGGCCATACTCCTTGCTTTCGTATATGTCGCGCATAGATTGCGGAATGTCATAGTCATAAATCTCGGGGTTGTCCTTGGCTATTATGCCGTCAAGGGTTGTCAGGTGTGTGTGGTATTCGCCATCTACATTCTCATATCCTGTTACGGTGCCATAGGAGACGCGCAGGGTGAAATTGGCGTCGGGGTAGAAGGCTCGCTCCTTGTCCCACTCGCGCAAGGCCTGCATATATGCGCGATACCACTTCTCAACCTCGGGCACATTGCTCAGGTTGCGGTACTTATAGCCCTGGTTGGCTGCCACCTGGGCACTGAACCAGCCTGCAAACAGCACCATCGGGTCGGCGGCAATCTCTTCGCTTGTCAATGGGTATTTGGCAAGCAGCTTGCTGCCGGCAAAAAGTTCCTCAACAAAACGCTCCACGCTGCCGCTCTTTGCAATGGCAGCGGTGAGCTGTGTGGGAACGCTCTCTTTGGGCATACGTGCCACATATTCGGCAATCATACTTTTTGCAATAGCCTTGTCAATGTCTATTCTGTAGTCGTTGAGATAGTATTTGCGCCCCTTGGCCTGCACGTCGGCGGTGAGCTTGGTGCCCTGTTCCTGCTGTGTGTGGAGCCAAAAAGCAAAATTGAAGAGTTCAATTCCGACAATGCTTTCGTTGAAAAGTTCGCGTGCAAAGTAGCCGGGGATAATCCTCTCATAGGCAGCGTGCATAGAGTCGAGCAGCTGCTCATACTGTGGCTTGCCGGCAGCCCAAGCGGCAAAATTCCTTTCATAGGCTCTCTTCTTCTCCACAGTGCCAAGACGCTCAATGCCAAGGCTCTCGCCCTGCCACTTTTTCCAGGCGTTTGCAATGTTGGCGTGCTTTGCGGCATAGGCAATGCGTGTGGCCACATCCTTGCTCTGTGCCTCGCTGATTATATTTAGGCGTGTGGTGCGCAGCGCAATCTTCATAGGGTTGGAGATGTTCACCACATAGTCTACTGCATCTGCGGTTACATACTCCTGGGTGTTGCCCGGGAAACCGTAAATCATAGTGAAGTCGCCCTCCTCGACACCTTTGGTGGAGATTGGCAGATAGCGCTTGGGGTGATAGGGTACATTGTTCTCGCTATAGTCGGCCGGCTCGTTGTTTGCGTTGGCATAGACACGGAACATTGAAAAATCGCCGGTGTGGCGCGGCCATATCCAGTTGTCGGTGTCGCCACCGAATTTGCCTATCGATGAGGGAGGAGCGCCCACCAGGCGCACGTCGCGGAAAGTGCGGTACACAAAAAGATAGTGTTGGTTGCCATAATACATTGGCTCAATTTGGGCCTTGTCGGTATTGTATTCCCTTTTTGCCGCATCGATGATAGCTTGTTTCTCCTCGCCTGCGGCAAGACGGGCAGTAACATCCTCCATCTTCACAAGCAGTGTTATGGTGAGTCCCGGAACGGGCAGCTCTTCGCTGCGCGACATTGCCCAGTAGCCGTCAGTCAGGTAGTCGTGCTCAACCGATGAGAGCTTTTGAATTGATGCATAGCCACAGTGGTGGTTGGTGAGCAACAAACCATCGGGTGAGATGAATTCACCGGTGCATCCGCCACCAAACTGCATCACAGCATCCTTTAATGAAGGTTTGCTGTCGGAGTAGATATCACTTGCTTTGAGTTTGAACCCAACCTTGCGCATCTCCTTGATGCGCTCCTTGATGAGGCTTGGCAGCCACATACCCTCGTCGGCTGTGGCAGTGGTGAATGTAACGCACGCAATTGCGCAGATAATGAGTCTCTTTATCATAGTAATCCTGAATTTATACAATTAATTGCACGAAGATACAACAATTAATAGGAATTACAACTATAAAACGGTTAACAAAAGGCTGTACCGCAGAATAAAGAGGTGAGAAGGAATGAAAAAGAGAGAGCAGGTGCGCTCTCTCTTGGGAAAGTAGGTCTTGTATCGCATTATAAAAAACCGTGTTGCCCGGGGCTGTTGAAAGTGTTGGATAAACACCTCCCTGGCTTTTGTCATTCTATGCGCTTTCCTTTCAGCACAATGGATTTAATGACAGGGGTTTGGTGGGCATAAGGCATAAAAGCCAATGAAGGCAGGGGCTTCGTGATGTAAAAATTGGCCTTTTTACCGCGAGTTATTGAACCAAAGTCCTTGCTTTCGCCCATTGCGCAGGCACTGTTGAGAGTGGCTGCGTTGAGGGCCTCGGCCGGGGTCATTTTCATTTTGATGCTGGCAAGCGAGGCAACAAATCGCATATTCCCCGATGGGGCAGTGCCGGGGTTGTAGTCCGATGCGAGGGCCACAGCAAGGCCGGCCTCTATCATCTTGCGTGCGGGTGGATAGCTTATGCCCAGGAAAAAGGCGCAGCCGGGGAGCATTGTGGGCATTGTTTCGCTGCCGCGCAAGGCTTCTATCTGCTCATCGCCCATTGATTCGAGGTGGTCTACCGATAGTGCGCCGTGTTGCACGCCCACTTCCACGCCGCCCGAAACGGCAAGCTCGTTGGCGTGTATCTTGGCGCGCATACCATAGCGTGCGCCTGTTTCAATGATGAGTGCTGTCTCCTCGGGAGTGAAGAAACCTCGGTCGCAGAATACATCAACATAGTCGGCAAGCCCTTCGGCAGCAACGGCGGGTATCATATCGTTGCACACGTGAGCCACATATTCGGCTTGCCGCCCTTTATAGGCGCGGCCCACAGCGTGTGCGCCCAGGAAGGTGGCGCGCACATCAAGCGGTGCATTTTTCTTTATGCGTTTTATGACGCGCAAAATCTTCAATTCATCTTCAAGGGTGAGTCCATAGCCCGATTTTATCTCCACAAGGCCTGTGCCCATTGCCACAATCTCTGCTATGCGCTCCATTGCCTGGCTGTAGAGTTCATCTTCGCTTGTGAGGTGCAGACGGTCGGCCGAGTTAAGAATTCCGCCGCCGCGCTTGGCAATCTCCTCATAGGAGAGGCCGTTTATCTTGTCGAGAAACTCCTGTTCGCGGCTGCCGGCATATACAATGTGTGTGTGAGAGTCGCAGAACGAGGGAAAGAGCCATCCTCCACAGGCGTCTATTATCTCCACATTGTTGAGGCCGGGCACCTTCTCCATTGTCCCATAGTCTTTTATGCGCTCGCCGTCGGTGAGCAGCCAGGCGTTCTCAAGGGTGGCTATTGTAGCCATCTCCTTGCCACTCACGCGTGTGCGACCACTCTCGTCAATGCCGACGATGCATCCAATGTTCTTAACAAGCAGGCTCATTGTCGCAAAGGAATTTTACCGAAGTTGATATATGAGGGTACATCACTGTGTCGTTGCTGACAAAGGGCACCACATTGCGGTAGTTTTCAAACAGCTCTTCAATGGCTTTTGATGAGTGCAGCGGACGGCGGAACTCGAGCGCCTGTGCCGCGTTCATAAGCTCAATGGCAAGCACTCTCTCTGTGTTCTGCACCACCTTCCACAGCTTTGTGGCGGCATTTGAGCCCATACTCACGTGGTCCTCCTGTCCTTGTGAAGAGGGAATTGAGTCGCACGAGGCCGGCCAGCACAGCCCCTTGGACTGGCTCACTATTGATGCGGCAGTGTACTGCGGAATCATAAAACCACTGTTTAGGCCGGGGTTGGCAACAAGGAAATTGGGAAGGTTGCGTGCGCCGGAGATTATTTTGTATATGCGGCGTTCCGAGATGTTTCCCAACTCGGCCACGGCAATGGCAAGAAAATCCATTGCAAGGGCTATCGGTTGTCCGTGGAAGTTGCCGGCCGAGATAACCTTGTCGCTCTCGGGGAACACTGTGGGGTTGTCGGTTGCCGAGTTTATCTCGGTCTCGAGCACGCTTGACACATAGGCAATGGTGTCTTTTGATGCACCGTGTACCTGTGGTATGCAGCGGAAAGAGTAGGGGTCTTGAACGTGCTTCTTGGGTTGAGCAACAATTTCGCTGCCCTTGAGCAACTCGCGGAAATTGCGCGCAGTCTCAATCTGCCCGTTGTGTGGGCGTATGGCGTGTACTTCGTGCTCAAAAGGTTCCATACGGCCGTCGAAGGCGTCGAGCGACATAGCGCCAATGGTGTCGGCCCAACGGCTCAGCTTCTGTGCTTTGATAAGTGAGAATACTCCATAGGCCGACATAAACTGTGTGCCGTTGAGCAGCGCAAGGCCCTCTTTTGAGCAGAGTTTCACAGGCTCCCAACCCATTTTCTCCATTATGGCCGGGCTCTCTACCACTTCGCCGTCATATTCCACGTGTCCCAGGCCAATGAGCGGCAGGCACATATGTGCAAGGGGTGAGAGGTCGCCCGATGCTCCCAATGAGCCCTGCTCATATACAACGGGTATTATGTTGTTGTTGAACATCTCAATGAGGCGCTCTACTGTTATCAGCTGCACACCCGAGTGGCCATAGGAGAGCGACTGCACCTTGAGCAGAATCATAAGACGCACAATCTCCGAGGGTACTCGTGCTCCTGTACCGCAAGCGTGCGACATCATCAGGTTCTTCTGCAACTGCGACAAATTCTCCTTGTCTACAGAGATGTTGCACAGCGAGCCGAATCCTGTTGTTACTCCATAGATGGGGTGGGCAACATCCTCCATCTTCCTGTCGAGATATTCGCGGCAGTGGTTTATGCGTTGCTTGGCATTGTCGCTCAGGGCAAGTTTGTAGCCTTTGTTCAAGATTTCCTCAACTCTTGCAATGGTGAGGTGCTCAGCGCTTATATGGTGTATCATAGTTGTGTGTGTTTTTTCCCTCCCAGCCTGCAGGGCTCAAAAGGGACTGTTTCCTATCTGTTTTCGTTATAAATCTTCTCAATAAGCTCCTTGTCGGCAAGGTGGGGCAGCGTAACTTTCAGCAGCGGAGTGCGTTCCATCTGTCGTTTTATTGCAAAAATGGCTCCCTGGTTACGGGCCCAGCTGCGGCGTGCAATGCCATTGTTCACATCCCAAAGCAGCATCTCCTCGATGTGGCGTGCCGAATCGGAAGAACCGTCTATTACCATTCCAAAGCCACCGTTGATAACCTCGCCCCAGCCTACGCCGCCACCGTTGTGTATTGATACCCAAGTGGCACCGCGGAACGAATCGCCAATGACATTGTGCACGGCCATATCGGCACAGAAATTCGAGCCATCATAAATGTTGGATGTTTCGCGGTAGGGTGAGTCGGTGCCCGATACATCGTGGTGGTCGCGTCCCAGCACCACTGGGGCCGATATTTCGCCTCTTTCAATAGCCTCGTTGAATGCAAGGGCTATGCGTGTGCGGCCCTCGGAGTCGGCATAGAGGATGCGAGCCTGCGAGCCCACCACAAGCCTGTTCTGTTTTGCCTCTCTAATCCAATGCAAGTTGTCCTCGAGCTGTCCGCGTATCTCGGCAGGAGCCTCGGCAAGCATCTGCTCAAGCACCTCGGCAGCAATGCGGTCGGTTGTCTCAAGGTCGCTCTCCTTGCCCGATGTGCACACCCAGCGGAAGGGACCAAAGCCATAATCGAAGAACATAGGTCCCATAATATCCTGAACGTATGAGGGGTAGCGGAACTTGCCGTCGGCGTTGAGAATATCAGCGCCTGCACGCGATGACTCAAGAAGAAAGGCGTTACCATAGTCAAAGAAGTACATTCCGCGTGCTGTTAGCCTGTTGATGGCTGCCACGTGGCGGCGCAGAGACTCTTGCACACATTCGTGGAAACGCTCGGGCTCCTCGGCCATCATTCTGTTCGACTCCTCATAGCTGTAGCCCACAGGGTAGTAGCCGCCGGCCCAAGGGTTGTGTAGCGATGTCTGGTCGCTGCCAAGGTCCACGGAAATGTCCTCATCGGCAAGTCGTTCCCAAAGGTCCACCACATTGCCCACATAGGCAAATGATATAACCTCCTTCTTCTCCACAGCCTCTTTCACGCGGGGGATAAGTTTATCGAGCGATGTGTGCAACTCATCAACCCAGCCCTGGTTGTAGCGTTTTTCGGCTGCAGCAATGTTTATTTCGGCAGTGATGCTCACCACCCCCGAGATGTTACCGGCCTTGGGCTGTGCTCCCGACATTCCGCCCAATCCGGCGGTAACGAAAAGCATACCCTTGAGCTCCTTTTGCCCGGGCTTCATTCGCTTGCGCGCTGCATTCATCACTGTGATTGTGGTGCCGTGTACAATGCCCTGTGGCCCAATGTACATATAGGAACCTGCTGTCATTTGACCATATTGCGACACGCCCATTGCGTTGAAACGCTCCCAATCATCCTGGGACGAGTGGTTGGGGATTACCATTCCGTTGGTTACAATGACGCGCGGCGCATCCTTGTGCGAGGGAAAGAGACCCAATGGGTGGCCCGAATACATCACCAATGTCTGCTCATCGGTCATTTCGGCAAGGTATTTCATTGCCAAACGATATTGCGCCCAGTTTTGGAACACTGCGCCGTTGCCGCCGTATGTGATGAGCTCGTGCGGGTGTTGTGCCACAGCCTTGTCAAGGTTGTTCTGTATCATAAGCATTATGGCAGCAGCCTGGCGAGAGCGTGCTGGATACTCATCAATGGGGCGTGCGTGCATCTCATAGTCGGGACGCAGACGGTACATATATATGCGGCCATATCTCTTCAGTTCATCGAGAAACTCGGGCGCAAGTTCGGCGTGGTGCTTTGCGGGAAAGTAACGCAGGGCGTTGGCAAGTGCCAATTTCTTCTCCTCATCGGTGAGAATATCTTTGCGCTTGGGCGCGTGATTGGCTGTGGCGTCATACTCTCTCTTTGCCGGCAGCACATCGGGAATTCCGGCTAATATATCTCTTTGAAAATCGGTCATAACGTGGTGTTGTTTTAAGTTGTTGAGTGTGTGTGAAAGTGGCTCTCTTGGGGAGAGATGGAACTCTTATGCGTTTATTTTGCTCTCCACAATCTCGAGAATCTCTTTCTCGGCACGCTGGGCTTCTCTTTGAATCTCATTGGCCTCGTTCACAAGCGCCTGGGCTGTTGCACGGTCTTTCAGCTCGGCAGCATTTATTTTCACATTGAGACAGGCTCCCATAACCGCCGAGCGTGCAGCCAAGGCACCTACTCCTGCATCGGAAACCGAGTTGGGGTT
Organism: Bacteroidaceae bacterium; assembly: GCA_045654645.1. Taxonomy (GTDB): domain Bacteria; phylum Bacteroidota; class Bacteroidia; order Bacteroidales; family Bacteroidaceae; genus HGM04593. The sequence goes on from JAZONR010000055.1 coordinate 12,850, forward strand.
ACCCTCTTGTGCCATAGCATATACTACGTCAAAGGCTTTTAGGGCAGCTTTCATAGTGCGCAGGGGAACTTGTGTGGCATAGAGTGTGGCTCTCTCCATTGCTGCTGCGCGCGCAGCCTTCTCCTCGTCGGTGCTCTTGGGCATACCAAACACATCCATAATCTTGTTGAAGGCTGCGGTGTCCTCATCTACCAGTGCAAGCAGCTCATTCATTATGGCTACACCCTTTTCGGCCCACTGCGAGAAGTGTTCCCAACGGCTGTCCCACCCGGCTTTGTGTGAAGAGAGGTTGGCAACCATTGTGCCCAGAGCGGCTGCCAATGCGCCCATATAGGCCGAGATAGAGCCTCCGCCCGGCGCCGGCGATTCGCTTGCGGTCTCCTCGGCAAATCCGGCGCAGGTCATATCAACAAGCTTTTTAACCCCCTTCTGTTCCTCGGCCTCAAGAATATACTCCACAACCTTCTCCTCGGGCTTGAACTCTTTGAGGTTGGAGAGTCCCATTGTTTCAATGGCTATGCGCACGAGTTCGCGTTCGGGAAGGCCGGTAGAGCGGTGCTGCTTGTGCAGGAAGTAGCGGCCTGCATCAACAAGCGCCTTCTTGGGGATGAGGCCCACAATCTCTGTGCCGGTTACACGCACACCGCGGGCGTCGGCAGCGCGGCACACCTCGTCAAAGGCAATGTGTAGCGGGGTGATGGCAAGGTTTGTCATATTCATAGATACCTGTGCAATGCCATACTCCTCAATGAACCAGCCGATGGCTTTGCAGGCCTTCAGGGTGCCGGGAATCATAACTGTCTCGCCCTTTTCATCCTTTACAATTTTGCCTATTATGGGGTTGCCCTCGCGCATCGGGCGGCCCTTTTCACGCACATCGAACGCTATGGCGTTGGCACGGCGTGTGGATGTTGTGTTAAGGTTATAGTTCACTGCTACAAGAAAATCACGTGCTCCCACAGCTGTGGCACCGGTGCGTGCAATGCCCTCGTCATAGGGGCGTGCTCCAAAGTCGGGCTGCTTGTCGGGGTTGGCCATTTTGTCGGGCAGCCCCTCCCATTCTCCCTCGCGGCACACCGCAAGGTTGCTACGCTCGGGCTTGAAGGCTGCGGCTTCGTAGCAATATGTGGGCACGCCAAGCTCCTCGGCCACTCGCTTTGCCAGTGCCCGCGCAAGTTCAGCACACTCCTCCATTGTTATGCCTGAAACGGGAATCAGTGGGCACACGTCGCACGCGCCCATTCTGGGGTGTGCTCCCTTATGCTGGCGCATATCAATGAGCTCTGTGGCACGCTTTATTGCCGCCACAGCTGCGTTGGTTACAGCCTCGGGCTCGCCCACAAATGTTACCACAGTGCGGTTTGTGGCCTCGCCCGGGTCCACATCAAGCAGTTTGACACCCTTTACCGCCTCAATGGAATCGGTAATTTGTTTGATAACCTCGGTGTTGCGCCCCTCGGAGAAATTGGGCACACATTCAATGATTTTCTTCATATTGTAGTTGCTGTTATGCTTTTGGGGTTGGTAGCACAAATGTAGAAATTATTTTTGTTTATTGGCAAGTGAATGGATGTAAAATATTCATTCATCGGCTTGCAGCGTAGAGGGAATGTTGGTTTTAACATATATTTTGAGATTTTATCCCTCTTCATTTAATATTCGTATTAAAAAATATGATATTTTTGGCACTGATAATGTTAATTTGCCCTTTCAGGCATTAAAAAATATTGCAACTATGATGAAGAAACTACTATTGACACTTGTGTCTGCGGCAGCTCTTTTTACAACATCTGCTGCACAGGAGAAGACAACCCTAAGCGCAGAGATTTATGGCTATAAAGGAAATACCGTCTATTTCGATTGTATACAGACACCGCTCATAGCTCAGGAGTTTCACACCAACCCGGGTGAGCATCACATCTATAGCTTCGACTGCGACGGCCTTGTGTGTCTAACCGTCAATGGCCGCGTAAACGTACTCCTGCAGCCGGGCGACAGTCTGCACCTTGTCATCAACTACGAAGGAAAGAATGTTAAGGTGGACTACAGCGGCACAGAGCGTGCGGTGAACAACAATCGCCTGATAAAGGGCGTTGATAACCTAAAGCGCAGTTTGCGCTACAAGAAGCAACTTCTTGGTTGTGTGGCGCTCGATATAAAGCCCAAGAGCCGCATCGATGATTCGCGCCTGTTGCTCGAAAAGTGCACTGCGCTCTTTGAAAGAAGCAAGGCAAGTGCAGAGGCCAAGAACTATGTGATGGCGCAAATCGATGCCGATGTCTATATGTCGTTTATGGAGTATCCGGTGATGTATGAGAGCGTGAGAGGGCTCCCCGTTGCCGACCAGGAGATTGGCGACTACTGGAGCATTATGGATGGTTACGTTACAAGAACAGACGCCGAGTCGCTCAGCTGTCCGGAATATGCAAGCCTTCTCATTCGCTACTGTTTCTTTATGAATGAAAAGGCTGCAAAGAGCGCAGGCAACAGCTATGCTATGCCCCGTATGTTCGAGGATATGTACAAGGAGGTTGCCGCTTTCTACACAGGTGCACAAAGAGATTTTCTCCTCTATACACTGCTGCGCAACTTCATTATGAATGGCCAGGAGATTGAGCGTGCCGACGTTCTCTACAAGGACTACATCGAGAACTACAACAGCAATCCTTTCTACAAGGAAATCATTGATATGCTGATGCAATAAACACCTGTTAATTTAGCTGCTTATGAGAAAAATAGTTTCCAACTTCGGATTTTTCTGCAAAATGCTGCTTGTCGTTGCCGCACTGTTGTGCGCGGCTTCTGTGCAGGCACAGGCGCAGGATGCGTGGAAGGAGAAACCAATAACCTTGAGAGTGAGCAATCAGCCGTTGGGCAAGGTTCTTGAGATGGTAGCCAAGGCTGCGGGAGCAAAGATAACCCTGCAGGAGGTGTCGCTGTGGAACATTGGCAAGCCCACAAGCATCGCCGTGAAGAATAAACCTCTCGACAAGGTGCTTGGTGAGCTTATCGGAAATCAGAATGTGAAGATTCGCTATGAGGGCGAGAATCAGATTATCGTTGAGCCCGATGCCAAAGATGGGGCAGGGGAGGTGGAACTCACCGTCTCCGGCCAGGTGTTCGACAAGGAGACCGGCGAGGAACTCATTGGCGCTACGGTGCTCATCACCGACGGCACCGGCAAGAGCAGTGGCGGCCGCGGCTGCATCACCGACCTCGATGGCAAGTTCAGCGTGCGCTTGAAGAGGCGCGAGTCCATAAGCGTCTCTTTTGTGGGCTACGAAACTGTTTCAAAGCAGATACTCAAGGACGAGAGGAATATGGTCATTGAGTTGAAGGCAAGCGTGGAGCTTGGCGAGGTTGTTGTAACCGGTATAAGCCGCCGCAGCAAGGACAGTTTCACAGGAAACTATGTCGAGGTGAAGGGTGCCGAGCTCTTAAAGATGAATCCTACAAATATTCTCAAGGGTTTGCAGTTCTTTGACCCCAGTTTCAAGATAATAGAGAACAACAAGAGTGGTTCCGACCCCAATGCCGAGCCCGATTTCCAGATACGTGGCGACCAGTCATTCGGCTCAAAATCGATGAACAGTATGGATCTTATGCTCGACAATGTATCGAGCCGCCCCAATACACCGCTTTTTGTGCTCGATGGCTTCACCGTTCCAATGAGCCGTATTCTTGACCTTGACCCCGAGCGTGTCGAGAGCATAACAATCCTCAAGGATGCAGCCGCCACATCGGTCTATGGCTCACGTGCAGCCAATGGTGTGGTGGTGGTAGAGACAAAGGTTGCCCCCGACGGTGCCCTCTCTGTCTCCTACAACGGAACAATGACGGTTCAGGTGCCCGACCTCACCGACTATAATATGATGGACGCCGCCACAAAGCTCAAAACCGAATGGCGTGCAGGGCTCTATTCTCCCACCAATGCCGGGATGATGAACCAATATAACAAGTACAGACGCAATGTGCTTGGCGGAGTAGATACCTATTGGCTCTCGAAGCCGCTGCGCACAGCTGTGCAGCACCGCCACTCGGCAAGTGTTGCCGGTGGTACCGATGTGTTCCGCTATAGTCTCGACCTAAATGCAGCAATGCAACCCGGTGTAATGCTGGAGAGTGAGAATCAAAATCTGGGTGTCAATTTCAATATGACATATATGAAGGAGCGCTTCACAATGCGCGCCAATGTGAGCCTCAACGAGTCCGACAGCAAAAACTCGCCATACGGCTCATTCTCTCAGTATACAAGGCTTAATCCTTATTATATACCCGAGGACGCTGCCGGCAATGCCATCAAGGTGCTCGATGACAACTTTGTGAGCGGTGAGGGCGTGGTAATCACCAACCCCCTCTTTGACGCCACAGTAGGCATCAAAGATATGACCAACAGCCTAAACATAACAACAAACCTCGGTCTGGAGTATATGATACTTGATAATCTGCGCGTTACCGAGCAGCTTGCCTACTCGCGCGGAATGGCCGGTACCGATAAGTTCCTGCCTGCCAACCACACCAGTTTTGAGCTGGAGGACGACCTCACCCGCAAGGGTAGCTACAGCAAGAGCAGCGGCGAGATGTCTTCGTGGTCGAGCAATTTTGGTATCAACTATAACCTTGTGCTCGACAAGCACCTCTTCAGTCTCTTTGGAAACTGGACAATAAGCGAGGACAGGAACAATTATGTAAATCTTGCAGCGACAGGTTACCCCGACCGTCATATGGATGATTTCATCTTCGGAAATAAGATGGAGACCAATATGAGCAACATCGGAAGCGAGAACATCTCGCGCTCAATAGGTCTCATCGGTCAGTTCTCCTACAGCTATGACAACCGCTATTCAGTCGATATGAACCTAAGCGGCGAGGCCTCTTCGCGTTATGCCAAGCACAACCTTGTCCCCTTCTGGTCGGTAGGAGGACGTTGGAATGCCCACAACGAGAAGTGGCTCAGCGGTTATCTCTCTAACCTTGTGTTGCGTGCAAGCTATGGTGTTACCGGTGAGCAGAACTTCAGCCCCTCCGATGCAATTGAGTACTACAGCTTCTCAAACACAATGCGTCCCTATAACTCTTTCCCGGTGCTTGGTGCCCTGTTGAGTGGTCTCAATAACACAGGCCTTGGTTGGGCCAAGACCCACAATACCAGTCTCTCGCTCGACTTCGGTTTCTGGAAAAATCGCGTGAATGTAACCTTTAACTACTACGACAACATAACAAAGGAACTGCTCACCAACTATGACCTTGCGCCCTCTACCGGTTATCCCACAATGGTGATGAATGCCGGTGAGTTGCAGAACAGGGGCTTCGATGCCACTCTTAATATAATTGCTATGCAGAATCTGCGCAAGCAGTTCTTCTGGACCATTAGTGCCAATGCAAACCACAACAGAAACAAGATACGCAAGCTCTCCGATTACCTGAAGAAAGTTAATGAAGAGCAGATGAAGTCGGCAGGGGCTCCATTGCCTCAGTATCGCGAGGGTGAGTCCACCACAACTCTCTATGTTGTGCGCTCACTTGGAGTGGACCCTGTTACCGGTAAAGAGGTTTATCTAAAGCGCGACGGCACAAAAACATTTATATGGAATGCCAATGACAAGGTACCTGTGGGTGATACCAATCCCAGCATAAGCGGCACCTTATCAACAAGTGTCAATTGGAGAGATTTCTCTTGTTCACTGGGCTTTACCTATAAATTTGGTGGCATTCTCTACAACCAGACTCTTGTTGATAAAATAGAGAACCAGAATGTTGCCTATAACCTCGATAATCGTGCAGGTGAGGGCCGTTGGGAGAAACCGGGCGATGTTACGCCCTATGTGGGTTTCAGCCCCACAGGTGCCAACACTCCTGCAAGCACACGCTTCATTATGAACGACAACGAGGTGCGTCTTGCAACAATCAATATGGGTTACAGGTTCAAGGGCGAGGATTTCAAGTTCCTGCGCAGTGCAGGTGTGGATGTGCTTGCGTTGAATTTCACTACCAATGACATTGCACGCATCTCATCAATAAAGATGGAGCGCGGTCTCGACTACCCGTTTGCCCGTTCTTTTACATTCTCATTATCAATAATGTTCCGTTAAAAGGATTACCGAAATATGAAAAAGAGTAGAAATATACTTATAGCAGCCCTCACAGGCATTATTTTCTTCACCTCCTGCTCGGAGTGGGATTGGCTCGATGTGGCACCGAATACCGACTTGCCTGCGAATGAGCTTTTCAGCACCGAGACGGGTTTCAACAGTGCGCTTGCCGGTCTGTATATAACAATGACCGATGAAAAGACCTATGGTAAAAACCTCAGTTTCGGCCTTGTTGAGCAACTCGCTCAAATGTATGACAAACTGCCCGAGGGTACTACCGACCGCAACAGTGTCTACATCTATGACCGGGAGACAAGCGGAGCATATAACACCAAGGGGCATCTTGCCGACATCTGGCAGGCGCAGTATCACACCATAGCCAATGCCAACAATCTGCTCAAATGGTGGGGTTTGAACGGCGAGACTGTTATTGCCGACACTCTTATGCGTCGTATGATACGCGGTGAGGCGCTGGCCCTGCGTGCGCTGTTGCATTTTGACCTGTTGCGCGGTTGGGGGCCTGTGAACTACAGCAGCGATGCCGATGCAAGGGAGATGAAATGTATGCCCTATCGCACTGTTACATCCCACGAGAAAAAGCCCCTGCTGCCCGCAAGTGAGGTTGTGGATTACATTGTGAAGGACTTGAAAGAGGCTTCGGCTCTTCTCGACTATGAAAAGTCGCTCAACCTTAGCGACCGCTCCGGTGCGCGTCATTTTAGAATGAACTACCACGCTGTGAATGCAATGCTTGCCCGTGTTTATAGCTACGCAGGCGAGAAGGACAGTGCCGCGCACTATGCTTGCCGAGTTATAGACGAGTGTGGTCTTTTATTGCAGAATGGTAATGACAATGACCCTATACTCTCAAAGGAGGTGCTCTTTGGCTTGAATATGCACGAGCTCAAGGATAATCTCTCGCAGTATTTTGCTATTGGCGACAAGATGAACACAAAATACTACATCAGCACATCCACTCTCAACTCAATCTTTGAGACAGTGGGTGCCGAGAGTGAGGATATGCGTGCCAAAGGCACGGCGTTTCACAGGAACAATGAGCTTCAGCAAGCAATGTCGCTGAAGTACATTGAGAACGACAACAGCATCATACCGCTCATTCGCTTGCCCGAGATGTACTTCATCGCCTGCGAGGCTGCCGAGGGCGATGCTTCGGCCTTCTATGTGAACACGGTGCGTAACAAACGTGGTATTTCCAAGGATAAAGATGTCTCTTGCGACACGCCCGAGCAGCGCATTGCCGCCCTCAACAAGGAGTATCGCAAGGAGTTCTATGCCGAGGGACAGTATTTCTGGTTCCTCAAAGCACACGGCATTGTGGGCACATTGTCCCACTGCGCCGATGTTGTGCTTGCCAAGGAGAATTTCATCTTCCCGTTGCCCGATGCCGAGGTTGAGTTCGGATGGACAGAAAAGGATGATAAAGAGTAACATTTAACACATCTATCTTTATGAAAAAGAGACCCCATTATATCACCTGGTTGCTTTCGCTGGTTTTTGCTGTTTCGGCGTGTGGAGAGAGCGAGCCTTTCCTCTTTGATGAGGATTACAATGGTGCATACTTCGATTATAATCTTGAAGCCGACTTTAAGCGTACGCTGAATTTCAGCGACTACATTGTGGGCAACCCCGATACTGTAACAATTACTCTTGATGTGAAGCTGCTTGGCTATCTTCAGGAGCAGTCGCGCACGCTTGCCGTTAAAACAAAAGATATTGAGGGCTATGAACCCGCCGATGTTACAATAGAGGATGTTGTATTCTCTAACAAGGAGTATGAAAAGCAGATAGAGGTGAAGGTGAAGCGTCCGGCAGTGGAGGACATTACCTATGCGGTGTGCATATATCTTGATGGCAGCGGCGACATTGGCGCCGGCATCGAAGGCAAGAATGAGATAAGACTCTTTGTCAAAGAGTCCTATGAAAAACCCGCTCTTTGGTATAGCCACATTGAAACCTTCCTTGGCCGGTGGAGTAAAGAGAAGTACAAATTCCTTGCAAACCACACAGGCAACAACAATTTCATCTCTACCCTCTATGATGAGAAAAGTGCATCGCACGATTATGATGCCGCACTTGCGCTTAATGTGAGTGCAGTGAGTGCGTTGCTTGCTCAAGAGCCGGATGAGCCCATTGTGGTTGATTTGCCCATTCTTCTGGAAAAAGACTATCCGGCATATACAGTTCCCTATTTCTGGGGGCTTTATGAGCAGCATCTGGGTGCCTTCAGGGCAAGCAAGTTCTGTCGCGTGGCAACAATGCTGGGCGGTGCAACAACAAGCAGCGTGGCTGCCCTGTTTGCCACAGAAGATGCCGGGGATAAGATGGAGGCCGAGGCAGAGAACTTCCACAAGGATGATGTGATATGGATGCTCAATGAGTACTATCGCAACGCCTTGTCGGGCACACCCATTGCCAACTATAAGGAGACTCTCTTCTGGGTTCCAATCAGAACAAACGGCAATTACACGGTGAGAATCCCATATTGGTGGGAAGACCCCGATGCTCTTGGCACACTGAAAATTGTTGAGCGCTATTTTGGCAAGTATAGTGCCGAGAAGTATCAGTATATGCTAAAGACAATGATAAAGGTCGAAGGTTCCGACACCTTCATTGCTGCCTCTTTGTTCCCCTTTGTCTATGATGCTGCCGGCGGCACCTGGTGCTGGGATAGCTCGCCGCTTGGCAAGAATGGTCTGTCGGGCGAGGAGCGTCTGAAGGAGTGCTACAGAATCATAAAGGCCGATAACGACGGCCGCCCCGAGAATCGTCGTTATGATATTCCCGATGTTACCATTGAGTGATGAACATCGCATTGAAACAACCATTTAAGGAGTGTTATTTATGAAAAGATTGATTTATAGAGTATTGGGTGGAGTGTTGTTGCCTGTTACGATGTTGCTGCTTGCCGGCTGCTACCGCGACCTTGGTAACTATGACTATACACTGGGTACAATGAACGAGATAAAATCCGTAACCTTCTCGCCCTCTGCTGTTGTTGCAGCCGACGGCAATATGATTGAGGTGCAGCAGGCTATGAACGAAGATGACAAGACACGACGCATTGAGGCTTTTGTGGAGCAGTCATTGGCCAAGGATATCGACAAGCTTGACTTCCGTTGGCGCAGGTCGTTTGTCGATGAGAATGGTAAATGGGTAAACGATACTATCTACACCAAGGGATACCTGGAGTTCGACCTTCCTGTGGGCGTTCAGATGACCTACGATGTTTTCCTGCAGATTTATGACACCACAACCGACCTCTCGCACTACTCATCTTTCAAGATAAAGACACGTCCTTTGTTCAAGAACAGCCTTTTTGTTCTTCACGGCAACGAGGGTGCGCGTCGTGTGGGCAACATTGAGGTCATTGGTGAAGATACAAAAATCTACACCGATGTGAAGAGTGTAACCAATGACAACAATCACTATGAAAACGTAACAGGCTTTGGCTACACTACATACCTCAACATTCCCGAGACTCTCACCAATATTGGCGAGACAAATGCTCTGACCCTCTACAGCAACGATGGCCAGACAATGACTTATGACTGCCACGGAATGAAGGAGAAGTATACGGCAGAACAGATGTTCAAGCCCCTTGCCGATAATTTTGCCTATCGCAGGACTGTGCAGACCGGCGACCCCACTAACTTTACAATGTACAAGGTTGTGCTCACCGACAGCGGAGATGTATATGTGGGCAACCACGTGCACGCTCTCTACAAGCCCGGCTATGGCTGCGAAAATAATCCCGATATTCCTCATCAGTCCGATTATAAGATTACTGCTGCAACAATCACCTACAACCGTTTCCTCTTTTGGGATGCGAAGCATAACCGTTTCCTCTATTCTGCCAAAGAGGGTGCGGGTTATGCACTTGATGAGGCTTCATCTATAAAAAAAGACCTTGTATTAAAGAACCCACTGCTCGATGCCGGTGTAAAGTTCGAAACCCTGCAGAAATCTCCCGTTGGAATGACGGCTGTGATGGGCTACATAAACTATCGCGACAACTACTCTCAGCAGAATGCCTATTTCATCTTCAAGGATGAGGCCACAGGCGACTTCTATCGCTATGAACTTCTGAAGATGGAGATAAACGACGGCAGCAAGGCGCGGAAACAGCGTGCCGATGGTGTTGAGGAGGAGATTCAGTCGGCCTACAATATTGTTGGCGAGAAAAAACTCACCGGTCTCACACCCACAGATGCATCAACGATAACCTATAATTCGTGGTTCACAACAACAAACCTCTTCTTTGCTCAAGACGGCATTGTCTATCGTTACAATGTCTCAAACGGCAACAAAACGATTGTTTATGAGGCACCACAGGGCTATGATGTAACAATGATAAAGTTCCGCACAGAGGATAGCTCATCTTTCAGCGATGACCTGGGCCTCTACCTCAACATTGTGATGTTCAACGGCACCAACGGTGCAATAGGTGAGATAAAATTCACCAACTCCGCCGATATTGATGCTTCCTATCCGGCTCTCTTCTATGACAAGGATAATAACGGAAACGCTTGGGGCAAGATAAAGGACATACAGTTTGTGAACGATTATATCTATAAAATGAAATGAAAATGACACAGAATATGAAAAAAAGTGCAATTCTTGCGTTGCTTATAGTGTGCAGCGCTATGGCTTCTGTTGCACAGACAGGAGGCGTAACGATAAAAGGTACCGTCGATGGCATAAAGAAAGGCCGTCTCTATCTGCTTACGCGTTTGTCCGAGGAGACGGTTGATACACTTGGTTTCTGCGACTTCAAGAACAGCCGCTTTGAGTTAAAGGCTAAGGTTGATGAGCCGTTGGTAACACAGCTTGTGGTGGGTGGCTTTTCGGGTGGCTTTACCCTTTTTGTTGAGCCGGGTGTTACCTATAAAGCCTGTTTGAGCCAAGGGGATAACTTCTACATCAAGGGTGGAAAGCTCAACGAGGAGTACACCTCGCATATTAAGGTTATCGACTCGCTGCGCACCGGGGTTGCCGCACTGCAGCAGCGCTATGATGAGCTGCGTGCCGCGCGCAAGTTCCGCAGCGCAAGCCTTGTCAATGACACCTTGCAACGCGAAAGGGAAAGCCTTGCACTCACCACGCAGAGCTTCCTGAAAGCCAATGACAACATTATTATGTCCTACACCATCTACTCAAACATTATGATGCGTGAGATGTCATTGAGGGAGACGCAGGCTATGTATGACTCAATGGGTGAAGGTGCCAAAGCTACACAATATGGACGTTTCATTGAGGAGCGCATCAAGCGTCTTTCCAAGACTGAAGGCGGTGCCAAGGCTCCCGATTTTACATTGCCCGATATCAATGGTGTGCCCGTTACTATGAGCAGTGTTAAGGGAAAAATAAAAATCATCGATTTCTGGGCAAGTTGGTGCGGCCCTTGCCGTTTGAACAATCCCGAACTGAAAAAGATTTATGAAGAGTATCACAGCAAAGGGCTCGAGATTATTGGCGTTTCGCTCGATGAGGAGCAGGAAGATTGGGCTTTGGCTGTGGAGAAGGATGGCCTTGGATGGGTTAATGTTTCGTCGCTCAAAGGCTGGGACTGCGAGGTTGCACGTCTCTATAATGTAAAGGGTGTTCCGGCTCTCTTTCTGCTCGATGAGAATAACTGCATTATAGCAACAGGTCTGCGCGATGAGAAACTAAGGGCTTTTCTGCAAGATAAATTAAAGTAAAAAGGAGATATTTACTATGAGAAAACTGTTTCTGATAGCACTGCTGGCCGTGGCGGCTGTTGCCGGTGCACAAGAGAAGAAATTTATTATTAAGGGTGAAATGAGCAGCACCGCTCTCTGCTACAGCGAAGGCTTTGTTGAGGAGGTAAGGCTCGAACAGAATGTAAATGGCGAGAAAAAGGTTCTTGCCAAGGCTTTGGTGCAGGATAACCGTTTTACCTTTGAGGGAACAGTGCCCGAAACTTTTGGCCTCTATGAGATAGTAGGCTTTGACAATGGAACCATTCAGCTCTTCCTTGAGGAGGGTGTGATAAATGTGGGCCCGTTCGATGCTGCATATCCTGTTGGTGCCACCATTGGCGGCACGCCCTGCAACGATGTCTATCAGGCCTACCACAATCTCAACAAGCAGTGCATCCAGGAGAGCAAAGAGCGTATGAAGGCAACGCAGGATGCTATTCCGGAAGCTGCGAAGGGCGACCCGGCTGCAGAGATGCAGTATACCTCACCCACCTTCTATGCCAACAATCTGCATTTCAAGGCGGCTTTTGTGGAATTTCTATACCGCAACATAGAGTCGCCTGTGGCTCTCTACATCATAAAGTATGCAATGGTGCCAACATTCACCACCGATGTTATTCAGCAGTTTGTGGATGCTGTGCCGCAGGAGTTGCACGAAATGGCAATGTACAAGGAACTTGTTAATGAGATACGCTCGGCCAACCTGAAGGTGGGTGCTCAGGCCCCCGATATAAGCGGCCTCACACCCGAGGGCAAGAGTGTTTCCCTATCCGACTTTAAAGGCAAATATGTGTTCATTGACATCTGGGCAAGTTGGTGTGCTCCCTGCCGCCGCGAGATTCCGCACCTAAAGGAGGCGCTTGCCTATTCAAACAATAGCGACAGGCTGGTGGTGCTAAGCTATTCGGCCGATGATGACTATGACGATTGGGTAGATTGCATAGCCGAAAATCAGCTCACACACAAGAATTGGGTGCACATCTCAACCCTCAAAGGGTGGAACAGCGAGGTTGTGAAGCTCTTCAATGTGAAGGGAATTCCCTTTACTGTGCTCATTGACCCCGATGGCAATGTGGTGCAGTTTGAGTTGCGTGGCGAGGAGATGGTAAAGAAACTCAAGGGTGTTGTTGATGGTTTAAACTGATAAAAGATATATAACTATGTTCAAGAAAATATTACTTGCAGCAATATGCGCTGTTGTTTCTCTTGGGGCCGGTGCACAGGACATTTGCACAATTAACGGCAGTGTTGCCGGTGGTGGCGTGAAAAATGTTGCGCTCACCCGCACCGATTCTTTCGGTAACGAGGTTAATGTTGCAACGGCTAAAGTAAAGAGGGGAAAGTACAGTTTCAAGGTGAAACTTGCCAAGGATGAGCCGGTGATGCTCTATAACATAACAGGCTTGGGCGAGGGGAGTGTGGAGCTCTTTGTTGAGCCGGGCGTGGTAACGGTGAGCACTTCAGCTGTCTCTGCTGTTGAGCAAAGCCGTGTTACCGGCACACCCACAAATGGCACCTATGCAGCCTATAAAGCTATATACACCAACGGCGAGGAGCGCATAAAGGCCAACACACCGGCTAATGCAACTGCTGCCGAGATTAAAAGGATTGAGGCAAAGGAGAATATCCTCACAAGGGCGCAGGCCATAAGATTTCTCATTGAAAACAATGCCTCTCCTGTGATGCCGCTTGAGGTGGAGCGCACACTCCTTTCACAGCTCAGCGAGGCCTATGCCGACCAAATGACAAAAGCAGTATCATCATCGCTGCACAGCCACCCCTATTATCTTTCGCTTCGCAACAAGGTGCTTGCAAACAATTTGAAGGTTGGCAACGAGGTGCCCGATATTGCGCTTCCCTTGCTCGATGGCACGATGAAAAATCTTAAGGACTACCGTGGCAGATATGTTGTTCTGAATTTCTGGGCTAATGGCTGCAGCAAGTCCGACTCTATGCTTGCCGAGTTGCAGAGCCTTTACGATATTCTCAAGAGCGACAGTGAGTTTGTTATAGTGAGCTTTGCGCTTGAGAACAGCATTGATATTTGGAAAGAGAGTGTTGCAGGCAAGAATATCAATCGCGAAGGTTGGGTAAATGCTTGCGACGGTGCCGGAGCGGCTTCAACAGCTGCAAAGTATTTTGGAGTGGAAAAGGCTCCCAAAATCATTCTTATAGAACCCGAGGGCCGTGCCGTAACGCTTGATATGGATATTGATGAACTCATTATGCGAGTGGAACAAATCCTTTCGGGCGACCTCTACTACCTCGATGATGTGAAAGAGTAATCGCAGTATGAAAACAAATCATCCACCCTCGGCCGAGGGTGGATGATTTGTTTTATGGCAGTGGTGCAGGGCGTCGGCCGCTGCATTATCTCCTTTGTTGCTTCACAGCTGTTTTTACTCCTCTACAACGGTTACCTCCATTGCAATGTCGCTCTTGGGGCGGTCGTTGGGCTGTGTCTCTGTGCTCTGTATTCTTTCAACGATATCAAGTCCTTCTATCACCTCGCCAAAGACGGTATAACCACCATCAAGGAATGGTGTACCCCCCCAAGGTGGTATATGCCTCAACCTGTTCGGGTGTGAAGGTTGGTGCGCCCAGCTCCTTGCTCTTTTCCATAGCCTGCTTGCCCAGTTTCTCTTGCAGCGCCATAAGACCATCGCGGTCGCGGTTGCGACGCATATTCATAATCTCCTCGCGGTGCTCCATAGCAAGCGCATTGAAGATGTTCTGCTCCTGCTGCATCTTCAGCTGATGCTCAAGCTGCTTTAGCTCTGCAGCCTTGTATACCTTTCCCCACACAATGTAGAACTGGCTGCCGCTGCTCTCTTTCTTGGGGTTTACCTCATCGCCTAAACGCGCAGCGCTAAGCGCACCGCGTTTGTGGAAAAGCTTCTGCGGGTCTATCTCTGCCGGCAGTGTGTAGCTGGGGCCGCCGCTACCCAGGCTCTTGCCGGCGGGTGCTCCCTTGCTGTCGGGGTCTCCTCCCTGAATCATAAAATCCTTTATCACGCGGTGGAACAATGTGCCATTGAAATAACCTTCGGCTGCAAGCTTCAGGAAATTATCGCGGTGGATGGGTGTCTCATCATAAAGGCGCACTGTTATGTCGCCCAGTGTGGTTGAAATCTTTACTGTTGCCATTTTATCTCTCTTTAAAATATTTGTGCTCTGTTATATGCTTTTTACAGTGGATAGTGTCGTTGCTCAAAACATTTCTAAAGTTAGGCATAATCATCAACCCTGCAAAATAATTGGATGATTATCTGAAAAAAGCTGCGGGAGCACCGGCATTGCAAAAGGCAACTACAGTGGTTGATAGGAGTGTTTGCGAGGGGTGGCATTGTTGCCGTTCCGCTCTTGCAAACCCCCAAAAAAGTGGCGATAACCTGCGAAAGTTGCATTTTTTTATCAACTTTCGCAGGTTATCGGGGTGTTTTTTGAAAATAAGTAATATTTTTGCAGTGGACAAAAAGTCGAAAACTATGGGACAGGTTATAGTTGGAAGAAAAAATGAAATAGCTCAGATAGAACAATATTATAAGTCGGGCAAAGCGGAATTTATTGCTGTATATGGAAGAAGGCGTGTTGGAAAGACATTTCTTATACGTCAGTATTTCAAAAACCGCTTTGCGTTTGATATGACCGGTGTTATGGAGGGTAGTAAAGCAGAGCAGATGACCGCCTTTCATACAGCCCTTAAAACGTATGGATACAAAGGCCCCAAAAATCAAAATTGGATTGATGCATTCTTTGCTTTAAGACAGTTGTTGGAATCGAAAATAGAAGAAGGCAAACGTTGTGTGGTTTTTATCGATGAACTTCCTTGTCTCGACACTCATAAGGCCGGTTTTGTTAATGCCCTCGGTCATTTCTGGAACAACTGGGCAAACTGGCAGTCCGAGATAATGTTGATTGTATGTGGTTCTGCAACATCCTGGATGGTAAGGAATATTATCGACAATCACGGTGGACTTCACGACCGCATAACCCACGAGATGCATCTACATCCTTTCACTTTGAGCGAAGCAGAGGAGTTTTTCGAGAAGAATGGTTTTGTGTGGAACCGTTTAAGCATCATTCAAACATATATGGCAATTGGTGGTGTCCCCTACTATATGAGCCTGTTCGATCGCAAGGACAGCCCTGCTACAGGATTGGACAGACTGTTCTTTAGCGAGAATGCTGAACTGAAAAAAGAGTACCGCAGGTTGTTCTCCTCACTGTTCAAGAATCCTCAGCCATATATTGAAATAATCTCTTTACTTGCAAAGCACCCCAAAGGACTGACGCGTGAAGAGATTGGCACAGCACTAAAGACAAGTAATAATGGCAAGCTGGGAGATATGCTCACAGACTTGGTCTATTGCGACTTTTTGCGCAAGTACAACGTCAGGGATAAAAAGATAAAATCAAACTCCGGCATTTACCAACTCATTGACTTCTATACAATCTTCTACAACTCTTTCGCTTCAAAGAGTATTGTAGAGGAGCATTATTGGACACGCAATGTAAACACCCCCGGGGTAAATGCTTGGTACGGACTTGCATTTGAAAGGATTTGCAAAGCACATATGCAACAGATAAAAGAATCACTGGGCATTGCCAGTGTCTCTACCGAGTTCTATACCTGGAAAAGCAAGAAAACTGAAGATGGAGCACAAATAGACATTGTTATTGACAGAGCAGATAACACCATCAATATATGTGAGGTAAAGTATAGCGAGGACCTGTATAGTTTGGATAAAGATGAGTTTCTTAAAATACAGAATCGAATCAAGGCATTTAAGGAGGTTACAGAAACTCGTAGCAGTATAATCCCAACAATGATAACCACATTTGGTATGAAAGAGGGAATGTACAGCGACCATATTATAGCAAAAATAGAGATGGACGATCTTTTTCGTTCCTGACTTGTAAACCCCAAAAGAAGTGGCGATAACCTGCGAAAGTTGCATTTTTTTATCAACTTTCGCAGGTTATCGGGGTGTTTTTGTTAAAGATAGCAATGTGTCGGCATTGGGTGTTGTGCCCTTTTGGGGGCAGTGATATAGATGTAGGCTCACTACTTTTAATCCCGCGCATTTGTCATATCTACCGTGGTGGGGATAATTTCAACAGGCGTTTTAGAGCCCCTTGTCGCATCGCCCGCAACACTGTTTTTTGTTTCGTTGAACCCCGGCTTTTGCAAACAGCACTGTTCGTTGGTCAATACATCGTTTTAGCCCTTGGTCTTTAGGCGTTTTGCTTAAATTCCAAAGGGTTACATTTGTGCGTAAAAGTTTGGTTAATAAACATTAAAGTAGTACCTTTGCAGCGATTTTTTCTGCAGCCCCCTTCTGTGTGGTGCTTCAATGAGTGGGAAAAGCTTTGTATTTGATTGAATATAAACAAATTATAAATCTATTTTATTATGAAAAAATTTTTACTTTCAATTTTTGCTGTGATGCTGACAGTGCTCAGCGTTCAGGCGGAAGAGGTGAACGGAACAATCACCTTTAAAACAAGTGGTTCTGATAGTTCTTCTGCAGCCACTGCTGCCAATTTTGTATCTAATCAAGTAACTAACGACGGTGGCTTTACACTCTCTTGTACAGCAACAAATAATTGCTATACAGGAAAAAGTGGTCTTAAGATGAGCTCAGGTTCAAAGAACGGTAGTTTTACTCTTAATTTAGGTGGTACTTACAATGTTAAGACTATAACAGTTAGCGCAGTCAAGTATGGTTCTGATGCAGGACAGGTTGCTGTAAATGGTGCTACAGCACAGTCTTTGTCTTCATCAACTGCGACTGATTATACATTTGCTGTAAATTCTGAAATTAACCAGATAAAAGTTGATATGACAAAGCGTGGTTATATTGCAAGCATAACCATTGTTTATGAGGTTGCTGGCGAAGGCGGTGAAACTCCAGTAGTTGAGACTGTCGCAGCTCCTGTGATTTCTGCTGAAACTACAACATTCAATGAGGGCGAGAGCGTTTTTGTGTCAATAGCAACAGAGACACAGGATGCTGAGATCTATTATACTTTGGATGGCACAGATCCTTCTACTGAGAATGGCGAACTCTATGAGGGTGAGATTGAAATCACAGAAACAACAACAGTAAAGGCTATTGCGGTTAAGGACGGTTGGAATAATAGCGAGGTTGCAGAGGCTAAATTTACAAAAACCGTTGTTATAGAGGGTGGTGTTGTCGATGTTCTTAATCTTGCATTGACTGGAGCAGAAGGCACAACATACTCATCTTGGAGTGGCAAGACTTCTAATTCTTCAGCGGTTTATGCAGGTCAGTCAGCCGGTGATAACAATGCTATTCAGTTGCGTTCAAAAAACAGTAATTCCGGTATTGTAACAACACAATCTGGTGGTAAGGTCAAGAAGATTTCTATTGATTGGAATTCTAATACTGATGCAGCAAGAGAACTTTGGGTTTATGGCAAGAACACCGCATATACTGACCCAACAGAGTTGTACAACGCATCAACAGATGGTGATAGGTTGGCAAAAATTGCTTGCGGAACAACAGAGTTTGTAATCGAAGGCGATTATGAGTACATCGGCTTGCGTTCAGGAAGTGGTGCTATGTATTTGAACTCAATTGAGATTACTTGGGTTGAGGAGGAGGAAGAGCCTGCTACTGAGACTTGGTCTTCATTCTATGCAACTTTCCCTGTTGCTATTCCAGAGGGAGTTGAGGCATACATTGTAACAGCTGCAAATGCTGGTTATGTGACATTGACTCAGATTTACAATGCAGTTCCTGCAAACACTGGTGTAATTCTTAAGGGTGGTAGCATTGAAGCTACTTATTATAATGGTGAGGTTGCAGAAGTTACAGGTAACTTGCTCCAGGGTACAATGACTAACACTTATATTAGCGAGGAGGCTTATGTTCTTGGTAAGGTTGATGGCGTGATTGGTCTCTACAAAGCTCTGATGACTGACGGTCAGTGGTTGAACAACGCTAATAAGGCCTACTTGCCTGCAAGCGTAGTTCCTGCAGGTGCAGCAATGAGCGCAAGCCTCCGTTTCGACTTTGGTGGTACAACAGGTGTTGAGAATGTAGAGGTAGAGAACGTTGTTAAGACTATCTACGACCTCACAGGCCGCAAGGTTGAGACAATCAGCGCTCCCGGCATCTACATCATCAACGGTGTAAAGCGCGTAGTACGCTAAAAATAAATTTTAGACATAAGAACAAAAGAACAAAAGATTAAGAATAAAGGTATGCAATGGAACAGATAAACAGATTAAACAAAACCGCTTGCAAATGAATTTGCAATCAGGCTTTTGGTAATCTGTTTATCCCAATGTGCTGG
>JAZONR010000056.1:0-61643 GCA_045654645.1 Bacteroidaceae bacterium
ATTGGAGCATATTTAGAATGTTGTCGGGCTGCATAAAGGATTTATGCGTACAAAAATGATATTTCTTCGAATCTGAAGATAAAAACGGAAAAATTACTCCAAACAAGAGGCTGAGCCAAAATTACTTTTGACCCAGCCTCCTGTTTTTGTTATTCACAATGCTGCTTCCCGGTATTCTTTTTGGGCAGCAGCCGTTATCACATCAGAACACTTTATGGGGGAACAACGGCACTTCATCGAGACCCTGCAATGGTGAATGGAGGCACTGCAAGGATTGCAACAACTGCTCGGGTGTGCGTGCGCCCACAAGCACCGATGTTACTCCCTTCTGCGCAAGCACCCACGCAAGCGACATCGAAGCAAGAGACTCACCACGTTCAAGAGCAACATCATTGAGCCTGTTGAGATATTCAAGAAGCCCGGAAGTGAGTTTATCGGCAGTGAGCGAGCCGTGGCGCGACATACGGGAGTCATTGGGAACGCCGTTCAAATAGCGCGAGGTCAGCAACCCCTGCGCCATTGGCGAGAAGGAGATGAAACCCAACCCTTCGGCGGCACAATAGGCCGGGATGCCCTCTTCCAACACGGCTCTGTCGAGCAGGTTCAAACGCCCCTGAAAGATGAGCGGCGGCACTCCACGCTCACGCAAAAAAGTGTTGGCATATTTTAGTGCATCGAGCGGCCAACGCGAGATGCCAATGTAGAGGGCCTTGCCCGAGCGCACAATATCCACAAGCGCCTGCAGTGTCTCATCGAGAGGGGTAACGGGGTCGTAGCGATGAATGTAGAAGAGGTCTACATATTCAAGCCCCAGACGACGCAGGCTTTGGTTGAGGCTTGCCATAAGATGCTTGCGCGACCCCCAGCTGCCATAGGGGCCCTGCCACATATCATAGCCCGCTTTCGTTGCAATGAACAGTTCATCGCGGTGCGAAGAAAAATCATCTTTCAGCATACGCCCCACCATCTCCTCGGCAAAGCCCGGTGGCGGGCCATAGTTGTTGGCAAGGTCGAAATGTGTAACTCCGTTATCAAACGCCAGACGCGCTATAGCACGGCAGTTGTCATAGGAGGCGTCGGCTCCGAAGTTCTGCCAAAAACCGAGACTCATCTTGGGCAGCAGCACACCGCTGTTGCCGCAACGGCGATAAACATCGGGAGCTGCGCTGTATCTCAAAGAAGAGGCTGCATACTTTTCCATATCTTCATTCTTCGTTTACATCAATAGACAAGCACCTTTTCCCCGTTCACAATGTAAAGGCCGGCCGGCAGAGCTATGCGGGTTGTTCCCTCTGCAACATCAACCTTGCGCACAAGGCGGCCATCTACACTGTAAACAGCAATGCTCTGGGCCTCGAGTGCCGTTACAGTAATGAACTCACCACCCTCAACCATTGCTGTTGCAATGGTGCCATCAACACCGGTTGTCATATCGAAAGCAACGCCAATATCATCGAGGCGCAGTTCTTTGCTGCCCCCATCAACCACATAAGCATTTACCACATTAAGCACTCGCTCATCCTCGGGAACAATGCTCAATGCACTCATTTCAAGTTCAACAAGTTGCTCGTTTGCTGCATTAAAGAGAGAGTTGTTGTTGGAATATGCTATCACACGATAGGTGTTCATATCAAGCTGCGCATACTGCAGATTGTGCGATGAGAGGGCACCACCTGCAACAACATCATCAATGAAGAGCCCATCTGGCACCTTAATATCGAACTGCAATGCACTGTAACACTCGCTGTTGTAGCCCGATAAATTTATCGCCACAGAGCCTGAGCCGCCAAGCACAAAGGAAACGGCATCGGCATAGAGGTTGCCAAGCGCCGGTGTGGTGCCATACCGATACATTGCCGAGGGTACCTCAGCGGTGAGAAGGAGACCGGCTGCCGCTGCAGCATCGGAGAGGTTTACCCTGCCGTTGCCATCAACATCGCCCTTGGAAACATTGAATGATTTGTGGCTCTTGCCATTCGCATAGTCGGCAATGAGCACAACATCGTGCACGGTAACAACATCATTGCAATTTACATCGCCAGCCAGCGGATGCAGCAACTCATCGACATTGTATTGTGTGAGGTGGCTATAGAGATATTTTCCGCGCAGCTCGAGCCACTGCTTTGCACGCACCGCATCGCTCTCCTCAAAGCCGTGCGAGAAGCCCCACTTGTTGGCATTGTTAAGGAAGGATTTTCTTGCAAATTTATAATAACTGTCAATGTACTCGGCAAGCTCCTGCATAGCCCCGCTATCGAAAAACTCTTTCCACACCTTGTAGTAATACTTCTGGAAAATTGGAATATTTATCATATCCTCCCAAAAGCGGTAGGTATTCATAGTGTAGCTTATCAGGCTTGCCGTTGTACCCGTATAGCAATAGGCCTTGCTATCTTCGTAACCAAATCCCCAGTCAAAATCCCACAGAGGGCCTAACTTTATTTTGCTATTGGGAGCGCTCTCGTCCTTGAAGAGGAATGTGCTCTTGGGGTGATTTATCTCTTGGTTAAGCACAAGGTCGTTGGCGAGGAAGAAACGCGCTGCGGCATCCACATCGAGCACGCTCTCAAGCCTGTCGCCGTCGTAGATAGCTGTTGAAAGAGCTACTATGTCGCGTCTTATATTTGCCAAACGTGTCTTTGCACTGTCTGCAGAAAGCTCATCCAAATCGGGCTCGGAGACCTTCACCGGCAAGGAGTAGGCACCACAGGAGTATATGGGCTCATCCTCACTGGTATATGTATCAAGCTCAACCAAATAACCAACAGCCTCATCAATATCAACACTGTTGTTGGCAAGTCCCACCTTCTCGGTGAACATATAGCTGCCTCTGTAGCTGCCGTTTATGTAGAGCTCCACCGGTATGATGTGGTTGGTATACTGGGCCCCTGCAAGCTGGCCTATTTTCATTGCAATTGCATTAGCCATAAGCGAGCCGCTTTGTTTATTGGCAAGCAACACCCAGCTTTTGCCCTTTGTAAGCCCAAAGGGCTTCACCTTTTCGGCAAACTTTAGGCGATAGGGGTTCTTTGCATAAGGGTCGCTGCTCCAGGAGGAGTTACCACGTCCTTTTATCTGAACCGAGTCCTCAAAATCCTCATAAAGGCCATAGCCGGTTATGCGGAAATTGGCATCCAGATAGTAGTTCTTGCTTGATACCATCTGCCACCCATCTATGTCGATATCGATGCGTGGCACCGAGACTGCATTGTCGGCAAGCCACTCAATTTCCACGTTATAAGTGTTACCAAAGGGACGACGACGGTTTTCGTATTGCGCATCTGCGGCAGAGCCACCTGTTGCAGGAAGCACCTTATAGAGACGCAACTCCGAGAGAACAAGATGGTTCTTTTGATACTCTCCACTTGTCTGCACAATCCTCAACTTTGAATAGCTGCCGCCAAGTTCTATTGTGGGGGAGGTGTACTCCTGACCGACACCGCCTGTGGGCATATTGTCGGAGAGATAATTGAGTGTGCGCGCAAGTGTCCAGTTGTAGCCGTCATTGCTTGCATATATTTCCCATACAAGCGGATTGTAGCCTGTTGCATCCGGACGGCACTTATAGTAGAGACGTATGTTCTCAAGCGACTCGGGTAATGTAATCTCAATGTAGGTGTTCACATTAAGAGTTGCGTTATTGTCGGAGCCCCAGGTAGAGTGGAAATAGGTGCCGGGATTTCCGTCAAGAAGGTTGCCGAGCCCCTCGTTCGATGATGAAGAGGGCTTGTTGGTATAGAGCATCGCGGCACTCAAAGACACCTCCACAACCTCGCTATCGTCGGATGGTTCACTGCTCTCCTGCACCTTTACACGCTCCAGGATATTGTATCCGGGATAGGTAACCCGGTAGGCTACCGGCCGGGCAAAACTTTGACGTGTAACCTTGCTCTGCTGCAGAACGGTGTCTACATAGGCAACTGCCTTGTCATCGCTCAGTTGGAAGCTTGCAGTGAGCCACTTGCCAATAGAATTGAGGCTGAAGTGCATATCAGGAGTAACCTCGGCTGCCACTGCATCCACATTAAGATTGGGGTTATACTTGTTATTGAACTTGAACGATGTCATCGTTGGCAGCTGCGGCCTGACGGCTGAGCAACTGTCATACTCCTCTTTATTGTAGTAGATTACATCGCCGCCCTTTATTGGAAAATGGAGCTTACCATTCTCAACATAGTGCTTGCCGTCAATGGCATTGAGTGCGTATGCATCAACATCTCCGTTCGTAAGGTATACATACACAACCTCGCCATCCTCGGGCTCCGGCTCAACTTCACCGCCATCGGGCACCACATCATCGGCAACCTTTGTTTCAAGGAACTGTTCTATGTCCCGTTCTACCTCGGCAAAGAACTCCTCATACTGCTCGGCACTATAGACACCGGCCTTCTCTTTGGCTATCTCTATTCTCGATTTCAGACTGTTGAGCAGCGCTCTCGATGTCTCGGGGTATGTTCCCGGCTGATAGGGGTAGCTGCTGAAGGTGGATGTGGATATAAGCTGGGCAACACGGGTCTCATATTTTACCACACCCACAGCCATATAGCGCGAGAGAGCCTCGAAAAGCAGATCCTCGAGCGCCTCAACCCTTGCAACCTCCTCTATGGACAAAAGCTCGCCTTCAACTGTTTGGATGGCAGCATTGAGCGCCTCATCCTGGCCATTACAGTTGCCCTCGTGGTTGCCATATCTTGTGTAGTAGCTGTTTGCCTTGCCAATGGTGGGACGAAGGTGATTGCTTGCAAGCTGCTTGAGTGTTATGCAAAGCCCGTCGAGGACCCCACCCTCCACATCGGCCTTATATATCGACCAGTTGAATGCAATAGGCAGTGAATAGCCTTTGGTGTAGTCCCCCGCTTCAAGCGCCAGCTTATGCTCAAGGTCAAATGTCTTCATTTTTGAATTGACACCGTCGCGCATCTCGGCACCAATATAGAGCTCGGTATCTCCGCCCAGATACTTCATCTCGAAATGGCCATCTCCTGTGGCGGAAATATCCACCAGAGCGGCATCAAGGAAGAGGCTTGTGCTATACTGCCAACCGTTAAGGCCGTTGTAACTCGAAACAGAATTGGCAAGGAACTTACCTGAAATTGGCCAATGCACAAGGTAACGGCCATTGCCGGCCGGTATGAGCTGCATCACGTGCTCCACAGAGGGGAGAATGTCTCCCTCCTCGGCATAACGCATATAAATGGGACCACTTCCGGTATATTTTTGACCGCCCGATGTTATAAAGTCGGTATATTCATTATTTCCCTTGAGAACAAAAAGTTTATCGGCATCGGCGAGCTCTGCCTCGGATGACACCTGCTCACCCAACGTCAAAGTGTTGGCCTGATAGTCAGTACCCAATGTAAGGCCAACAACCGTTGGGGCATTCTTATCTTCACCAAGACGTGTCGTCCACTCAACACAGAAGGTCTCTATGCTTCTTTCAAGAGTGAGTTCAACATAGTGATAATCTGCCACACCGGGAGATGTCCACAATGAGTGAAAATAGGTCTTTACATTATTGTCGTTCAATGCAGCCAGGCCACCGCCATCCAAAGTATATGACAAAGAGTTGTGGTCGGCATTGGATTTTACCGAATAGCCAACCTTCATACCCTCGCCGTCGTAGATGGCCAACCCCGACAATGCAAATACCACATTATTTCCATTGGGAGCCTCGTTTGTGAGCGACCCCACAACGGTTATCCTTAGTTTCTCCACCGGCACTTCGGGGGTAAACTTTTCCGAGGTGTATTTGTAATATGAGGTTCCCATATAAGCCTCGGGTTCACCCGGAAGCCCGTCATTGACACCCAATGTTACCGACCAATCCTGGGCCAGGAGCACGGCAAAAGATTGCATCACAAAAACCAACGAAAGCAAAAATCTTTTCATAGCTGATATTTTTAAAGTACAAGGCCCACAAAGCCCCACGCTACAAAAATAACTAAATATAGTGTAAAATCACCTAATTAACATATATTTTATAACAAACGCGCGAGAGAGAAGATAGATTGAAGTCGCATAGCCGCCTTGCCGACAACCGACAAAACCAAATGCAAGCACCACAAAATAGAGCACAGCCGTCAAAGACAAATTCGCTATAAAAAACAGACGGGAGATGCACTTTGGAGGAAATATTTTCAAAAAATGAAAAAATATTTCACAACAACCTTGTTTATTCACAAAATGTTCGTATCTTTGCACCGCAAAACAGAACGGGATGTAGCTCAGTCCGGTTAGAGTACGCGTCTGGGGGGCGTGTGGTCGCTGGTTCGAATCCAGTCATCCCGACTTAGTTAAAACCTTGATAATCAAATGGTTGTCAAGGTTTTTTGTTTTTATGCAAATTCGCTAATTCGGGCGGTTGACGTGCTGGTTGACGCGAAAAAGTTCAATGTTTTCGTCTAAGGTGCTTGACTCATAGATTACTCGCACATCTTCTATTCTTCCAATAAGACACAGACGCTCTTCGCCCTTTCTACATTTTACCAGGTATATTATTTTTTGTTTATATTAGTTGTTATATCCCTCTCTAAAGGCCGGACTATAGCTCTTTCTATTTATAAGGCGGTCAGGGGATTTGAGGCCGAAGAAATAGAACTATTGAAAAAACATCCCGTTAGGGTGTATTTTAAAATAAAATCATTATATTTGTACCCGTTAGGGTTTATTTTTGAATAAAATAAATACAATTATACCCGTAAGGGGTGTTTTAGATATGGATTTAGGAGAGTACATTCGAACAAAAAGGAAACTGCATAATCTTACCCAGGTGGAACTTGCAGAGAGAAGTGGTGTGGGAATACGCTTTGTGCGCGAACTTGAAAAAGGAAAACTCACAGTGCAATTGGACAAAGTCAATCAGGTATTAGGACTTTTTGGAGAAACATTGAAACCTGCTAAAATTTAAATATTATGAGAAAGGCAAAGGTTTATATCAATGGACTCTTTTGTGGTGTGCTTACCGAAGACTATGAGGGCTACCATTTCTCATACACACCAGAATACCTGGCTTTAGAAGGAGCGTCCCCTTTGAGCCCTACTATGCCATTGCAAGAAGAGGTGTTTGTAAAGGAATTTATGTTTCCTGTTTTCGACGGGCTTATACCCGAGGGGTGGATGCTTGATATAGTAGACAAGAACTGGAAGATAAATCCTCGCGACAGAATGAAACTGTTACTGTTGTGTTGTAAAGATTGTATAGGTAACATAAGTATTCAGGAGTATGAATGATAGTTCTGTAAAAAAATGCCTTTATTGCTACAAGGCAATGGACAATGAGAGTGAAGGACATTATCACTCCAAATGTGCAAAGAAGTTGTTTGGAACGACAAAACTCCCAATCTTGCCATATACACGTGATAATATAGAAGAACTTGCACTGCATATTTTGCAAAGCAATACATCTATAACCGGTGTTCAGCCAAAACTTTCATTGGATATAAATAGAGGTGGCAAGAATGAGCCTGCAAAATTAACGATAGTCGGGTTGTGGGGAAATTTCATATTGAAGCCTCAAAGTTCCAAATATCATTTTATGCCCGAACTTGAGGACTTGACAATGAAACTTGCCGAGGTTGCCGGAATTGCCACAGCACCTCACGGCCTGATAACTATGCAAGACGGAGAACTTGCGTATATAACGCGTAGAATGGATAGAGGAACAAAGGGTGAGAAATATTCAATGCTCGATATGTGTCAGCTTACCAACCGATTGACCGAACATAAATATCGTGGTACATATATTCAACTTGCCGAAACTATAAAGCGTTATTCCGTTGCTTCAATGCTCGATGTCCAGCGTTTTTGGGAGATGGTGATATTTTCTTGGATTACCGGCAACTCTGATATGCACTGCAAGAACTTCTCTTTATTGGATAAAGATGGAACTGGTTATCAATTGTCGCCTGCATACGATTTGTTGGCAGTCTTACTCACAGGTATCAACGACAATGATGAACTCGCAATGCCACTTATTGGCAATGGAGAAGAAGATGGAAAAAGAATAGCCGGCTTTAATCGGGTTTCATTTATCGAAGCTATGGGGAAATCAGGAATACAAACAAGAATAGCTGAGAAAATAATCGACAAGTTCTTTATGTGTACCGATAAATGGTTCGCACTCATCGATGACTCTTTTCTTTCGTCGGAGCTTAAGTCTAACTATAAATTACTGGTGAAGGAACGAATGAACAGGATTGCAAAACAATAACCAAGAATTAAACCGCAACAAAAAGAATACAAATAATTTGTTGGGAATCAAATATCTCAGCCTAATAACTCGGTACATCAGGCGTGTGGTCGCTGGTTCGAATCCACTTATCCCGACAGACAGAAAGCCTTGACAATCGTTTGATTGTCAAGGCTTTCTGCTTTTATAGCGTTTCGCAAATTTCGGGGCTCGCCTGCAAATGTTTGGGGAGGAGATATAAAAATAACAAAGTTTTCGCCTCTTGAATTTTCAGTATTTAGCCACAAGGTGCAGGAAGAGATGCGTGCTACTCCAATACAACATTCTGCACCTGCTGCACCACGCGCAACCAGTTGCCGCCCCATATTTTCTCAATATCACTCTCGCTGTAGCCGCGGCGCAGAAGCTCACGTGTTATGTTGGGCAGTTGCGATGCGCTTGAACAGCCAACCACAGAGCCGTCTCCATCAAAATCGGTACCTATGCCAACGTGTTCAATGCCCGCAATAGCAATGGCGTGCTCAAGATGAGCAATAAAATCATCGAGTGTTGCCTCTCCTTCGCTGCGCAAAAAGCCGCTGTACATTGTTACCTGCACCACTCCGCCCTTTGCCGCAAGTGCTGTCATCTGCTCATCGGTGAGGTTGCGTTGGTGATTGCACAATGCGCGACACGATGAGTGGGAGCAGACGACCGGCTGCGTGCTCTGCTCGAGCACCTGCCAGAAGGTGCTTTCTGCTGCGTGCGATAGGTCTATGACCATACCTGTGCGATTCATTTCGCGCACCACCTCAACGCCAAAGGGGCTGAGACCACCGTGTGTGGCATTGCCACGCGCCGAGTCGCATATATGGTTATCGCCGTTGTGGCAAAGGGTTATATAGATGACTCCCTCTTTGCGCCAGCGCTCAATGTTGGATATATCGTGGCCAATAGCGTATCCATTCTCTATGCCACGCATAATGGCACGCTTGCCTTTGCGCTTGAGCTCTACAAGCTCGCCGGGTGAACTGCATAGTGCCACGTGTCGGGCGTTCTGCTCCACATTGGCGGCAACCCAGGCAAGAAGCCTGTCGGCCTCGGTTGTTGCCGCGCTTAAAGAGGCATCATCACAGGGGCCTTGCGGCAGATAGGCCACCATTGTGGTTGCATCGAGCAGGCCCTCTTCCATTTTGTGAAGGTCCACAAGCGCCACACTGCTGCGTTTGCCAAGGGTGTAGTCGGTGGCAGAGAGCATTGGTGTGTCGCAATGAGAATCAAGTGTGATAATTCGGTTGTGGAGCTGCGCTGTTGCTCGATAGAGTGCCGCCTCATCGATTAGCCATTTAAACAGAGGCATCATACAGCGGTTTCCGTTCATAATGAAACTTTCGGGATGCCACTGCACACCCATCACACTGCGGCCATCCACAGCCTCTATACCCTCTATCACGCCATCGGGGGCCTGGGCTGTAACAGCAAAGCCTTGCGGCACGCGATTCACTGCCTGATGATGAAATGTGTTCACGGCAAGTCTGCTGCCAAAGAGTTTCTCGAGACGCGAGCCTGAGGCAAAGAGCACATCGTGCGTTGCCACGCCACGTTCAACATCGCCCTGGTCGTGTTTGAGCAGAGAGTTACCCAACGCGGCATAGATATCCTGATGCACCGAGCCACCCAATGCGGCTGCAATAACCTGCACCCCACGACATATTCCAAGAATGGGTATGTTGCGGGCATCGGCAAGCCGGGTGAGCAAGAGCTCTTGATTGTCGCGCACCGGGTTGATTGTGTGTAACAAGGTGTAATCGGGCTCCTGGGACATATAACGGGGGTCGATATCGGCACCGCCTGTCAGCAACAGCGCATCGATACAACGCAAGGTTCCCATCAAGGCCTCGCGGCCGGCATAGGGAGGGATGAGCAAAGGGATGCCCCCTGCTGCTATGACCGACTCGTAGTAGGCAGGGGCAATAGTTGCCTTTTCATTGGCATAATTTGCCGTAATACCAATCACAGGACGCTCACCACATACCGGGTAGCTGCTGTGCAGAGCGGCAAACTCGCCGCATATATCAAATTTATCTGTAGACATCGGAAACTGAAGATGAGCGCCGCCGTGTTCGTTGGCACGAATGTCGGCGGCGCTGTTATCTAATAATATCATCGGCAAAATGAGTGCCGGACTATCACTCCATAGGCATATTGCGCTTGATGCTGTGAGCAAGCACAATCATAGTCTCGGTGCTCACAACACCGGGAATCTCCTGCACACGTCCGTTGAGCAGTTGCATAAGGTGCTCGTTGTCGTGCGAATACATCTTGGCCAGTATCGAGTAGGGGCCTGTGGTGTAGCAGCACTCCACCACCTCGGGTATTTCGCGCAAGCGTTCCACCACCTGATTATACATAGAACCGCGCTCAAGGCGTATACCTACATAGGTGCAGGTCTTGTAACCAAGGCGACGCACGTCAATTTCGTAGCACGAGCCTGAGATGATGCCCATATCAATGAGGTGCTGCACACGCAAGTGAATGGCCGCACGCGAAACACCGCAAAGCTCGGCTACATTGCGGAACGGTATGCGAGCATCCTTGGAGATGATGCTCAGGATTTTAAGGTCGAGCGCATCAACCTTACATTCGATATTCTTCATATTTGGGTTGTTATAAGTTTTGTCCAATGTTCTGTTATTTTATTACCCTCACAATTTCAAGGTCATATACAAGGGCACTGTAGGGTGGAACCTTTTCGCTACCACGGGCGCCATAGGCAAGCTGCCAGGGGATATATACTTTGCAGGCAGTTCCTGCGGGGAAGGTCTCCAACACCTCGTCAAGCCCGGGAACGGTGTTACCCAAGCGCAATTCGGCAACCTCGCCGCGCGAGCTCTCGAACACACGTCCGTTGATGAACGATGCCTTGTAGATGCAGCCCACCTTGCTGCCATAGGTGGCAACCTTTCCGTTACCTACACGCTCCACCTTCACCTGCACGCCGCTGGGCAACACCTGCACGTTGCGGCGACCGGCATTGTTTTTCATAAACTCCTCGCTCGGACGGCAAAAGATGCGCCTGTTGTAATACTCATAGGCCTCCTCCACCGACATTGCCTCACGGTTGCCCTTTGCCATAGCCTTAAGTCCCTCGAGGAAAAGACGACGATCAACCTTTATTGTTGTATCGCTTTGATACATTGCTCTTTGGGCACTTTCAAGCATCTCAACAGCATCAATGGCCACCGCCACGCCTTGGGCAAAGGCATTGACCCGAGGAGAAGAATCAACGGGAAACGCCGCGCAAATTCCGTTCACGAAATCATCGATATTCTCTTGCTCTATCCCAAACTCCTTTATAGCCATTGGCATATCCCTTGCAATTATTGTGCTCACTGCAAAGGATAGAGAATCATCGGCATTGGCAAGTACCACCTTTTCGGGCTGACGGACAACGGCATCGCCCGCCTCCTTTGCACACGATGCAAAGAGGAGGGCCGAAAAGCCAAGCAGTGCCACAATAGGGAGCCTTTGTGATTTCATTGTTCTATTAGAGCACCTTAATGAGTTCAACATCAAAGATAAGGGCACTGTAGGGAGGTATCATCTCACCCGCGCCGTGCTCGCCATACGCCATATCATAGGGGATGTAGAGACGCCACTTGGCACCCTCCTGCATTAGCTGAAGTGCCTCAACCCAGCCCTTGATAACCTGGTTCACACCAAAGACCGCAGGCTCGCCACGCTTGATTGAACTATCGAAGATTGTGCCGTCGATGAGCGTACCCTCGTAGTGGCACTGCACACGGTCGGTTGCTGAAGGCTTCTTGCCGTTACCCTCGGCAATGACTTCATACTGCAGGCCGCTGGGGAGCACAACAACACCCTCTTTCTTGGCATTGGCTGCAAGGAACGCCTCGCCGGCTGCCTTATTCTGCTCATAAGCCTCCTCGGCCAGTTTGCGGAAGTGGTCGTTCACCACCTGCTGCGCCTCGGCGTGCGACATATCGGTCTTTGCACCGGCAAGCACATCCTTCAAACCCTTCACAAAATCATCAACATCAAGATTCTTAACGCTCATAGAGAGCAAGTTCTGGCCTATACCCATTCCAAGGCCATAGCTGAATTTATCCATTTTCTTTGTTTTTTGGTATTATTACTGTCATTTTGCCAAAAACACTTCACGAATTGCAAAGAGAATTTGACCGGACTAAGATACAACTATTATTTATACTGCAAACACAAAATGCGCTTTTTTTTGAATTTTCGATAAAAAAGCGGCAAAAAGGGAACAAAAGCACACCATTTACGCCTTTAACATTTTGTCATAACAAAACAGTGCATCTGCCACCACGCATAGTTGTTGCATTTAATATAAATTAATCTTGTTATTATATAAAAAGCTCAATTTTATTCTATAACTTTGCAGAAACGCGCTTTGCGCACTTAACAACACGTTTATATGACAAGCAACATCATACTTATTGTAATCTCACTGTTCCTCATCGTGGGGCTGTATATTCTGCGCAAATTCTATGGCAGCAAAGCCGCTGTTGAGAATGAGCACGACCACGAAACTGCCGACGGCGTGTGCTGTGGAAAGCACACAAACTGCGAAAAGGGATATGACAACAGCAATCTCTACTTTGATGATGAGGAGCTCGACCGTTTCAAGGGCGTGAGCCAAGAGACATACACCGACAGCGACATTGAGGAGTTCCGACAGGTTCTCTACACAATGAAAGAGGAGGAGGTGGACGACTGGGTACACTGCCTGCAGACACGCGGCATTGAAATTCCCACCGCCATAAAGGATGAGATTCTTATGATGCTGCAATAAACGACAATCACTACAACTGTTCAAAGAAGGTGCTGAAAAGAATATCATACATTTTAACCACCATTGTTCTGCTTTGCCTGTGCAGTTGCGCAAGCCAAAGAAAGAACAACGCCACCACGCGTATGTATCACGCCTTCACTGCACGCTATAACACCTACCACAATGGCAACATTGCCTACAAACAGGCAGTAAAGGCACAGGCCACAAGCCACAAAGACAACTATCTTGAACTGTTGCCGCTGCTCAACATCAGCAACGAGCAGACACAGAAAGCCGGTGCAAGCAACTATGACAGAGCAATTGAAAAATCGCAAAAAGCCATAAAGAACCACTCCATAAAGAGACGTCCCAAGAAGCCATCGGGCAAAAAACTATCACAAAAACAGAAGCGTTTCTATGCGCAAAAGGAGTTCAACCCTTTCCTGTGGAGAGCCTGGTTTCTTATGGGCAACTCACAATTCCGCAAGGGCGAGTTCACCGAGGCTGCCAGCACCTACATATACATCTCAAAGCTATATGAAAGCAACCCGAGGTTAGTGGCACAGGCACGCATCGGGCTTGCAAAGTGCTATACCGAGATGGAGTGGCTCTATGAAGCCGAGGAGCTGCTGCAGCGCCTGCAACGCGACACGGTGCCGGCAGGACTAAAACCCGATTATGCCGTTGCAAAGGCCAACCTGCTGCTGAAGCAAGATAGAGGCGAGGAGGCTATCCCGCACATAAAGGCCGCACTCAAGCGCAAAGGCATCACTACACTCGACAAGGCACGCGAGCACTACCTGTTGGGGCAGCTCTATGCCAAAGCGGGCAACAACAAGGAGGCCTACAAGCATTTTGGCAAGACTATCTCAAAGAGCCCACCCTATGAGTTTGAGTTCAATGCCCGCATACGCCAAACAGAGACTGCCACCAATGAAAAGCACAAGAAGACGCTGCGCAAGCTAAAGCGTATGGCAAAGTCGCCCAAGAACGAGGAGTACAAATCGGAGATATACTATGCCATAGGAAACCTTCATCTCAGCAGCAAGGACACCATTGAGGCTATAAGGGCCTACGAAACAGGCATTGCACTGGGCAATGGCAGCGGATATGGCACAGGAATGTTGCATCTGTCGTTGGCAAGCATCTACTGGGCACAGGAGAAGTTCTCCAAGGCACACGAGAATTACAGCAAAGCACTGCCAATGCTTGGCGAGAAGGAGGGAATAGAGGTGATAAAGCTCAGAAGCGAGGCGCTCGCAGGGCTTGTGCAGTATACCGATATTGTTGAGGAGCAGAGCAGATTGCTCCATTGGGCAACACTCACCCCCAAGCAGTTGGAGCCTATTTTTGACGGGTTGATTGATGAGGCCAAGTTCCAGGAAAAACTCAAAAAAGAGGTTGAAAAGAGGCTCAAAAAGCAAGAGGGCGCCGGAGGCAGCGAACTGGACGCTGCTGGGAATGCAGCCGATATGTCTATGCCCGCACAGGACAACAACGGCAAGCAACTGTGGTATTTCTATAACCCGCAATTGGTGGCACAAGGCGTGCGCGCCTTTAAACAGAAGTGGGGCGATAGAGAGCTGAAGGACTACTGGCGCTTCAGCAATGAGATATCTTCACTGATGAGCAGCGACATTCCAATGGACAGCATTGCAGCCGA
Organism: Bacteroidaceae bacterium; assembly: GCA_045654645.1. Lineage (GTDB taxonomy): Bacteria > Bacteroidota > Bacteroidia > Bacteroidales > Bacteroidaceae > HGM04593. Next base: position 14,647 of record JAZONR010000056.1, read on the forward strand.
CAGCCTTATGACAGACACCACCACAGTGCCCGGCGACACCATTGTTCAGAAGGAGATAATTGCAGCCGAGGAAAAGATTGCAGCCGACCCCACTACACGGGAATACTATATGCAGCAAATCCCCGATACCGAAGAGGAGAAAGAGGCTGCACACGCAGCTCTGAAAGATGCGTTGTTTGAGGCAGGAGTGCGCTTCAAGGATGACCTTAACGACAAGCGCCTTGCACTTGAGCACCTTGAACGTATTGTGGAGGAGTACCCCCATTATGAGCGCATTGCCGACACATATTACCAGTTGTTCCTGGCCTGCTCGCGTTGGGAGGAACCCGAGAAAGCAGCCCTTTACAAGAGCCTGCTTATGACACACTACCCCGACAGCAGCTACACAAAGCGCATACAAGACCCCAACTTCTTTGAAACGGCAGCCCAGCGCAAACAACGCGAGGATTCGCTCTATGCGGATGCCTATGCCAACTATGTGGCTAAAAAATATGACAATGTTATTGAGGCCAACAGCTACAGTGCCGAGAAGTACCCCAACGGCAGCCACCGCGCACGCTTTATGTTCATTGACGCAATGTCAAAGCTCTACAGCGACAGGCTCGATGAGGCTATAGAGGCACTTGACGCACTGCTCACAGGCTACCCGGCAGACAGCATAAGCAGAATTGCCACCGACATTGGAGCAGGAATTATGGAAGGAAGGCTGCTGAACAGTGGCATCTCCACGTCGATATGGGACCGCAAGGCCGACGGCACCATAAGAAGCGGCAACGACACTGTTCCCCAATTCAGCGACAAGCGCAACGAGCCATTCTATTTTGTATTGGCATTCCCCAACGGCTCACTCGATGAGAAGAGGCTGCTGTTTGAGATGGCAAGATACAACTTCTCGCGTTATATGGTGCGCAACTTTGATATGACATTTGAAAAGTTGGCCGAGGTTACACTGCTCGAAGTAAAGGAGTTCTTGAACTTTGACGAGGCATTCCTCTACTGCAAACGCCTCTATGGAAATGCAGCCACTGCGAGATTGCTCGAAGGTATAAATGCTTTTGTGATATCAAAAAACAACCTCGATTTGTTATTACAACACTACACCTTTGACGACTACAGGGAGTTCTATGAAAAGAACCTGCTGACAATACCCGAGGTTGAGATTGACGGATATACCCTTGACGAGCCCGACTATGAGAGCACGGTGCCCGAAGGGAGTGAAAACGAAAAGATGAATTGAAATGGCGAACAGATTGCTTTGGGCCGATGATGAGATAGAACTTCTCAAGGCTCACATCATATTTTTGCAAGGCAAAGGGTACGATGTTACCACTGTAACCAACGGCCCCGATGCTATTGAGGCGTGCCGCAACGAGGCTTTTGACCTGGTGTTGCTCGATGAGAATATGCCGGGTCTCACCGGCCTGGAAACATTGAAGGTGATAAAGGAGATGCACCCCTCTACCCCCGTGGTGATGGTTACAAAGAGCGAGGAGGAGGATATTATGGAGCAGGCTATCGGTTCTTTGATAGCAGACTACCTGATTAAGCCTGTAAACCCCAACCAAATTCTCCTGACACTAAAGAAGAACATACACCACAGAGAGATTGTGGCAGAGAAGGCCAACACTGCCTATCAGCAGAACTTTGGCAAGCTGGCAATGCAAATAGGTGATGCCCGCTCTATTGAGGAGTGGCAGGAGATATACCGCAGAATTGTTTCTTGGGAGCTGCACCTTGAGAAGGGAGACGCTCAGATGCACGAGATGCTGAAAGCACAGAAGGAGGAGGCCAACAGTATGTTTGCACGTTTTGTGCGCAACAGCTACCTTGGATGGATGGGAGCCGAGCGCAGGGAGCGCCCACTGATGAGCAACGACCTTTTCCGCGAGCGCATATTCCCGCTTGTAGACAAAGGAGAGAAGGTATTCCTCATAATAATAGACAATTTCCGCTATGACCAGTGGCGCACGTTGGCCAACGAAGTGGGCAGCAGTTTCGCCATTGAAGAGGAGTTGTACACAAGCATCCTTCCCACAGCCACACAGTATGCCCGCAACGCCATCTTCTCGGGCCTTATGCCAAGCCAGATAAAGGAGATGTTCCCGCAACTGTGGGTAGATGAAGAGGAGGATGAGGGAAAGAACCTGAACGAGGAGGCACTCATTGGCACACAAATCACACGCTACCGCCGCAAGGACAGCTACTCATATAGCAAAGTGCTGACATCGGCCGCAGCCGACAAGTACATAGAAAACATAAAGAACCTGGCCAAAAACGATATAAATGTGTTGGTGGTGAACTTCATTGATATGCTTTCACACGCACGCACGGAGTCGATGATGGTGAGGGAGCTGGCGGCCAACGAGGCGGCATATCGTTCTATTACGCAGTCGTGGATACGCCACTCGGCAATCAAGAAGCTCTTTGACTATCTTGCAGGGAGCAACTACACTGTGGTGATAACTACCGACCACGGAAGCATTCAGGTGGACACACCCTCAAAAGTTATAGGCGACAAGAACACCAACACCAACCTGCGCTACAAGCTGGGCAAAGCGCTCAACTACAGCGGCAAGGAGGTTTTCGAGATAAAAGAGCCGGCAAAGGCATTCCTGCCCCAACCCAATATAAGCACAAGCTACATTTTTGCCACCGGCAACAAGTTCTTTGCCTACCCTAACAACTACAACCATTATGTCCAGTACTACAAGGACACATTCCAGCACGGCGGCATCTCAATGGAGGAGATGCTTGTGCCATTCGTAACAATGAGACCAAGAAACAAACAATAATGAGCAGACACAGTATAACAGTCAAGAGCCTTGAGGAGTATGGCAGCGCTGCGCGTTGGTTCACAAAATTCCTCGACAAAGGCAGCATCTTTGCCTTTTATGGCAAGATGGGCAGCGGAAAGACCACATTCATAAAGAGCCTGTGCGAGGAGATGGGTGTAACCGATGCTATCAACTCGCCCACATTTGCCATTGTAAACGAGTATTCCGACAGCAATGACAACACCATATATCACTTCGACTTCTACCGCATAAAGTCAATTGCGGAGGTCTATAATATGGGCTATGAGGAGTATTTCTATAGCAACGCCTACTGTTTCCTTGAGTGGCCCGAATTGGTGGAGGAACTGCTGCCCGAGGAGCACGTAAAGGTGATTATCGAGGAGGGAGAGAACGGAGAGCGCACAATCACAGTGGAGCTACCAGACTAAAAAGACACGAAACATAACTTTAACCATAACTATTCAAACATTCACGCTATGAAGATAAACGCAAACGCATCGGGTACAAGAACTATTGATGTTACCGAGGACCAGCTGATGATTATAAGAAAATTCTCACTCCTTGACAGGGTTGCCAACAGCACAGGCGTAATTGATGAAGAATCGCTCGACAAGCTGCGCCTGACTGTGCGCTCGCTCATTGCATCGCAAGCAATGCCGTCAAAGGACCTGCTCGACTTGTGCCTTGTGCTCTACCACGAGGATATGAAGGCGCTCGGCCTAAAGAACCTGATGAAGTGCTATGCCGAATGGATGGCACAGGAGGCTGCCAAGGCTGTTGAGAACGAAGCAGAAGAGTGCAATGAGTAACAGAAAGGTTACAGACTGGCTGCCAACAACACGCAAAGAGGCAGAGATGCGTGGATGGGACGAGCTCGACGTTGTTATGTTCAGCGGCGATGCTTATGTAGACCACCCCTCCTTTGGAGCAGCAGTCATTTGCCGACTGCTTGAAGCAGAAGGGTTGAGAGTGGCCATAGTGCCTCAGCCCAACTGGCAGGACGACCTTCGCGACTTTAAGAAGATGGGCCGCCCAAGGCTCTTCTTTGGAATATCGGCAGGCTGTATGGACTCTATGGTGAACAAATACACAGCAGCCAAACGTTTCCGCAGCGAGGATGCATATTCACCTGACGGCAAGCATAGTATGCGCCCCGAATATGCCACCACTGTCTACTCCACAATACTGAAACAATTATACCCCGATGCACCGGTTGTTATTGGCGGCATTGAGGCCTCTATGCGACGCTTCACCCACTATGACTATTGGCAGGACTCGCTCAAGAAGAGCATACTTGTGGAGAGCAAGGCCGATGTTCTTGTCTATGGAATGGGAGAGCAACCCATCATCGCCCTAACAAGGGAGATGCAGGCATTGCAGGCCGCAAAGGGAGGAGAGTATATTACAGCAGCCGACGCGCGCGCTATAAGCAGGAACGTGAGGCAGACAGGATATCTTGCACGCAAGGGTGAGGTGGTGGCCGACAGTGAGAACGACAGAGAACTTGCACCGCACAGCGTGTGCCTTAACGACAAGGCAAAGCAGGCGGCCAATTTTCTTGTCATAGAGAGGGAGTCGAACAAGGTAAATGCCAAACGTCTGCTGCAGGAGTATGCCGAAGGAACAGTTGTCATTAACCCGCCATTTCCCACAATGACCACAGAGCAGCTTGACCACAGTTTTGACCTGCCATATACACGCCTGCCACACCCCAAATACAAGGGCAAACGCATTCCGGCATATGATATGATAAAGCACTCGGTGAACATACACCGCGGATGCTTTGGTGGATGTGCCTTCTGCACAATATCGGCCCACCAAGGCAAGTTCATTGTAAACCGCAGCCAGGAGAGTATATTGCGCGAAGTAAAGGCTATTGCAGCAATGGACGACTTCAAGGGCTATCTGAGCGACCTTGGAGGCCCATCGGCCAATATGTATATGATGAGAGGCCGCAACAGCGAGCTTTGTGCCAAGTGTTCGAGACCGTCGTGCATACAGCCCAAGATTTGCCCGAATATGAACATAGACCACACAGCGTTGCTCGAGCTCTACAAGAAGGTGGACGCACTGCCTCAGGTAAAAAAGAGTTTCATTGGCAGCGGAGTGCGCTATGATATGCTGTTGCACAGCAGTGGCGACAACAGGTGCGATGAAGCGAGTGAGCGCTATACCGAGGAACTTATACGCAACCACGTGAGCGGACGTTTGAAAGTGGCTCCCGAGCACACAAATGCCAATGTGTTGAAACTTATGCGCAAGCCCTCTTTTGTACAGTTCCACCAGTTTAAGCGCACATTTGACAGAATAAATGCCAAATACAACCTTAAGCAACAGATTATCCCCTACTTCATAAGCAGCCACCCGGGCAGCACCGTAGAGGCTATGGCAGAGCTTGCTGCGGAGACAAAGCAGCTGAATTTTCACCTTGAACAGGTGCAGGATTTCACCCCAACGCCAATGACGATGGCAACGGAGATGTACTACACCGGCATCAATCCCGAGACAGGAGAGAAGGTGTTTGTTGCGCGTTCAATGCGGGAAAAAGAGGAGCAAAGGCGTTTCTTCTTCTGGTACAAACCCGAGGAGCGCAAGCAAATTGCACAGTTGTTGCGCAGAATGGGCCGCACCGACCTTATAAAGAAGATGGGAATGTAAACAATGCAATATAATATATAAGCCGGCCTCAGTGAAGGCCGGCTTATATATTTGCAGGGTGAGATTATTCTGTTACCTCGAACTCCTCTTTGCCCACGCCACAGAGGGGGCACACATAATCCTCGGGGAGCGACTCAAAAGGAACACCAGGCTCAATACCCTGCTCGGGGTCTCCAATCTCGGGGTCATAGACCCACTGGCACACTGTACAGATATACTTTTTCATAATGGTATGTTTTTATATTCAACAATTTGCTTTACTAAAATGTTCGTCCCAATTGACGACAATGCAAATTTAACACATTTAGTTAAATAATTTGCCTACTTTATGTTAATTGATTTTAATTTTACAATCATTTCATTTTAAATTGTCCAAATACATCTCTTTTAGATGTTGTAAACCCTCTGAAGCGCCCTTGCGTATAATGGTTATATCTCGGTTGGCAGGGATGTTCACGTCGTTGGGGTCTATGAGATAGACCGGAACCGTTGAGGGTACATAGTGGAGCAAACTTGCGGCCGGATAGACATTGAGCGAGGTGCCTATGATTATGAACACATCAACTCCCGAAAGAGCCTCTACGGCACTCTCCATAGCGGGAACGGCCTCACCAAACCACACAATAAAGGGACGCAACTGAGACCCGTCGGCAGCCTTATCGCCAATATTGATTGGAGTGTCGGGCGATGCCAGGGTTTCTATACAGGAGGGGTTATGGGGCTCGCGAGAAGAGCAGGCTTTCATAAGCTCACCGTGAAGGTGTATTATGTTGGTGGAGCCGGCACGCTCGTGCAGGTCATCGACATTTTGCGTAACCACAGTAACATCAAAATCACTCTCCAGGGCTGCCAACAGTTTGTGTCCCTTGTTTGGCTCCACAGTGAGCAGCTCCTTGCGACGTTGGTTATAGAATTCGAGGACTATTGCAGGATTGGCTCTGTAGCCCTCAATGCTTGCCACAACTTCAACAGGGTAGTTGTTCCAGAGGCCTGAACCACCACGAAAAGTTGCAAGACCGCTCTCTACACTCATTCCTGCACCGGTGAGTATTACAATTTTTTTCATAGCTGAAATCTAAAAAAGAGCCGAGAGCAAAAACTCCCGGCTCATATTGTTTTCAAAGTAGTAACTGACTTTATCAATTCTTGGATGAAGGTATATCCTTTTCAGGTGTTACAACCTTGCCGGGAAGGGGCAGATACCAGTTGTTCTCATTGAGCAACTTATTATAAAGCTCTGTATCATATTCGAAATCGGCGCTGCGGTATGTACCCTTGTTGTTGTACTCACGGGCTGCCACACGCTTGGCAAGAACATCGTTATCTCCCATTGCCTTTGCAAAGCGGATGAGGTCGCCAAAACGTGTACCCTCCCACGCAAGCTCAAGAGCAAGTTCATCGAGCACAAGGTCGGCAACGTAGTTGAGTGAATCCTCACGTGTTACAGGCTGCAGAATTGTCTCAACCTTACCCTCGACCATAGTGTTGCCAAGGTAGCGTGCAATACAAGTATCGTTCAACATATAATACCTGTTTCTCTCGCTGTCGCCCGAGCCACGTGAGTGGATGCCGGCATTGTTGAGGAACGCAGAGTGGGTGAAGTTGTAACGAATAGAGTCATCGCAGTGTGCAATGTACTTGGTATACAAGGTATCAGATATAATGGTATCTGTGCTTAGGACATTGCCAAGAGAATCAAGGTGCTCGATATATGACTCAACCAATGTTGTATCTGTAGCATAGACGGGATTTTTAAGAATTCGGTAATTGTCCTTAAGTCCCACCTTGAGTGTTGCCATTGCCATATTCATCGCACCCTGGTAGCCCTCACGCTCAAGACCAATAAGAGCCTCGGCAAGACGCAGGTAAGCAAGTTCCTTGCGCTGCAGGATTATATATGTGGTGGGTATATTAGGTGTAAGCGTAGCATCGAAGCCAAAAGAGCCTTCCTCGAAGTTGTACTTGGCAATGATGTTGGCATACTCAATCTCACCCATCTCGCCACCACGCTGTGAATAGGTGGTAGCCTTTAGACGCAAGTCGCCGGGATAGTCATAATTGTGGCTATACTCAACAAGTTCGGGCTTCTTGAGATCGCCCTTCACATAGCGATAGACCTGACGGCGTGCAAGAGAGACCATTGCCTGAGAAGCAGCAACCTGGGCTGCGCCCACCTCGCCCTGGGGAGAGAATACCGACGCAAGCTCCGATACAGTACCATCGAGTTCACTGCTTGCATAAGGTATTATTGTGAAGTAGTTTGCACTTATCTGCTTGAAATTCTTAACCGCGAACTGACCAATGAAGCCGTTGTTCATATTGCGGCCACCCTCGCCTGCATAGGTTGCAGAGTTACCTGTGTCGGTATACTTCTTTGCTGTTTCATTGGTACCTGTACCTGCTATCTGTGCATAGAAGTAGTGGGCTGCATTCTTGTAATCGCCACGCCACAAGTAGAGCTCACCAAGGAGCATACGAATGGGAACGAAGAGAAGTTTTGTTTCAACATCGGTTCCTCCATCTCCATAGCCAAACTTAAGCACAGTACCGTCGGTGTCCCAAGATGGCATTGGATAGGCCGCAGGATTCTCATAGGGGAGGATGTCGGCAATGAGATTATCGACAATCTCCTCGCGAGTGAGCATAGGGGCGTTCATCACCGCCTCGGCATCACTGTGGCTGAGAATGGGCTTGGTAAAATAGGGCACTGCATAGTGGTTGATTGCAAGCTGCAGATATGTCCAAGCACGAACGCTCTTAACTGCAACATACTCGGGGAGCATAAGCCTGATGTTGTTCTTCTCCAATGTAGTGTCTACACGAGCAAGATAGATGTTACAGTTGTTGATGATGGTGTAGTAGTCCTTCACATCGAGATACTTATTGCCATCGAGGTTGTACTCGAAGCGACTCAACTCCTGCACATCGATAACAGCCTTCTCTTTGTTTATTGATACAAGATCGGCACGCAGCTCGTTGATGAGCACCTGACGGTCGCCAACGCCCTGAACAGCCTTGAGGATACCAAGCACTGAGTAGACCGAGTCATTCAGTGTCCAATCTTCAAACTCGTACTCAACACGGTTTGATTCGACATTCAGAATATCAGAGCAAGAACTCATCATAAAAGTTCCGCTAAGAAGGAATGTCATAATATAAATGAATTTCTTTTTCATTGTTGTATGTTTTTCTGCCCCGCCGGACAAGCCGGCGGGAGCATATCATTCATTAGAGATTTATCTTAACACCAAGATGGAAACTGCGTGTCTGTGGCAACAAACCTGCATCAACACCCTGATAGAGAACATTGTTGCTCACAGAGAACTCGGGATCGACACCTTGATACTTTGTGAGAGTATAGAGGTTCTCGGCAGCGCACCAAACAGACAGGCCCTGCAACCAGTTGGCTGTAACGGGGATATCATAGGTGAACTTGATTGTCTTAAGACGGAGGTAAGAGCCGTCCTCAATCCAACGGTCAGAGAAACGTGAGTTACCTGTGGGGTCGCCATAAGCAACGGCAGGGATATCGGTTTTCTGGCCATCGACTGCCCAGCGGTTGAGCATTGCTGTGGTTTGGTTGTAGAACGATGAACCGCTCTCAAGCTTCTGACGGTAGTAGTTGTACACGTCATTGCCCACTGAATAGTTGAAGTTTACATCAAGAGAGAAGCCCTTGTAGGCAAGTCTTGTGAAGATGTTACCATAGATATCGGGGTTGGGGTTACCGATGACGGTCTTATCGGCATCATCGATGCGGCCTACTCCGCTTGTCTGATCTACATCGACAAACTTCATATCACCGGCCTTGAAATACTGTTTTGCACCGGTTGCATCTACCTGATAGAGTTTATAGTCCTCGGCATCCTGTGAAGATGCTATCACACCGTCGGTCTTGTAGCCCCAGAATACGCCCACGGGCTGACCAACCATTGTAGCAACCTCGCCACCATAGACCTTTGTGGGAGCTATAGCCTCGTCAAGTGCTGTAATCTCGTTCTTGTAGTGTCCCAATGAAGCGCCAAGCTCCCACTGGAAGTTCTTTGTGTTGATGAGTTTCGCATTGACGGTAGCCTCAATACCTGTGTTCTGCAGTTCACCGCCATTGGCCCAATACTTACCCATACCGGTAACATACTGATACTGCTTCTGCACCAGAAGGTCGCGTGTGGTTGATCTGTACCAATCGAATGAAAGTGCCAGACGGTTGTCAAATAGCATAGCATCGAGACCTACATTGAAGCGTGATGTGCTCTCCCACTTCACACCGTCATTCTCCACGTTGCCAAGCTGAAGACCCATTGTGCGGTCATAGAACTTAACTGCCTGCAGATAGCTGCGTGCTGCAAAGTAGTCAATGGCATCGTTGCCGGTGATATCGTAGCCGGCACGCAACTTAAGCATATTAATGGGCTTCACATTGAACCAGGGCTCTGAAGATACCAACCAACCGGCCTGAACCGAGGGGAAGAAGCCCCACGCCACGCCAAGCATCTGCAACGCGCCTTCGGCCTTCACACCAAAACGTGAAGAAGCCTCGAGTGCTGCTGCAAACTGAAGGAAATAGCGTGTCTTGTAGCTATAGTCGGCCGAGAGGTACCAGGCAATGTTTGTCCACACGTTGTTGTCGCCCTCGCCATCAAGGTGGTCGAGTGAGGGCTGCACGTTGAAGGCGTTGTCGCTACCAGAGTTGGCACCGCTGATTGCGTTTGAGTCGAAATTGAAGTTGGTATAACGGAAACCACCAAACACATTGATGTCGTGGGCGCCAAAGACCTTCTTCCAATCGACACGGGTATCGCTTGACAATGCGGCCTCCTTACCAAAGAAAGATGAGATGTAGTTACCGATCTTTCCATTCAGAGAAGGCACATAGAAGTCATACTTGTTGTTATCGGGCGATGTGGGATAGGGCAAATAGTATTTCTCACTCACACGATAGAGAGAGTAGTTAAATCTCTCGGTGATGGTGAAATCGCCCAACTTCAGCTCGGGAGCCACTGTAATACCCATATTGGTGTACTCCAACTCGTTCTTGTGGGGGTCGGAGGCATTGGTGAGAATTGTCAGCGGGTTGTAGATTGAGTTATTGGGGCGTGAAATGCCTGCAAGCTGCGCAGCCTCGAAAGCGAAGTCATCACTTATATCAATATTGGGGCTTATCTCACCTGTAGTGGCATATCGATAGGGGCTGAGGAAGGGAGCCTTCACTGCAGCTATTGCTCCAAGTGATGTGAGAGGGAATGCAGTCTCGTCCTCACGAAGACCGTCATCAAGAAGCTCACGACCAACACGTGAATATGAGATATCTACACGTGTCTTGAAGTTGTCGGCCAAAAGGATATCGGAGTTCAAACGCACATTGAGACGGCTGAAATCGTTACCCTTGATGGGAGAATCTCCAAGTGTGTAACCGAATGAGAAGTTATACATAGCAACCTCATCACCACCCTCTACATTAACCTTGTAGTTCTGGGTAATTGCCTCGCGATATACTACATCGCCCCAATCGGTGTCGTTATGATACTTGTTGTAATAGAGGTAACCGCTCTGCAACTTGCCATTCTTGAAGACGGGCTTATCGGAACGCAAGAATCCAAGATTGCGGTTGGCGGGAATGTTCATTGTGCCCACAATGTCATTGGCATATACGCGATAGTCCTCGGTGCCGAGCATATTGTAGGTGCCGGGCTGAAGAGCTACGTTAGCAAAGATGTTTGCTGTGATGCGGGTAGCCATACTCTCGCCGCGCTTGGTGTTGATGACTATCACACCATTTGCTGCACGGGCACCATAGATGGCAGCACCGTTCTTTATAACCTTGACATCGCGAATATCGTTCACGTCAATTGCAGAGAGGATGTTGTTGTAGATACCCATATGGATAGACTCACTACCCTCCTGAAGGTCCCAAATTACACCGTCTACAACGATAAGAGGCTGTGTGTTTGCATTGAGCGAGTTGAGACCGCGAATGAACATTGCAGCACCAATTCCTGGGGTTGCCGAACGGTTCACAGTGCGCACATCGGCGCCCAACTTGTTTTGAATATCGGAATCGATGGTCAATGCAGCACTCACGCCCTCCTCAAACTCGCGCTCCGAGGTGATGAGAACATCCTGGCTATAGTTCTCCTGGAACTTGTCGGAATAGAGACGCACATTGATGACATCTCTGTTGCCAACAGGCTTTTGAACTGTGAGATAGTCGGTTGTTGAGAATGTAAGGAGTGTTACATAAGAGGGAACCGCGAGTTTGTACTTACCCTCGGCATCGGTCATTGTGGTTACTCTCTTGTGGCCTGTGGCCTGAACACGCACACCGGGAATGGGAACATTGGTTGCGGCATCGTAAACGGTACCGGTAACCACATTCTCCTGCTGCAAGGCAAACTTCAGTTCCTTGCCGTTCCACTTTTGGTCGGCGCTTCTGAAACCGGCATACACCACGCGGACCGTAGCATCCTTGGCTACGTTCTGCAGTTCAAACTGGCCATCAACATCAGTTGTTACTGAATTGTTGCTACCAATCACACTGACACGGGCACCGAAAACAGGCTCACCCAGGTCATTGACAACGACACCCTTGACTGTACCGTCTTGCTGCTGTGTTGTCTCAACAGCGGCGCGTGCACCTTCCGTTGCTGATACCGACGCACGGATTGACGACGGCATCAAAAGCATCAACGCCACTGATAATTGCATTAGTTGTCGCATATACATAGTTGATTTTCTTTTTTTCATCATACAAACCATTATTCTGTATCGGCCACGGGGATAAGGATAATCTTATCGAGACGCATTGACATATCAGTGCTTCCACGACCCGTATTCGTTCTAATATCAAACTGCGCGCGATAGTCTGCTTGCGACTTTGCATCATAGAACTCACAAGCCTTGAACTCTACCTCAGCCTTTTCAGTACCATTCATTAGGAAGATTGTATCAAGCTTCAACGGGTTGGTTACATAAGGGTTTCTCTTATCGGTCTCTACGAGCGTCTCTATACCGGAACTTAACTCTTGTGTAATAGTTACAGTAAATCTACAAGGGTAGAGTTCTTCCTTCTTGATATCGGGGTTTGTTATGTGTCGCGGTACCACAATGAAAGCAACATTGTACTTGGCTGCGAGCACCTTGGGCAACTTGAAGAATGTTGTAATTGGTTCATCCTTTGATTCGTAATAGAAATAGTTACTTCCCGATACTTCTGCACCTGCCAGCAATGAGTCTTTAATGATATTATTCTTGTTTACAGAAATTGTTGAGATGGCTGCCGGTATGTCTTCCGCGCTTGCATATCCCCACATTGAACTGTTCTCGCACTCGAGGAAGATTGTATCGTGCCACAAGTCTGTTGGGGCGTATGGCATTGCATCGACAACCTTGAAAGTTCCGTTAGAGAGCTCACGCTCCGATATCACATACTTGTCAAGGTCCGTCTTGGCAAAAATGGGACGTCTTGCCACGCTGCGGTATGCAGGCATAAGTGAATCGCTGCTCTCAACAAACTTCTGCTCGTTGTTGCTGAATGTGATATACTTGAGGTTGTGGAAGCGTGCGTAATGAGTGCGCAAAGAGTCGCGCACCTTCATCTGCTGCTGCATTGCCGGAGTTGTGGCATTGTAACCCAGGTCATAGGCAAAATACTTCTCGGCCTTAGCTACCATCTCTGTCCACATCTTGTTGCTGGGAACATAGACAACATAGGATGAATCCTCGCTGTTGAGATTTCCCACACCTCCCCAAGTATGGGGGGGATTTGCCCAAGAGGAGAGCCAAGAGTTTGATGTTGTGAAGACAGAATCAAGATAAGTCTGTTGCTGGTCTATCACGGGACCGGGAATACTTGCATCGGGGTTGAACGTTGTAATATCGTGTGAATAGAGGAATGTTGCCACAGAATCAACGTTCTCGGCAATCTTGAGATACTCCCAAATGCTGTACTTGTACTTTGATGGGGTTTTAATCTTATGCACTAGACCGTTCCACACACGTATGTTGTAGTTAATCTTGCCACCCTCGTTCTTCATCAGTTCGCTGCCGGCAAATGTGTAGCCTTTCTTGTGGTCGCCAATGAAAGATGCATTCTTGTTGTTGAGCAAAAGAACGCTGTTGTCATCGTCGAGCTTGCCGTTTGCAGCAATAAGACGGTTGGCGATGTGAGCCTTCACAAATGTGTGGAACACAATATCGCGGTTGGGTTTCACACCTGTCTCATCGGCAGCAAGCTGTTCCAGAATGGAATCCAAGTTGAAACTGCCATTCACAGGTGCCCACAGGGTATAGACTCTTGACTTGTTGAAGAGAGAATCGGCACAATGTGCACCGCAGGAGTCGAGCACTGCTACAAAATCGCTAAGCTCGGTATCCTTTTTTAAAACATCATACAAAGTCATGTCGGCAAATGGAGTCTCTGGTGTTACATTTATACCCAAGGTATCTTCACAAGAAGAACCGGCAAGCATAAAACCGAACAACATTGCACCGGTCAGAATTTTATGTTTAAAAATCTTATTCATATTATGTTGTTTTTATTTCGATTTGACAGGAGTGGAAAGCAGCGGAAAGTTACTTCCCTAATCCTGTATAAAATTCACTTCACCAATATCAATTCATCTCTGAAGAAGAACCGTCCTCGTTATATGCCGGGTTCTGTTTCAAGTTCTTATTGTAGCGCAACTCATCGATGTGTATGGGGAAGAAGAGTACATCAATGGAGGATAGTCTCGCCTTCACAACCGATTGGTTGGTCTCGAGCTTATTGGCCACATACTGCACATTCTTGACACCACCCTCCTCGCGAAGTGCAAGACGCACAAGGTCAAACCAACGCTTGCCCTCGAATGCAAGCTCAAGGAGACGCTCCTTGCGCACCAACTTAATGGCATCGTTTCTGTTGTTGTATTGCTCATACTTCAGCGGGAACCTGATGTTACCAGGAACTGTATCCATTCTTGAACGGGTATTTATCGCATTTACAATCTTGAACGACTCGGCATAGTCTTCCTCGTTAGAATTGGGACGGGCAACCATCGCCTCGGCCATCATCAACAGGACATCTGTCTTGCGATAAACAATCCAGTTTGCATCACAATCATCGCTCTTGCGGAAGTTCTTTGCAGGAGACTCCTTGGCCGTGTATTTGGCAACAGAGAATTCTGTTACATCGGCCGGGGGATTCTTAATGTATGTTGTGAATGAATAGCGACGAAGGTCGTCTTCAGCATAACCAACGTCCTCACTCTTTATGAAATAGGGAGATACACAGACAACACCCTTTGAGCCCTCTGTTCCGAAGAGCGACAAAGCACCGTTGAAGCGGCCGTTGGTAACATTATCACCCTGCACCTGAAGCTCGAAGATTGACTCCCTAGAGTTCTTTGTACCAAAGATAGCGTCATAGGCCGTACTTTCCATAAGTTCCTTCTTGTCGGTTTCATCACCTTCATTCTGAATAAGATTATAGGGATATTCAATGGAACTGTTCTCCTTTTTGCTGTTGTAGGCTTCATCCATATTGGCAATCACATCTCTACAGTTCTGCACGCACTCGTCATAATACTTCTGCACGTCATCAGGATTAACAGTTACTTTACCCTCTGAGTAAACTTTATCATAGGTTTTACCTGCATAATATGTAGCAAATGCGGCACGCCAAAGGTTTACATCGGCTTTCATTGCAAGAACGGCATCCCTTGTTATGCGACCATAGTTCTGCTGCTCTTTGGGGAATGCTCCCGACTTCATTACCATATTCTCGGCCTTGTCGAGGTCGGACATAATTATGTTGAGAGCCTCAAGAGGGTTCTTAACCTGCTTGTACTCCGGTATCTCAGAGTCGTTGATGGCAGCCTCGAGAGCCATAGGAATATCGCGGAAAGCACGCACCAGATAGAAGTGGCAAAGAGCACGCATAGCATACATTTCGCCCTGAACCACTTTGAGGTCGCCTTCTGAGAAATCCGGGTCTCTCTCAAGAACCTGTGGTGCACGCAAGAGCACGAGGTTGGCATAATTTATTGCCTCGTAATAAATACCCCACTGGCAAAATGAGTTATCATCGGAGATGTTTGCCTCAACAATATCCACAATCTCCTTGTTCTTGCTTGAAGAGTAAGAGAGGCTTTCACCACGCAACTCACCCCAAACAATAGCCTTTCTGACAGCGTCTTTATCAAGGAGTTTAAGGTAACTTGTGGCAAGCATACCGTTCACGTGGTCCTTGGTCTGCCAAAAGTTCTCCTCAACAACTATATCGGCAGGAATAATTGTAAGGTAGTCTGTGCACGAAGATGCCAGAAGACCAAACACAACCGTTGCAGAGAGAACAGCTTTCTTATATATATTTGATAAAATCTTCATAATTGTAAACTTTTAGAAACCTAATGACAATGAAAGGGTATAAGAGCGTGAACGCGGTGTCTTTGAATTGTCATAAGCGATACCGCCGCCACCTGTTGCAACCTCGGGGTCAAGACCGGTGTACTTTGTCCAGAAGCAGAGGTTGTCGGCCGAAGCATAGAGGTTGAGGTTCTTCATACCAATCTTCTTCAACCAGCTGGGCTCGAATGAGTAGGAGAGCTGCAAATAAGAGAGACGCACATAAGAGGCATCCTCAACATAGCGGTCGCTACCCAAATAGTTATAGGCCGCGCCACTGCCGTTTACAGCACGAGGAATTTCGGTGATATCACCCTCCTTGCGCCAGCGCCAGTTCACAGCAACACTCTGGTTGTCGAATGTTGCCATATTCTCGAATGACATTCTCGCACTGTTTACAACGTCTACGTCCCAACGATAGCTGAAGTTGGCCTTCAAGCCCCACTTCTTGTAGCGCAGTGTCAAACCGAAACCACCCTGTGCAGCAGGGTTGGAGTTTCCAAGGTAAACAATATCGAGCTGGTTGATGGTACCATCGTGATTAACGTCCTCGTAAATGGCATCACCACCCTTGAATTCATAGCCGGCGTAGGGCTTCATACTCTCATTGTCATAGAAGAGTGCAAGTCTCTTGGGCTCGCCATTGGCCTCGAACACAACATTGCCCTGGGCATCACGCACAATGGGACAGGTTCCGTTGCGACCGGCGTCGTGCTCGGCAATAGCCTCCCTCCAGTTCTTGTAGCTGTAGCGATAAACACCCTTGTAACGGAAACCATAGATAGAACCGTTGGGGTTACCAATCTGAATACGGGGCAGATACTTCTCGTTCTGGGGATATTCATATTTGCCGTTACGCTCCTCGAGATAGGCCTCCTCAAGTTCCAGAATTTCGTTATAGTTATTACCTATATTGAAATACATTGAAAGTGAGAGGTCCTTGGCAAGTTTCAGGTTGTTAAGGTTGAAGTTGAGCTCCCAACCCGAGTTGCGCACTGTACCTGAGTTCTTATAGGCCAAAGCATACTGACCAGAGTTCTTATCAACGACACCTGTTGATGACGGGATTCTATAACCCGAAATGATGTTGTCGTATGTGGTACCGTTATAGTAGTTGAATGCACCGGTGAGCAAGCCATCGAAGAAGCCAAAGTCTGAACCAAGGTTCCACTCGCGCTTGTCGGAACGGCGAAGGTCGGTCAAACGGATACCATCCATTCTGAAACCTGCAAAGCCAAGGTAGCTATAGCCATAGGTAGAGTAGCTGCTGAAGGTTGCATTTGAACCGGGAGCGTGGCCGTCCATACCAAAACCGGGACGGAAAGAGAGCATACTCAAATAGGGTTTTGCCCAATCCATCCAAGGCTCGTCGATAATGTTCCAACGACCTGAGATTGAGGGGAATGCGCCCCACTTTCTGTCATCACCCATTGCTGTGTTACCCTCGCCGCGGATAGCAAAACGCAATGAGTACTTTGACTTGTATGAATAGTGAGCATCGTAGACAAAGCTGATGTCGCGACTCTCCCACTTGCTTGTACCTGCAGAACCAAGCTTTGAGCCAACGGTTGAACTGCTTATGTTACCGGTGGGAAGACCAATCGCATTTGAGTGCTGCGAGTTACCGGAACTGGTGCGAAGCTCAAACTGGGCGTTCATCGTGAGGAAGTGGTCCTTATTGCCAAGATAGGGGGTGAAAATCATCTGGTGGCGTGTTGTGAAACCAAGTGATTTACTATCCTCGGAGCTTGACCTGTTCTTCTCCTCTGATGTCCACATATCGGTTGAAAGTGCTGCGGGAGCATAGTTTGTACCTGAATAGGTAGAAGCATTGAGGTTCACCATACCACGGTACTTGAGCTGTGTCTCGTTATCCTCGAGACCCAACAGATTATACTCAAATGTAATCTGAGGGTTGATGCTATAGTTCTCGGTGTGATACTGGGCAAGTTCTCCCACTGCAAGGGGATTCTTGCGGCCCACCATTGAGTTCTCGAGGACATTGGGGTTGGGATACTTGAGCATTGCATAATACTCTTTGGTGTTGTTTCCAAGTGTATCCTGACTATAGATACCCATATTTGGCATCATCTTCTGTGCGTCGCCAAGCAAACCCGAGACATTTTTCCTCTGCTTTGTATATGAGAATGAGAAGTCGGCAATTACCTTGATGCGCGCCGATACATAGTAGTCGAGCGCAAGACGCGAGGTGAAGCTGTTGAGGTTCTGACCAAGCACCTGACCTGTCTCGTTTGAATAACCGCCTGAGATGCGGAATGTAGCCTTCTCACCACCACCGCTGATGTTGAGGTTGTACTCGTTGCGATAACCGTGCTGTGAAACGGCATCAACCCAGTCGGTATTGTTGTTGAAGTTCTCATACTCGGGGAAGGTCTTGTCATAGTTGAGCTCGGGGATGTCCTGACCCTTCTGATCAACATTGAAGAGAGCCTGCTTGATGAGCATTGTATAGTCATCACCATTGAGCAGGTTTATACCGCTTGGTGTCCACTTATCCTTGAACTTATAAGAGAAGCTCACGCGTGTGGGACCACGCTTACCACGCTTTGTCTTGATTTTGATGACACCGTTGGCACCGCGCGAACCCCAAATGGCACAAGAGGCAGCATCCTTGAGCACCTCAATCTCGGCGATATCCTCGGTGTTCACCATAAGAAGCTCGGCAAAGTTCTCTTGTGTGGCGTTGGCAAAGTCTATCTTGCCCGAACCGGACTCCACCTCAAAGATGTTATCATCGACAACGATGAGCGGCTCGGCATCACCCTCGAGCAGAGAGTTACCACGCAGACGCATCTGTGTACCGGAACCCACGTCTCCCGAAGCGAACACGACGTCAAGACCGGCAATCTGTCCCTGCAAGGCCTCATCAACCGATGCAAAGGAGAGACCGTCCATCTCATCCATACTTATCTTCTGTGTAGCCTGTGTCATCTCTCTCTCAAGAATGTCAAGACCACCTGTTCGTGTAACCGCCTTGGCCACCACCTCAACCTCGTCGAGCATAGTGTCATCGACCATCTTCACATTGAAGACGGTGCGGCTACCGATTTCAAGGCGCTGGGTCTTGTAACCCACGTAGGAAATCTCAAGAACGTTGCTTGTGTTCTTTACGACCATAGAGAAGTTACCCTCGAAATCTGTAACACAAGCCTCGATAATACGATTGCTGTTGTCGCGCTCGGTGATGTTCACCATAATCAGCGGACCCTCGGCATCACTGGTAATAGTACCCGAAATTCTCGTGCCCTTTTGTGCAAAAGCCACACTGCTCAAAGAGCAGAAAAGCACAAGCAGAAATAAATGCTTTATTCTTATCATAGCTATTATGTTTTTTCTACATCACCTTTAATTCTTGGCATCCTCGCCTTCCTCGGGAGTTGGAAGCTGAATTTCAATGCGCTCCTTGATGGTTCCGTCGTGATTATACTTAATCATCTCGCGCTTTGTAACATTGCCTTCACCATCTTTGGTCTCCTTAACGCCATACTCGTAAGATACTACCTTTCCGTTGGAATCCTTAACCTCCTTAACCCAAAGGCCATCACTTGTTACAATGGGATAGATACCATCTACCTTTTTAAGTTTCTCGCGTGTAACGGTTGAGTACTCGGGAGCACCTTCCTGAATAGCCTCCAACAGATTGCCGGCCTTGCGACACTCCTTGCTACCATCCACAGGGTGCTCAATTTCAATATCACCCATAGAAGCCACAAGATAGCAGTTCTGGCCATTGAAATCAATACCGGTACCATCGACATACATTGTATCAACAGTATGACCATTCTCGGCAAAACGCTTGAAACGGCCGTCGTAGCCAAACATAGCATCGTTGAGGAGAACACCATTGATGGGCTGCAACACTGCAAATGCCGAAGCCTCATACTCTGCAAGTTTGGCAGCTGCACCGGTGCCTTCTGACACGTAGATATTGTCGCGACACATAATATTCCAATCGCGATTTTCCTCTCCATCAACAAGCACGTCGCGGGTATTGCCCATAGCATCCGTTACAGTATAGGAGTTACCGTTTGCCGAAACCTCAAGTTCGTAGAAACGACCAATATTCTCGTTGATTACAGCTGTTGTGAAACGACCGACATCCTGAGTTCTATCAACATAGATTGAGTTATCCTGGAAGTGATGCTTTGCAAATGCCATAATAGAGCGCATCATTGACACTGCTTTGCCATTGTTTCCGGCCTGCACAGCTTCGGTTACCTGAGCCCAAGTGGGAAGACCCTTATCGTGCATAGCACGGACAGAGTCATTGGTGGGAACATACACTGTGTAGTGATATATGTTGAAGAAAGGAACTGTGCGTTTGGTATATGTACCTTTGTTCTGGAAGTCATTTACAAAGATAGAATACTTCTTTGCCGAGTCGAGCACAGCGTCCCTACCCTTTATGCTGAACATCTTCTTGAGAATATCGGCAGAGTCGTTACTTGCATAGCTCTCACCGGGGTAGCACACCTTAAAGAATTCGTAGAACAAATCCTTGTCGTGAGCAGCGCGCGCACTCATATTATCATAGACAGATTTTGTGGGAGGTGTGGGAATACCCGAATAGAGTCGGCTGTCTACACCCTCATCGCCCGGTACTGTGCAATAAGTGATACCGTTCTTTTGAACATACTTGGAACTTACAGAAATTACAGTACCTCGCTCCAACTGCTCACCACCATATATTTTTATATCATCGGGGTTGCTTGCATCAACCTTAACGGAACCGTAGCCCTTGCTCTGATAGTACTTCTTCTCGGGACGCAGGGTACCTCCATCATCGTGTACTATAATAAGGTATTCCATAAGGTCGGTCATACGGTCTTTCATAAACGTATTACCGGAGAAACGTTCGCCATCAAGGTTGTAGGGACCCTCCTTGGCATATGTAGAGTCGGGGTTAAACTCAAAAGTGCTGTTGTTGAACCTGAACACCTCTGACCACATCTCTATGGCAGCGGTCTTGTTCTCGGGACGATTAGAGTCATAGTGGAACTTATACACCTTGGGCACTGCATTATCGGCACCGGTATTGGTAAGCGGGTCGAAATAGAGGAAGTTCTCATCATCGGGGATCAAGAAACTATACTCGGCATCCATAGCCAAGAGATAGTAGTCATAGCGCAATTGATTAATGATAATGCGCATAATATCCATATTGTCATTAACGAGCGTAGGAGCCGACACAGCCTGGTAGGCTGCAGGACCGAATACATTATTCAATATATATATAACACCGTTGTTTGCGATAACGCATTCGTCTACGTGTGAAGCCGTGATGTTCATAAGCTCGTTCGCATCATCGACAATTCTGTCGAACTTACTGAGTACACTCTTTGAGAAAGAGTTCTTCATAAGATTTTTGAGGAAGGGAGCAATGTTCTTCTGGGGTACGCTGTCGAGCGCCTGGAGAAGCGATGGCAAATCATTTACCTGCACATTGGGCGCATAACGCACCAGCAAGAAGTTACCGGCACTGTCGGGATTTGCAAAATACTCATACAGCACCTCGTCGCAAGGAACAAACATTGCTGCCATATCATTATCTGTTGGTGAAGAACCGGCACCCATTGAATTGTCTCCCGGGTCATAGTCCAAGAGCTCTTCGTTATTGGGATTCTGAGCCTCGGTCAGCATTGAATGTGATGCAAAACTTTCTGTAAAGTAGCGAAGTCTAAAGATACTGTCATTTGTTCTATAGTGAGCGTTGAAGTCGGCCGAAATCTCCGGGTCGTACACGGGCACACAGAAACGGTCGAGCAGATGGCTGAAAATCTTTGTATCCTCGCGTTTGCGAAGCTCATCGGCCATATTTGAAGGGGGCAAAAGAAGGTCGTCGAGACGGTACACATAACCGTTCTTGCAAACGATTGTCATTGTGTCCTTGGAATATGAGCCGGCACTTACACCACTTGACACAAGCTTGTTGCCATAGATGAAGGCGTCGCCATCTACAAATGATTTCACAACCTCGCCCTTCTTCTTGAAGAGGAACTGTATATCCTCGGGCTCGATGTAGTTCTTCCTGAGGTAATCCCTAAGGAAGTGAACCATCATTGTGCGTGAACCGTCCATCACAAGACGCATATTCTCCTCGCGGCCTGTTCCGCGCAATGCATCCCAATATTTGTTGTAGGCAGGCCATCCTCTGTAGCTCTCCTCCTGTGCATTTGCGCCAATGATAGCGACTGTGTCAATAACCTTTGAAGATGTCAGACGGCGCAAGCAGGTGCCCTCACTTTCTTCGTTGGCATCGGTGCTTGAAAGCATATCAAGCAACATTGCATTGTCGAGCATTGAGTTGTAGAGAATAGTCTTCATCTGGGCCTTGGTCATCTCGGCAACACTGCTGACGCCCCAAACATTGTTTCCGCCATTGAAGAAACGCTCGAAGGCTGCATCATCGGCAACAAAGAGGGTCTTGCTACCGGTGCGGGAGAGTGTTACCTTCTCGCCCAAGCTGTCGATAATTGCAACATAATTGTTGTAGCTGTGCTCTGCTGTTCCCTTCTTGAGGAAACTGTAAATATTCGGGCCCAACCACTCCGGATCACCGGGGTCATCGTA
Organism: Bacteroidaceae bacterium; assembly: GCA_045654645.1. Classification (GTDB taxonomy): domain Bacteria; phylum Bacteroidota; class Bacteroidia; order Bacteroidales; family Bacteroidaceae; genus HGM04593. Next base: position 37,074 of record JAZONR010000056.1, read on the forward strand.
GGGGTACTCATCGAGCCAGTCCTTGCACGATTGGAGTGAACCGCCGACAACAAGCATTGACATCACAAACAAGAATGCCACGCTGAATTTACAAAAACGGTGTTTAAGCATAAGTACAAAATTATTAATTATTATTTTTTTGTTTTTTTACACATTTCACTTTAGGGCACAATTACCCCATAGATAACGTGCAAAAATAAGACTTTTAAATAAATATTTGCACAAAACACAGTTTTTTTTCAGCCGCAAAGGCATTTTTTCACATTAAAAGAGAGGGAAAAGCCCGCCTTTCAGGAGCACTGCCTGAAAAACGGGCTTTTTTAACACTTTCAATAAATTAACAATTAAGTGTTAATTTTCACTTTATATTTGACGAATATTTAACATCTACAGCAGGGCCTTTCACCACTTCAACAAACTCGTGGGGAGTGATTTTTACAGGCTCCACCATAAACTCGGGGACATTATAGGAGCGGTCGAAAAAGTCATAGAAAGAGCTTTGAGCCTGTGGCAAAAGGAAGGCTTTGTCGCTTGTGCCGTCGGCATTTATATGAGCTATGTAGAGACGGCTGTAATTGGTATCTTCCCTGCGGCTTGCAAACAGAATCCAACGACCGCTGCTGCTCCAGGCGTGATAGCTCTCGGGATATTCCGAATTAGCCTTCTCAAGAGGCCACATATTGCCGGTGGACAACTCCAGGAGATAGAGGTCGGCATCTTTGTGCCATATATGAAAACAGCCATACTCGGCCAGAGCGAAGAACATATATCTGCCGTCGGGCGAAATGCGCGGAAAGGTTGCACTCTTGCCCATTGCCGATGCTACAAAGACAGTATCTACAGCGCCGAATTCGCCGGAAACAGGGTCCCAGGAACGGCTATACACGTCATACTTGACATCCTTATAGCCAAGCACAATATCCTCGGTGCGCACTTTGGAATTGTCGCGGTGGGGGAAGTTGGCCGAGCAGTAGTAGAGTGTTTTGCCATCGGGCGACCACGTAGGGAACACCTCGAGACTGTTGGGGGCATTGGCCACGTGGGCCACAGTTTCGGTTTGCGGGTTGTAGACAATCACATCACTGGCCTGGTCCTGCACTTCAACCTTATTGGAGTTGCGGGTGTGGAATATCTGGCCTGTATTGTTTACCGAATAGGCTACAATATCATACTTGGGATTGAACGAAGGATAGACTCCCGCAGAGATTGTGGAGTCGGTCTTCATATTCACCTTCTTGGCCTTACCGTTGTGCACAAAGACCGTTCCGCCCAAGAACTGACGCACGTGGAACTGCATATTATCGGTCTTCCAGTTCTTATAGGCGTGGCAGTTGATACATTGCCCATCGGGCTCCGAAGAGACAAGCCTGTTATTATAGATTGTAGACTCTTCAAAAGTTGTGAGGTCGCGCTGCGCTATTGTCAGGTTTTCATAGGCCACATAGGAGGGCGGAATGAGCCTGTAGGAGATATAACGGTCAATGCTGTCGGGCGAGACAAACAGGGAGAAAGGTGCATAGCCAAACCACTTGCCACCGACATTTGAAAACACCTCAACCTCGACCTTGCCGCCCACAGCGCTCTCCAACAGCGAGCGCCACTCATCTACCGGCACAGAGACTTCAGCGCCACCGCAGAGCACCGTTTTACCGGGCGCAGTGAAACGTGTTACAAAATCCTCGCCCTCTGCATTAACCCTAAAGGTAAGCGGAGCAATGTTGCAAGGCAGGGTAACATCGGTATACTCGGGATAAATAGAGGGTTTTTCGGCCAACTTCTCACACCGGGCCGGCACCACCGGCTCTTTAGGAGAGCAGGCTGCGCACAAGAGCAGCGCGGCTGCTATCGCAAAATCATATAATCGCTTCATAAACGGTATTCAATAATTAATTGGTCTTTATGTTACGTACAAAGAAATAGAAATAGAAGTAGGTTCCTTTAAAATCGGCAAAGGCCGGGGCCATCTCCTCCTCGCTCTTGCCCTTGTTTTGCGAAACACGACGCAAGAAGGACTGCATTGAGCGGTCTACGCCCGGGGATATGAACCTGTCGAGGAACGCCTGAGGCACCTGCACACTGTTCTTGTCGAGGTTAAGGAACAGCAACACAGCCTCTTGATAGTGCTTGGGCAGACTGTTGGCCTTCAGTTCATTGACATAGTAGTTGAGGAAGTACCAGAAGGTGCGGGAGTCCTTGCGTGTGAGGGCTGCCGAGAGGGCCGTCTCGACATACACGCGCGACATCTTCTCCGATGCCACAGTGAGGTTCTTTGTCAAATAGGCCTCCACATAGGACTCATCAACCTCAAGCGCATCTTCATAGCAGCACATCTGAAGCGGCATTGCAAAGGTACGTTCCCTCTTTATCAGTTCGGGATTTTCCACATATTTCTCCATCTCCTCGGCCCAACCGGCGTAGAATTTGGTGAGCTTCAATATGTTTATATAGCGTTGGGCAATCCTAAACTCACCCGACAGCAGCATAGAGCGCACAGCGTGCTTTAGATACTCTACCCTCCAGCCATACTCCACAGCATCCTCCACGCACCAACGATAGCAGAAATTAAACTTGCCATATTGATAATAGGACATTTTTCCACCGGTCTGCGCCAGACGCACAGCGTTGGAAGAGATGATATCCGCACTTCCTTCGGGATATTCAAACATTTCGCTTCCCGAGCGACCGGTCTTTAGCAGAGCTATATTCTTGTTCATCACAACCTGGCGGGTGGGAACATCGGTGCCACGGGCAAACTCTGCCACGCTATCCCAATCCTCTTCCCACATAGCGCGATTTTGTTTGTTCTCGATGCGGAAATTCACGTCATTATACCAAAATCTCCACGAGAAAGCCGCTATCAGCAGCAACAAAAGCAACGACGCCACAAGTGGCAAAGCCTTGAAACGGCTTTCCAAAGCCTCCCAGAACGGAGGAGGAGCCAACGGAATGGCACCCACCGTTGCAACAAGTACAAATGCAAGCAGAAGCACAATAAAAGGCACCCACAGAACACCCACATTTGTCCAGAAGGGCCTTTCGGGCAATTCAAGCGAAAAGGCTTTGGGCTTGAAGCCAACCTCGGCAATGCGCACAGCGCTTGTCAAGGTGTCATTGAGAGCCGGTGTCTCTTTAACCACAAGCCCCTGACCGTCAAAAGCCACATAGACAGGACTCTTGCCTTTAGTCTCGGCACACATATTCACAACGCCAAACAGAGCCTCATCAGTTGCCTGCACGCCATTCCCCTTCTCCATTTTCACAAAGGCAAAGCGATGAGGTACATTTGAGGTTACAAGACGGTTACCGTCTACCGACAGGTATTTTCCATTGGAAGCCTTGAATGAGAATACTTTTTTGTTTGTTTTATCTGCCAAACAGACAAAGCGGCCCGAAGCCGGCACCGCCCCGGCTTTTGCCTTCACCGAAAGGGATGCGGAACTGTCAAGATAATACTCTTTGCCATCGCTTGCAACGAAAGTGAAGGTATAGGATTTTCCGGCAACCGGCAGATTGATATTCTTGAATGAATAGAGGTCGTTCTTTGCCGTGTTCAACGCCTTCTCGGTATAAGAAGTTTCAACAGCCAGTCTGAATTTCCTGAGCTCCTTTTCAGAGGGGTATCCCACACAGCCGTTTGTCCCGGCGGCCAACGACAGCACATCCAACCTGTCTTGCTTCTTAACGGTATTTTTAATTTTCCACTGCTTGAACGGAACTCCCTGGCTATAAACCTCTTCAACAGGCATTGAAATGTAACGGGCATAGTAAACCTTGGGCACAAAACAGCCCATTGCCAGTGCCAGCACAATCATACCTGAAGAGAGAAGAAGAGCAGCCTTTCCCTGTCTGCGGCCAATGGCAAGAGAGAGGGCGTGAATAGCTATGATACCCGCCGATGCAAGTGCGTATGTCCCGACAAGGGGATAACCCCAATAGACCCACGCAGCAAGCAGCAACGGCTTGAGCAACAGGGGCGATTTTTTTACAGCCCAAGCCACAAGCAACGAAACAATCACCGCCAACACCGCCACATAATAGTAACCGGGCACCTTCAGATAGAATATCCAATAACCGAGCTGGGTATTTGTTGCCAAAAGCGCAGCCACAGGCAACAAGGCAAGCACGCCTTTTTTGGCAGAGAGGTCGAACACCAGGCAGGTGAGCCTGTAGACAAGGGCAAGCAGCAGCACATATATTGCCGCACCAACCGCCGGATAGTAGAAATACTGCACAAGGTAGCAACCCACGTATGAGAGTAACCCTGCCGGAGCCGACATCATCTCCTTGTAGTAGATATCACTGTCGAGAAACACCGAAAGCTCGTTCACACGGAACAACAGGGCCGGCTCATAGAACGAAAGCAGAGCCCACACAACAACAAGAAAGAGGATTGCAGGCCAATGCTCAACAATGCGTTTAGGCCACGTAGCCACACCTTTTTTTGCGCTCGGGCTGAAGATGTCATCCGAGAGCGGCTTTAAGTGTTTTTCATCATTCTGCACCTGAACGTGCACTTTTTTTCCCATTATACCAAGAAATAAATTATGAGTCTTTCAATAAAAAGTTGTTTCATAGAAACATTCCCCTGCGCGACCTGTCGAGCATATAGTGGTCAAGCACCACAAGTGCTGCCATAGCCTCAACAACGGGCACCGCACGCGGCACCACACAGGGATCGTGGCGACCGCGGGCCTGAAGCAGTGTATCCTTACCCTCTTTGGTTACAGTAGGTTGTTCCATCAACAGTGTTGCAACCGGCTTAAACGCCACGCGGAAATAGATATCATTGCCATTGGAAATGCCACCTTGCACGCCACCACTGTTGTTGCTGCGTGTGGCAATGCGACCATTGTCGTTGTAGAAGATATCATTCTGCTGCGAGCCACGACCGGCTGCAGCTGCAAAGCCATTGCCATAATCGAAGCCCTTGGCAGCATTTATGGAGAGCATTGCCGATGCCAACGACGCCGGCAGTTTGTCATACAACGGCTCGCCAAGGCCAACGGGAGCACCTTTTACCACACAGGTAACCACGCCGCCAACAGAGTCGCCACAACGTTTCACATCCAAAATTAGTTGCTCCATCTCGGCAGCCTTCTGCCTGCAAGGACAACGCACCACATTCTCTTCGGCAACAGAGAGGTCGTAGGAGTCATACCCCCCTTCGAGCACAATATCGCCAACCTGAGAAGTGTAGCCCTGCACCGTAATGCCCAACTGCAGAAGTGCAAGCTTGGCAAGAGCACCGGCACACACGCGCACAGCTGTTTCGCGCGCCGATGAACGGCCACCGCCACGGTGGTCGCGCACGCCATATTTGCTGTCATAGACATAATCGGCGTGCGAGGGGCGGAACACCTCGCGCATATTATCATAGTCGCCGCTGCGATTGTTGGCATTGGCAATTACAAAGGCAATGGGAGTGCCCGTGGAGCGCCCTTCAAAAATACCCGAAAGGAACTGCACCTCATCGGCCTCGTTGCGCGATGTGGTTATTGCACTCTGCCCCGGACGACGGCGTTGCATCTCACTGCGCACAAAGGCCTCATCAATGACCACCCCTGCGGGATAGCCATCGAGCACACCACCTATTGCCGCACCGTGCGATTCGCCAAAGGTAGTGAGACGCAGCAAACTGCCAAAACTATTCATAGGAACGTTGTATCAATGACAACATCCACTCTCGCAGCCACCGTCGCCACAGCCACCGCCACAGCCGCTGCATCCGCCGCCACAGCTGCACGAAGCCTTGAGAGAATCGTAGAACTTCTTGAGCTCGGCCTCTTTGGCAGGGCGAGAATCAACAACCGTGCCCACAAACTGCAGGTCGCAGCCGGCAAGAGGGTGATTGAAGTCCATAACAACCTTGAGAGGAGTAACCTCCTTCACTGTACCAAGGATGGGAGAGCCGTCGGCACGCATCATCTCAACAACATTGCCGGCATAGATGTGTGCCGAATCGAACTTGCCATCAATGGTGAACACCTCACGGTCAAAATCCTGAACGTGGTCGGGGTCATACTCGCCATAAGCATCGGCAAAAGGAATTGTAAAGTCGAAAGTATCGCCTTTCTTCAAATCCTTGAGGTTATCCTCAAAAGCATCGAGAGTGTAGCCAACACCCGAAAGAAACTCAAAGGGTTGCTCTCGGCTTGTTTTTTCAACCTCTTCACACTCGCCGTTGCGGTGAGATATCAGTGTGTACGCAACGCGTATCTTCTTGTTTGTAATGTTTTCCATCTTTTATATCTTTTATGTTATTAAATATCGACTTCCAAGAGCCTGTGGGCCTGCATCACAACACAACTCCACATTAGTGTGCAAATATAACAATTGTTGCCAAAAAGTCAATGCCAATGTCAAAAAAAAGAGAAAATACACATTATATAAATAAAAAGCAGTTGCCTGCCACACAAAAAAACCGCAAGCAATTCGTTTCTTGAGAAACCTTTTGCTATCTTCGCCAAATAATATACACGACCATAAATGAAAACACCCTCATTCATTGCTCTGCTGGTTGCAGTGGCCATAATAGCAGCGGGTTGCTGCAATAGGAGAGAAAACCATTCTGAAAACAGTTTTATAACCACAGAAGGCACCACGCTTTTAAAAAACGGCAAACCATACAGCTATATCGGCACCAATATGTGGTATGCATCCATCCTGGCCTCAACCGGCGAGGGCGGCAACAGAGAGAGATTCTGCAAGGAGCTGGACCACTTGAAAAGCATTGGCGTAACAAATGTGAGAATACTCTCGGGACCCGATGCCGGCAGCGACCTTGCCAACCCCGCCAAGCCCTATCTGCAAACAGCGCCCGGAGTGCTCAACGACACCATTCTGCAGGGCCTTGACTATGCCATTGCCGAGCTTGAGAAACGCAATATGGAGGCTGTCATCTACCTGAACAACGCTTGGGACTGGAGTGGCGGATATGGTTTCTACCTGAAGGAGTGCGGCTATGGCGACTCGCCCAACACAAACGAGGAGGGAGGATACAGCAGGTATGTGGATTATTGCGCCAACTTCTCACGCAACGGGAAGGCTATAGATTTATATTTAAGCTACATAAGAGAAATAGTCTCACGCACAAACAGCATCACCGGCCGACGCTATTGCGACGAGCCTGCCATTATGGCGTGGCAGTTGTGCAACGAGCCGCGTCCCTTTGCCAAGGAGAACAAGGAGGCTTTTGCCAAATGGATAGCCAAGGCTGCTGCCACAATAAAGCAACTCGACAAGAACCACCTTGTTTCAACAGGCAGCGAGGGCTACATTGGCTGCGAGGTTGATATGAGCCTGTGTGAACAGATACACGCCGACAGCTGTATCGACTATCTCACAATCCACATTTGGCCTGTAAACTGGGGATGGGCACCACGTTCCAACCCCGACAGCGGCATCGAGAATGCCTGCATTGAGAGCGGCAAATACATCGATGAGCACATTGCCCTTGCCAACAAACTGAATAAGCCATTGGTGATTGAGGAGTTCGGATACTCGCGCAAGGATAACCTTTCGGGCACAGGCATTGCCACCGACAGCCGCGACATCTTCTATAGCTACATCTTTGGCAGGGTTGCCGAGGGTGCCCCGCTCGCAGGCTGCAACTTCTGGGGCTGGGGCGGCAGCGGACGTCCGCGCGACCTTGTGTGGCAGCCCGGCGACGATTTCCTATGCGACCCCCCACACGAGCCACAAGGCTGGTATTCGGTATTCGACAACGACACCACAACCATTGAGGTTATAAAAAAATATGCAAAAGAGATAAACTGATAAAAACTTAGAATAACTATGTACAAGAACGACAACCGCATTGTTGCCACACTTGACGCAGGTGGCACCAACTTTGTTTTTGGAGCGATGAAAGCCGGAGAGTTCATCATTGAGCCCGTATCTGTTCCCGCTCAGGCGCACGACCTCGACCTCTGCCTGCAGAATATGGTAAACGGCTTCAGGCAGATATTTGACAAGCTCGATGAGAAACCCGTTGCAATAAGCTTTGCCTTCCCCGGCCCGGCCGACTACCCCAACGGCATCATTGGTGGCTATCTGCCCAATTTCCCCTCGTTCCGCGACGGAGTGGCATTGGGTGCTTTCCTTCAGGGCAAGTTTGGCGTGCCTGTGTTCATAAACAATGATGGCGACCTTTTTGCCTATGGCGAGGCGCTCTGTGGCGCACTGCCCGAGATAAACAGCCGCTTGAGGGAACTGGGCTCTACAAAGCAATACAAGAACCTCATTGGTTACACTCTTGGCACAGGATTCGGCATCGGTGTTGTCATTGACAACCGCCTGAACCGAGGCGACAACTCCTGCGTGGAGACATTCTGTCTGCGCCACAAGGAGATGCCCGGCATAATTGTGGAGGATGGCGTGGCAATACGCGCCGTGAAACGTGTCTATGGCGAGAAGAGCGGCAACCCCGACCACGGACTGACCCCGAAGGATATATGCGAAATTGCTGACGGTACACGCCCCGGCGACATTGAGGCCGCAAAAGAGGCTTTTGCATCACTGGGCCGCATTGCCGGCGCAGCTATCTCCACTGCCGTAACAATAATAGACGGCATTGTGGTTATAGGTGGCGGTGTTTCGGCGGCAAGCCATTGGATTATGCCGGCCCTTCTTGAGGAGATGCGCTCCAAACTGCACACCCTGGGCGGCGATGAAGTAGACCTTGTGCAAATGAAGGTCTATGACCTGGAAAACCCCGATGAATTCGAGCTTTTTGCAAAGGGAGAGGTAAAAAAAGTGAAGGTATATGGCGAGGATAGATATGTAGACTATGACAGCCAAAAGCGCATAGGCATTGCCATTTCAAAGCTTGGCGCAAGCAAGGCCGTTTCAGTGGGTGCATACGCCTTTGCACTGAGTGAACTCGACAAGAAATGAGCACACCTATGAGAAAAACATTAGCATCACTGCTGTTACTGGTAATCGCATTTTCGGCAACAGCACAAGAGCCCGCCGAGTTGGTAAATCCCTTCATCGGCACCACCAATTTCGGCACCACCAACCCCGGCGCCGTAACACCCAATGGAATGATGTCGGTGGTACCGTTTAACGTAATGGGCTCCGACCTCAATGTCTTTGACAAAGACCGGCGCTGGTGGTCGGCACCTTATGAATACAACAACAAGTTCTTCACGGGATATGCCCACGTGGCACTGAGCGGCGTTGGATGCCCCGAGTCTTCATCGCTCTTGGTAATGCCCACAAGCGGAGAGCTCGACGTAAACTACTTCAGCTATGGCTCGGAATACACCGATGAAAAGGCCACTCCCGGCTACTATAGCAACCACCTTTCCAAATATGGCATAAAGACCGAGGTTACAGCCACCACACGCACATCGGCCGAGCGCTACACCTTCCCCGCAGGCAAGGGAAACATAATTCTGAATTTGGGACAAGGCCTCACCAACGAATGTGGCGCAATGGTGCGTCGTGTGAGCAGCACCGAGATTGAGGGCTTTAAGCTGTTGGGCACATTCTGCTACACCACACAGGCTGTGTTCCCCATCTATTTTGTTATGCGTGTCTCAAAGGCACCAACAAGTGAAGGCCCCTGGAAATTCCAACCCCTGCTCACCGGCGTGGAAGCAGAATGGACACCCGATGACGGAACATACAAGCTCTATGACAGATACTATCGCGAAGTGGCGGGCGACAACATCGGCTACCGTTTTTGCTATGACAACCTTGAAGAGGGCGAACAGATTACCGTGCAGATGGGAGTTTCGTTTGTCTCAATTGAGAATGCCCGCAAAAACCTTGAGGCCGAGCAGAGTGGCAAGGACTTCGACCAGCTGTGCGCACAAGCCACAGAACAGTGGAACAAGGACCTGGGCCGCATACGCATTGAAGGCGGCACACGCGACCAGCAGACAATCTTCTACACAGCTCTCTACCACGCACTCATCCACCCAAGCACCATCAGCGATGTGAACGGCGAATATCCCAAGATGGAGAGCGGCGAAATAGGCAAAAGCGACAACACCCGCTACACCGTGTTCTCGCTTTGGGACACATACCGCAACCTGCATCAGTTGCTGACACTTGTCTACCCTGAGCGACAGACCGATATGCTGCGCACAATGGTGGGGATGTATGAAGATTGGGGATGGTTGCCCCGTTGGGAGCTCTTCGGGCGCGAGACATTCACAATGGAGGGCGACCCTGCTGCCATCGTCATTGCCGACAGCTGGATAAAAGGTTTGCGCAACTTCGACATAGAGAGAGCCTATGAGGCTATGCTGAAGTCGGCCACCACAAAGGGTGCCGACAACCCCATACGCCCCGACATTGACCCTTATATAAAGGATGGATACATCCCTTTGTGGTACTTCTCCTATGACCTGTCGGGCGACAATTCCGTTTCCCACGCATTGGAATACTGCTCGGCCGACTATGCAATATCTCAACTGGCCGATTCATTGGGCGACAAGGCCCGTGCAAAGGAGTTCCTCAAGCGTTCACAAAGCTATCGCCGCTATTTCTGCAAGGAGCAAGGCACGCTGCGCCCAATAACAAAGGATGGTGAGTTCCTTGGCGATTTTGACCCCGCCACAGGCAAGAACTTTGAGAATGTCCCCGGTTTCCACGAGGCATCGGCGTGGTGCTACACCTTTGCTGTGCCGCACGATATTGACGGACTTGCCAGACTGATGGGGGGCAAGCGCAACTTCATCAAGAGCCTGCAAGGAGTCTTTGACAACAAGCACTATGACCCCGCCAACGAGCCCGATATTGTATATGCCTACCTCTTCAGCCGTTTCAAGGGCGAAGAGTGGCGCACACAGAAGGAGGTTAAAAAGATTCTCGACAATCACTACCGCAACACCCCCGACGGAATTCCCGGCAACGACGACACGGGCACAATGTCGGCCTGGGCAGTGTTCTCGATGATGGGACTCTACCCCGACTGCCCCGGTGAGCCCACCTACACACTCACAACCCCGGTATTTGACAAGGTTACCATAAACACCCCCGGTAGCAACATCACAATTGAGTGCGAGCGCCCTACCCCCGACAGCCACTTCATAGACAAAATAGAGGTGAACGGCAAGAAGGGCGGCTACAGGCTCACTCACAAGCAATTGCTTGACAACGCAAACATAAGACTTACACTTAAAAAGGAGGCAAAATGAGATTTATAAAAGGATTGGTGGCGCTGCTGCTGCCGGCTGTTGTGGCGTGCACCCCCACAACACAGGAAAACAGACAGGAGAGTGTTGCAAAGTATGTGGACCCGCTCATTGGCAGCGGCGGACACGGGCACGTGTTCGTGGGTGCCGGCGTACCTTTTGGAATGGTGCAGCTGGGCCCCACAAGCGTGAATGAGCAGTGGGACTGGTGCTCGGGCTATCACCGGGACGAAGCAACGGTAATAGGTTTCTCCCACACCCACCTAAGCGGAACAGGCATCGGCGACCTCTTTGACGTAACAGTGATGCCGGTTACCGGCGAGGTGGAATATACCCGTGGAACAGCCGACGAGCCCGGCAGCGGCCTTTGGTCTATGGCCGACCGCTCGCAGGAGAGTGTGAGGCCGGGATACTACAGCGTGCCTCTCACGCGCTATGGCATAAAGGCCGAGATGACAGCCACCGCACGTGTGGGCCTGCACCGCTATACCTTCCCCCGGGCCACAGACGCAGCCATAATCATAGACCTTGAGAATGGAGGCTGCTGGGACGAGTCCACAGGCACCTTTATGCAGGCCGAGGGCAACAACCGCATCGTGGGCCATCGCTATTCAAAGGGATGGGCAAAAGACCAAAAGATATTCTTTGTGGCCGAGTTCAAGAAGCCATTTGATAGTTTCGAGCTAAAAGGATTCAAGAATATGTATGGCCGCGCATCATTCGCCACCGCCGAGGGCGAGGAGGTGATGATGAAGGTTGCCATCTCGCCGGTGAACATAGAGGGCGCCAAGCTGGCCCTTGAGGCCGAACTGCCCGGTTGGGATTTCGCAGCCGTTGAAGCAGCGGCACTGCAGGCTTGGGAGAGCGAGCTCTCGCGCATAATGATTGAAGGCGACGAGGAGCAGAAGAAGACCTTCTACACTGCAATGTACCACGCAATGATTGCCCCAATGCTATTCAGCGATGTAAACGGCGACTATCGTGGTGCCGACGGCGAGGTCTACAACAGCCCCACCCCGCGCTACACCTGCTTCTCGCTGTGGGACACCTACCGCGCCAAGCAGCCACTGATGACCATAATACACCCCGAAAAAGCCGGCCAGTTTGTCTCTACTATGGTAGATATCTGCGACAAGCAGGGCGACCTGCCCGTGTGGCACCTGTGGGGCAATGAGACCGACTGTATGGTGGGCGACCCCGGTATTCCCGTTGTAGCCGACGCCATTGTAAAGGGCATTGAGGGTTTCGACCCCGAGGCTGCCTTTGAAGCAATAAAAAAGACAGCCGCTGTTGAGGAGCGCGGCAAGGAGTTCCGCCACAAGCACGGCTACATTCCCTGCAACCTGTTCACCGAGGCTGTAGCATTTGATATGGAATATGCCATTGCCGACGCTGCTGCAGCCAACGCCGCCAAGGCTCTTGGCAAGCAGGCCGACTGCGAGGAGTTTACAAGAAGAAGCCACAGCTACCGCACCTTCTTCGACAAGGGTACAGGCTTCATCCGCGGAGTGGATGAGAACGGCAAGTTCCGCTCACCATTCAACCCCTATTTCTCGGCCCACCGTGCCGATGACTATTGCGAGGGCAACGCTTGGCAGTATACTTGGCTTGTGCCACACGACATTGAAAACTATGCCCTCCTCTTCGGCAGCAAAGAGGCCTGCATAGCGCGTCTCGACTCACTGTTCCTTGCACCCTCGACTGTTGAGGGCGACCCCTCGCCCGACATCTCGGGAATGATTGGGCAGTTTGCACACGGCAACGAGCCCAGCCACCACATCCTCTACCTATACACAATGCTTGGAGAGCCTGCAAAGACAGCCGAGCGTGTGCGCGAGGTGATGACAACACAATACCGCAATAATTTCGACGGCCTCTCGGGCAACGAGGATATGGGCCAAATGTCGGCGTGGTACATTATGTCAGCATTAGGTTTTTACCAGGTTGAGCCGGCAGGCGCACGCTACTGGTTTGGCTCGCCACTCATAGACCGCGCCGAGCTCACCGTCAAAGAGGGCAAGTTTGTCATTGAGACAATCAACAACAGCGCCACAAACATCTATATAAAGAGCATAACGCTCAACGGCAAGCCACACAACCTGCCATACATTGAGCACAGCGACATTGCCGCAGGCGGCACACTCACAATAGAGATGAGCGACACACCTGTAAAGTGGTGGGAATAAAATCAATGAGGGTGGCCGATTTTTTTTAAATTTCGGCCACCCTCTTCTGTTTTATAATTATTGTATTACAAATCCATATCCAATAACTTTTCCAAATCCTTTATGCTACCATTATATCTCTTAAAGGTAGCAATTTCACCATCTTCTTCAATAGTTATCAACTGATTTGGAGTCAATCTATATACATCTATCTCATAAGGCCACTCCCCATTTTGAGTAATTGTCAATAGCATATTTTTTGAATCAAATGTATATCTAAAATAGCGCACCTCTTTTTCTTCATCAAAAACACCCTCTATCATCATACCGGTCTTGTCTTTATTAAGAACAAGACATATGCCAAACCCCTCTTCTTCATCACCGAACATCCATATTCCTTCTATCAATGAACCCTTGATATCATCTTCATTTTCGCAAGATGTAAAGGTAAAAAGCATACAAAAAATGCACAAAAGAGGTAAAAATTTCAATTTATTCATTTTATAAAACTGTTAGATTATTATCCCTACTCATTCAGCGGCATTTCGGGTTACTCCGTCGTGTTCCGGTATCTAAAACATATACGAATTCATTGGTAATGTTTTGAACATCAAAGCACAAAGATATACATTTAATCCCGAAAAAACAAATCAACAATAAAGAGCTGCAGCACTCCACACAACCTGCCATACATTGAGCAGCACGATTTTGTTGCAGCCAGAGGAGAGTTCTTCAATTTCTGTTTGATTTCCAATATCATTCATCGGTTACAAAGGTTTCTAAATCCCTAGTTACAAAAAGACATATAAACAGCCATCACCCCTCTTGCAACCAAAAGCCCTGTCCGTGTGTTTACACCTTGTTAAAGGTAAACATATATGACAAGGGTTTCTTTTTTGTTCTTGCTCTTTCTTGTTCTTGCCGATTGCGCTGCTGCGCAACAGCAAGGCAAACACCACATCTCGCAGGGCGAGATGCTCGTTGAAAAGCCGTTGCCCGATGGGTGGAACGACGGCGAGTTTTTCTTTCAGACACTGCCGGTGGATGACCGCTGGTGGCAGAATTTTGATGACCCGGTGCTCGACTCGCTCATCTCCGTTGCTTGCAACAGCAACTACTCCGTGCTTGGAGCAATGGAAAACATAAAGAAGGCGCGTGCAGCCTGGCGCTCGGCACAAAACAAGCTGGTGCCGCAGTTTGACATTGGCATTGGATGGCAACGTGCAAAAACAAGCGGCAACATAGCATCCACTATGTACAACGAGGCGTGGGAGGGAGAGTTCAGCACAGCACTCTCTATGCAGTGGCAAGCCGATGTGTTTGGGACCATATACTTGCGTTCCAAGGCACAGAAAAAACTCTTTATGGCAACCGAGGAGGAGTATAATGCTGTAATGGTATCACTCACTGCCAATGTGGCCACCACATATATCTCGCAGCGCCAGGCGCTTGCCGAGATGCAGGTGATACGCTGGAACGCAGAGTCGCAGCGCGGCATAATGGAGATTGTGCAGTCGCGCTTCGACAGCGGCCTGGCCTCGAAGCTCGATGTAGCACAGTCGCGCAGCGTCTACTATAGCACCTTGGCGCAAATACCTGCAATGCAAGCCTCCATTGATGGCTACCGCGACGCAATGGCAGTGCTGCTTGGCACATACCCGCAAGAGCTTGACGGATGGTTGCAGGAGGGATATGCCCTGCCCGATTACAATGCACCCATTGGCGTTGGCATCCCGGCCGAGCTGCTGCGCCGACGCCCCGACATACGCGCAGCCGAGAGGCAGGTAGAGGCCAATGCTGCGCTGCTGGGCGCCACAAAGCGCGACTGGTTTCCACAGCTGCTTTTGAGCGGAACATTGGGCTTTGCTTCGGGCGAGATGAAGACCCTTTTCCGCTCCAAAAGCCTCACCTGGGAGATTGCGCCCACCATAAAATGGAACATTTATGGAGGTAACGACAGGGTGAATGCCACCCGCGAGGCACGCGCCACCCTTGACCAAAGCATCCTCTCCTTCAACAACACACTGCTCACCGCACTGCAAGAGGTAGAGAGCGCAATGTCGCTCTACAAGAACTCCATTGCACAGATAGTGTCGTTGCGCGAGGCCGTGAACCAAAATCGCGAGACACTGGCCCTGTCGCTCGAGCTCTACAAGCAGGGGCTCACCGAGTTTCAGAATGTGCTCGATGCCCAGCGCAACCTGCTAAGCTACCAGAACTACCTGGTGCAGGCCCACGGCAGCTCCCTGATGTACCTTGTGAAACTCTATGAAGCCCTTGGCGGCGGATGGTAATAACCCAAACAAAACCCGCATAAATATGAAAAAAGTGATTTTTGCAGTGGCACTGCTTGCTGTCGCAGCGTGCCACAAGGAAGAGACAGAGAGCACAAGCGGCGGCGCGTTGCCCGTTGAGGTGGCCCGCCCCTATATAAGGGATATAACACTCACACGCGAATACCCCGGCTATCTCGAAGCCGAGGCCACCATTCCCATAGTGGGACGCGTGAACGGTGTAGTAACACAGCGCAACTTTGCTGTGGGCAGCCGCGTGAAAAAGGGCGACCTGCTCTTTGTCATTGAGCCCACGCTCTACGAAAACGCAGTGAGCCAGGCCAAAGCGGCACTGCAAACAGCCATTGCCCAACAAGAGTATGCCAACAGCAACTATGAACGAATGAAGGCAGCCATTGCAAGCAATGCCGTGAGCCAAATTGAGTTGCTGCAGGCAAAGAGCAACATCGAGAGTGCCGACGCTGCCGTTGCCAACGCACGCGCCGCACTGAAGAGCGCCGAGACCAAGCTCGGATACTGCTACATAAAAGCGCCCGCCGACGGCAGCATAGGCCTCGACGAACAGCCTGTGGGGGCATACATCGCCGGCGAGATGACACCAGTGGAGCTGTGCCGTCTCTATAAGGATAAAGTGATGTATGCCTTTTTCGACATACCCGACAAGCTGTGGCTCAACAACATTCAACACAGCAACGGCGGCATAGACAAGAGCCGTGTAACATTCACGCTTGGTGAAAAGAGGATGCCCGCGCTCGATGCCCGGATAGACTACCTCTCGCCCAATGTAAACACCGGCACCGGAACGCTGCAGATACGCGCCACACTGCCCAATGACAGCGGGGCTCTGAAGTCGGGCAGCTACATAAGCGTTGCAATGCCATTCAAAGAGGTGAAGAACGCCTTGCTCATAAAAGACTCATCAATAGGCACCGACCAAACCGGGAAATACATCTACGTGGTAAACAAAGAGAACCAAGCCGAGTATCGCCGCATTGAGACAGGCAGCATCATCGATGACACATTGCGCCTTGTAACCGCAGGGCTTGCGCCCGGCGAGAGCTATGTAACAAAAGCCATTCTAAAGGTGCGCAACGGAATGTCTGTTACCCCCATTATGGAAAAATAACAAAAAACAAATCCTATGAAGTTCTCCCGTTTTTTCATACAACGCCCAATCTTTGTCACAGTGCTCTCGTTGCTGTTGTTGGTGGCCGGCGGCGTGTCGCTGCTGGTGCTGCCCATCGACCAGTATCCATCAATAACGCCACCCACCGTGCAGGTAACGGCAGCCTACCCGGGCGCCAATGCCGAGACTATTGCACAGACAGTGGGAATACCCATAGAGCAACAGGTAAATGGTGTAGACGGAATGTTATATATGAGTTCTACCTCATCATCATCGGGCACCTATAGCCTAACAGTAACCTTCGAGGTGGGCACAGACATTGATATGGCCACCGTGCTTGTGCAAAACAGAGTGAACATAGCAATGAACTCGCTGCCCGCCGAGGTTACACAGCAAGGCGTTACAGTGCAGAAACAGTCTACCAACATTGTGCTTTTCATCACCCTGACGGGCGATGAGAATTATGACCAGCTCTACCTCTCGAACTATGCACAGCTACAGCTTGTGGACCAGCTGAGCCGCACGCCGGGGGTGGGCGGCGTTCAGATAATGGGCGCCGGCAAATACTCTATGCGTGTGTGGCTCAACCCCGAGGCAATGCGCATCCGCGGCATCTCGGCAGCCGAGGTGTACCAGGCTATCAGCAAGCAAAACCTTGCCGTTTCGGCCGGCTATGTGGGACAGACACTCGACAGCAGCGCCGACAATGCTTTTCAATACACCCTCAATGTGCAGGGAAGGCTCAGTAGCGCGCAGGAGTTTGCCAACATCGTAATACGCAACAATGGAGCCGAGATGCTGCGTTTGGGCGACATTGCAGAGATTGAGATTGGCAGCGAGACCTACAGCTCATCATCGAAGCTCCGAGGCCGTCCCACCGCCGCCATTGCCGTATACCAGTCGCCAGGCTCAAGCTCGCTTGCCGTTTCCGATGCCGTAAAGGCACGAATGGAGGAGCTTGCACAGGCCTTCCCGCCCGAGGTGCACTACCAAATAGCACTCGACACCACCGATGTGGTGCGCAGTTCAATCAAGGAGGTGCTCTTCACCTTCCTCGAAACGACCCTGCTTGTCATATTGGTAATTTTCCTGTTCCTGCAGAACTGGCGCGCCACCCTCATCCCCTGCCTCACAATCCCGGTGTCGCTCATTGGCACGCTGGCCGTGATGCTGCTGCTTGGTTTCTCCATAAACACCCTTACGCTCTTTGGCCTGATACTTGCCATAGCTATTGTGGTGGATGATGCCATTGTGGTGGTGGAGAATGCCACGCGCATAATAGACCAGGAGGGGTTGCCGCCACGCGAAGCCACCGAAAAGGCAATGGATGAGATTAGCGGCCCCATTGTGGGCGTGGTGCTTGTGATGATGGCCGTGTTCATCCCCACCACAATGATTGGCGGCATATCGGGCGAGCTCTATAAGCAGTTTGCACTGACCATAGCCACAGCCACACTGCTCAGCGGCTTCAACTCGCTTACCCTTACTCCGGCTCTCGCAGCACTGCTGCTGCGCCCCACCCGCCAGGGCAAGGAGGGAGCCTTTTTTACCCTTTTCAACAGATGCTATAATGCCGTGCAGCGCGGCTTTGACCGCTGTGTAGGCTTTTTGCTGCGACACGCCTGGGTGGCTGCAATAAGCTTTGCCGCAATGGTGGCGGCAGCAATATACCTTTTCAGTGTGCAGCCCACCACCTTCATCCCCGACGAGGACGACGGCTACTTCATTGTGAGCGTTCAGCTGCCACCGGCAAGCTCACTATCGCGCACCGAGGCCGTGGCTGCCAAAGTGGAGGAAATTATATCATCCTATCCCGAGGTAAAGACCAACATAAGCATCAGCGGCTTCAGCATAATGAACAGCGGCAGGCAGAGCAATGCAGCCAGCGTCTTTGTGGTGCTGAAGGACTGGAGCGAGAGAAAGAAGAAGAGCCAGTCGGCAGCAACAATTGTGGAGCGCTTCAACAGGCAGGCCTATGCCGAGATTCAAGAGGCGCAATGCTTTGCCTTTGTGCCGCCGGCAATACCCGGCATTGGCAATGTCGGCGGCCTGCAGATGCAGATTGAGGACCGCAAGGCATTGGGGCTTGGCGAGCTGCAAAAGGCGGCCGATGCCCTCTTGGACAACTATTCCGACAAAAAAGCCATTGCCACAATGAACAGCTCCTTTGAGGCCGACGTGCCACAATATCGCCTGAACATAGACCGCGACAAGGCAATAGCAATGGGGCTTGATATTGGCAATGTGCTCTACACCCTGAGTTACTATATGGGCTCGCTCTATGTCAATGACTTTGTGCTGCTGGGAAGAATATGGCAGGTGAAGATGTCGGCTGGCGAGAACAGCCAGAAACTCATTGAGAGCATTATGCAGCTGAGCCTTGCCAACAATCAAGGCGAGATGGTGCCGTTCAGCAGCTTTGTTACCACCGATGAAATTCTTGGAAGCGACCAGCTTGTGCGCTACAATATGTATAACAGCGCCACCATCACCGCCAATAGCGCTGCGGGCTACAGCTCGGGCCAGGTGATGGAGGAGGTGGCACAGCTCTTCAAGGCACAGCTTGGCGAGGAGTTTGGCTATGAATGGACTGGCGTAGCCTTTCAGGAGCAGAAAGCAGGCCAAAACACCGTCTACATTCTGGCACTGGCACTTCTTGTAGCCTTTTTGGTGCTCGCTGCACAGTATGAGAGCTGGACAAGCCCTATTGCAGCCATAATGGGAGTGCCCATTGCACTGCTGGGCGCCATAATGGGCTGTTGGATAGCCGGCATCCCCGTGAGCGTCTACACCGAAGTGGGTATTGTGCTGCTCATTGCCCTTAGCGCCAAGAACGGTATTCTAATAGTTGAGTTTGCACGCGATTTCAGAAAAGGCGGAAACGACATACGCCAGAGTGCTGCCGAGGCGGGACACGTGCGTTTGCGCCCCATCCTTATGACCTCGCTTGCCTTTGTCATTGGTGTAATGCCACTGCTCTTTGCCTCGGGCGCCGGAGCGGGAGCCCGCCTTTCACTGGGCGCAGCGGTGGTTTTCGGTATGCTTGTGAACACCATCATCGCCACACTCTATATCCCCAATTGGTATGAGTGGATGCAACGGCTCGAGGAGAGGTGGAGACATAAGCAATAGCTTGAACAAAAAAATATCGGCGCGGCCGATATTTTTTTGTTCAAGTTTATTATCTTCGCACAAAGTTGAGAACATACATACACAAATAACATTTATACTATGAACAAGAATATCACAATGCCCTGGGAAGAGCGCCCCGAAGGATGCAACGACATAATGTGGCGCTACTCAAAGAACCCGGTTATCGACCGTTATGCCATACCCACATCAAACAGCATCTTCAACAGCGCTGTAGTCCCCTTCAAGGATGGCTATGCAGGCGTGTTCCGCTGCGACAACAAGGCTGTGCAGATGAACATCTTTGCCGGTTTCAGCAAGGACGGCATCAACTGGGAGATAGAGCACGAACCCATAGTGTTCAAGGCCGGCAACACCGAAATGATTGAGTCGGAATATAAATATGACCCGCGTGTAACCTGGATTGAGGACCGCTACTGGATAACCTGGTGTAACGGCTACCACGGCCCCACCATAGGCATTGGCTACACATTCGACTTCAAGGAGTTCTTCCAGTGCGAGAATGCCTTCCTTCCCTTTAACCGCAACGGCGTTCTTTTTCCACAGAAAATCAACGGGAAATATGCAATGCTGAGCCGCCCCAGCGACAACGGACACACCCCGTTTGGCGACATTTACATCAGCTATAGCCCCGATATGAAATACTGGGGCGAGCATCGTTGCGTGATGAAGGTTACCCCCTTCCCCGAGAGCGCCTGGCAGTGTACAAAGATTGGCGCAGGCTCTGTGCCCATCCTCACCGACGAGGGCTGGCTACTCTTCTACCACGGCGTAATAACCACCTGCAACGGTTTCCGCTACTCAATGGGTGCCGCACTGCTCGACAAGGAGGACCCCTCAAAGGTGCTCTACCGCACAAAGCCCTATCTGCTTGCCCCCGCAGCACCCTATGAACTTGCCGGCGATGTACCCAATGTGGTGTTCCCCTGTGCCGCGCTCAACGACGGCGACAAGGTAGCTGTCTACTATGGAGCTGCCGACACGGTGGTGGGTATGGCATTCGGCTACATCTCTGAAATAGTAGAGTTCATAAAGAACAACAGCACCAAATAACGGGACTGCCGCAAGCGCACCCCGCCACAAAGCAGCAACCCCGGAACCATTTACGGCTCTCCGGGGTTGATTGATAGAAACGAGCAACGCCTATGGCAACTTCACTCCGCGAGAAAGAGATATACCGCACCACACTCATCGGCGGCATAGCAAACCTGCTGCTACTCATCTTCAAATTCGTTGCAGGTTTCTTGGGCCACAGCGCGGCAATGATTGCCGACGCCGTGCACTCCCTTTCGGACTTTGTTACCGACATCGTTGTCATCATCTTTGTGCGCATATCGGCAAAGCCGGCCGACCGCGACCACGACTATGGGCACGGCAAATATGAGACACTCGCCACAGCAATAATCGGCATAGCGCTGCTGTGCGTGGGTGCAGGAATTCTTGCCGGAGGTGTTATGGACATCATAGCCGTGCTCAACGGAAAGACGCTGCAGGCCCCGGGTGTTGTAGCACTCATTGCCGCCGCGGTCTCAATTGTTGTTAAAGAGATTGTCTATCGCTACACCGTGTACAAGGGCAAGAAACTTGGCTCCGGGGCTGTTGTTGCCAACGCCTGGCATCACAGAAGCGACGCCTTCTCGTCAATAGGCACCTTTCTTGGCATTGGCGGAGCCCTCATTGGCGGTGCCAGGTGGCACGTGCTCGACCCCATTGCAGCCATCATTGTGAGCTTGTTTATCATAAAAGTGGCAGCCGGGATTCTCAAGGGCAGCCTTCAGGAACTGCTCGAGCACTCCCTGCCCGAGGAGGTGGAGAACGAGATAAACGCCATTATACTGTCGGTTGAGGGCGTTACCACCCCACATAACCTGCGCACCCGCCGCATAGGCAGCCGCCTGGCCATAGAGGTGCACATCAGGATGAACGGGGAGATAACCCTTAGGAAGGCCCACGAAACCACTACCATTGTAGAACGGCTGCTGAAGGAGAAGTTTGGGCAAACAACCCACGTAACCATTCACACCGAGCCGGTGAAACAGTAAAAGACAGGCATCCCCCACCCGACAGCAAAGCAGTCTCACCCCCCTTAACAAATAATTAAAAAAGGAGCTGTTTTTAAAACAGCCCCTTCATATAATAAGCAACTCAACAAGCATCAATCCTTGCCGCCGAAGCAGAGGTCGCCCGCATCGCCAAGACCGGGAACAATGTAGGCGTGTTCGTTGAGGATGGGGTCTATTGCCGCACAATAGAGAATTGTATCCTCGGGGAAATGCGAAATCACATAATCGACAGCCTGTTGGCTTGCAATGACACAGGCAAGTACTGTTTTTGCAGGTTTACCCTTTGAAAGCAGTGCGCGATAGCTGAGCTCGGCGCTTATACCGGTGGCCAACATCGGGTCCACAAGCAAAAGTGTCTTCTCCTCGAGACGTGGCGAGGCAAGATACTCTACAATAACATCAAACTCATTCTCCGATGTATATTTCCTGTAGGCCGAGACAAAGGCATTCTCGCAGCTGTCGAAATAGTTGTGGAAACCAGTGTGCAGCGGCAAGCCGGCGCGGAGGATAGTTCCAAGCACCACCCTGTCGGCGGGCACACTCTGCACAGCCTCGCTGTTGGGAGTCTGCACAGTTATATTTTTGTAGGACAGTTCCTTGCTTATCTCATAGGCCATAATCTCACCAATGCGCTCAATGTTGCGGCGGAAGCGCATTTGGTCTTTTTGCACGTTGATATCACGAATCTCACTGATGAATGTATTGAGAATGGTATTGTTCTCGGAGAGATTTACTATTTTCATATCCTCTTGTTTTATTTTGTTTGTGCGAAGATAGTGAATTTAGCCAACACCCCACCACAAGAGCACTATTTTTTTAACAATCCACAATAAAAAGCCACACAATTCCACACAACGCGGCGCAAAAAACAAAATGTCATAAATATTAAAAAAGATGCTCCAAAATGCAAGCCCACCAAGAGAACACCACTCACCACAAAAGCAAAAAAGCAGATAAATTGACAAAGGAACAAGCTTAAAAAAACAAAAAAACAGACCCAAAACAGCCTTTTTTCATCATTTTTTCGTCAATTACGGAAAAATTTCTTTAATTAGTTTTGAGCATTAAATAAATTGGCATATATTTGCACTTGGAGAACTTCGGCAAGCTGCGTTCACTGCAGCCGGGGAAGCTCCAAAAAACATAAAACAGAAAACATTTACCAATAATTTAATTTTTATAGATTATGGCAACATTAGATCTTACCAAGTATGGTATCACAGGTGCTGTAGAGGTATTGCACAACCCCTCTTACGAGCAGCTTTTTGCAGAGGAGACAAAGCCCGAACTTCAGGGTTTTGAGGTTGGTCAGGTTACAGAGCTTGGCGCAGTAAACGTGATGACAGGTGTTTACACCGGCCGTTCACCCAAGGACAAGTTCATTGTAAAGGACGCAACATCAGAGAACACTGTATGGTGGACATCTGAGGAGTACAAGAACGACAACAAGCCCGTTACAACAGAGGCTTGGAACGTTCTCAAGGAGATTGCTACAAAGGAGCTCTCTAACAAGAGACTGTTCGTTGTTGATGCATTCTGCGGTGCCAACCCCGCTACACGCCTCAAGGTACGCTTCATTATGGAGGTTGCTTGGCAGGCTCACTTCGTAACAAATATGTTCATCCGCCCCACAGCCGAGGAGCTTGCAGCATTTGGCGAGCCCGACTTCGTAGTTTACAACGCTTCAAAGGCAGCCGTAGAGAACTACAAGGAGCTTGGTTTGAACTCTGAGACAGCCGTTGTATTCAACCTCACATCTAAGGAGCAGATTATCCTTAACACCTGGTATGGTGGTGAGATGAAGAAGGGTATGTTCTCAATGATGAACTACTACCTCCCCCTCCAGGGCATCGCTTCAATGCACTGCTCTGCCAACACCAACGAGAAGGGCGAGACAGCTATCTTCTTCGGTCTCTCCGGTACAGGTAAGACCACTCTTTCTACCGACCCCAAGCGTATGCTCATCGGTGATGACGAGCACGGCTGGGACGACGACTCAGTGTTCAACTTCGAGGGCGGTTGCTATGCAAAGGTTATCAACCTCGACAAGGAGAGCGAGCCCGATATCTTCAACGCTATCAAGCGCGATGCACTTCTTGAGAACGTAACAGTTGATGCTAACGGCAAGATTAACTTCGCCGACAAGAGCGTTACCGAGAACACACGTGTTTCTTACCCCATCAACCACATCAACAACATCAAGCCCGGTTCAATGGCAGCTCCTGCAAAGAAGGTTATCTTCTTGTCAGCTGACGCGTTTGGCGTATTGCCTCCCGTATCTATCCTGAACCCCGAGCAGACACAGTACTACTTCCTCAGCGGTTTCACCGCTAAGTTGGCCGGTACAGAGCGTGGCATCACAGAGCCCACTCCCACATTCTCAGCTTGCTTCGGTGCTGCATTCTTGAGCTTGCACCCCACAAAGTACGGTGAGGAGTTGGTTAAGAAGATGGAGGCTAACGGTGCTACTGCATACCTCGTTAACACAGGTTGGAACGGTACCGGCAAGCGTATCTCTATCAAGGATACACGTGGTATCATCGACGCTATCCTCGATGGTTCTATCGACAAGGCTCCCACAAAGGTTATTCCTTTCTTCGACTTCGTAGTTCCCACAGAGCTTCC
>JAZONR010000057.1:0-96694 GCA_045654645.1 Bacteroidaceae bacterium
GGAAAATAGCAACAGGCAAAGACTTTTTGTTTTCCCTATTGGAGCATATTTAGAATGTTGTCGGGCTGCATAAAGGATTTATGCGTACAAAAATGATATTTCTTCGAATCTGAAGATAAAAACGGAAAAATTACTCCAAAAAAGAGACTGAGCCAAAATTACTTTTGACCCAGCCTCTTTTTTGTTCTATGTATTGCATATCACTTACTCTGCAGGAGTCATACTAACCTCGATGAAGTTGCCAAGCCCCACAATATATTGTGCCAAACGGCGCACATCCTCCTTGGTTATGCTCTCCACCAGTTCCTTGTAACCGTCGTGATTGTCCTCGCCATCGAAGTAGTAGCTGCGCAGCCAGCCCATCCACGCATTATTCTTGCGCTGCATCTCCTCGAAACTCTTGAGCATATAGCTGCGCACCTTCTCAACGTGCTCATCAACCGGGCCCTCAGCGGCAAGCTTCTCAAACTCGCGCACAATGATAGCGGCAAGTTCCTCGCGACGCTCGGGCGCCATTTTAAAGTTCACATAAACGGTGAACTCACCCTTGGGCTCACGCACCACGTTGCCACGTACTCCCACGCCATAGGTACCACCCTCTTTCTCACGCACCTCCTGTGTATACACAATCTGCAGAATTTGCGAGAGGAAACTCATCACCACACTGTTCTTGAGTGTGGGGTCAATCTCACCCGAATAGTAAATCACCTCGGTGCCGGTGGGGTTCTCCATCTTATTCTTGAAGTTATTGCGGTAGATACCTTTTCGCATCTCAACAGTTGTCTGCTCAATCTTCTCCACACGACCGTTGCAGGGAAGAGCACCGATATAACGCTCTACAAGAGGCTTTATAGTCTCAAGGTCTACATTGCCCACAATGAAGAACTTATAACCTGTTGCATCGCTTGTCCTCTCTTTGTAGATTTCGAGCACCCTGTCATAGTCAATGTTATCAACATCACTTGCAAGCAGAGGCATCACTCTTGGGTGGTTGCTATAGAGAGCCGCAACCAAAGTGTCGTTGAGAGCGGTATTGGGGTTCAAAGACCTATCCTTGAGGCTGTTCCTCATACGAGTAAGGAACGACTCGCAAGCCTTCTCATCCTTGCGGGGCGATGTAAACTTCAGATACATCAGTTTAAACATATCCTCGGCATCCTTTGTAGAGCAAGAACCGCTAACCACATCATAGAGAGAACCAATGCTCACCGAAGCAGCAGCAGTGCTGCCGGCCAGTTTTTTGCCCAACTGCGATGCATCAAAAGCGCCAAAGCCACCAATGCCCGAAAGAGAACCAAGCACCGAGAGGTTTACCCTGTCGCTGTCGGGATAACGGTTTGTACCACCGGCCTTGTATCCGCTCAGTGAAATGTGGTCGGCCTGAAAATCTGTTGGCTTAACAACAACATCAATTCCATTGGAGAGAGTCCACACAGTTGAACCCCATTTGCCCTCCTTTGTTGCCACAACCTTGCCTCCTTGAGGAATCTCGGCAAGCAACGGTGCATCTACAGCATTATCCTCATAGGCAGCAATGTTACGCGAATTCTTGATGTTATCCAGCAACATCTCAATGTCTTTTCCATTGGGATAGACAGCACCCTCTCTCTCTGGTGCATAAGATACCACAACACGGTTATCCTCGCGGTGCAGCGCAGGGATTACAGCATTAACCTCCTCAAGAGTAATCCGGTTCACAATCTCCTTTGTGAGTTCATAATCCACCTCGGGTGCCATCATAGACTGCTCATCGAGGAAGTGGCGGATAGCGTTCTGCACATAGTAGTCGCTTACGCGTTTATCGCGCTCGGCAAACCACTTCTCATTCCTTGCGAGGAAAGACTCCTTCACACGGTCCAGTTCACTCTGTGTGAAGCCGTAGCGGCGTGCACGCTCCACCTCGGTAAACACCATAGGAATAGCCTCCATAATCTGCTCGGCCTTACACTGTACCATAACAACAAATGCCTCCTTTGTCTGTGCAACGCCAAAGCCATTGTAGCCAACTCCCGCACGCAAATATGGAGGATTTTCCTTGGTCATAATATCGGAGAAGCGGCTGTTGAGCATACTCATTGCAAATGAGCGCTTTGTATTGTCATAAATATACTGCTTTGTATTGCGCTGTTCACGAGGTGCAACATCGTGCTTGTACATAAGCTGCAGTAGGTAGTTCTGCTGTTCCTTATCCACCTGCTGGGAGAAAATCATCTCTTTGTTATCAGCAACGGGGTAGTATTCACGCTTTGCAGGTTTCTTGGCCTTCTTGATGGATTTAAAAATCTTCTTTACCTTCTTCTCAACTTCATCCACATCAATGTCGCCAACAATCACAATACCCTGAAGGTCGGGACGATACCACTTCTCATAGTAGTCGCGCAATGCCTGATAGGGGAAATTATCTACAACCTCCATTATACCTATAGGCAAACGTTTGCCATAGCGGCTGCCGGGGAAGATGTCGGCCAACATACGCTCCTGCATACGCATCATAGAGCTGTTTCGGCCACGCCACTCCTCGTGAATAACGCCACGCTCACTGTCAATCTCCTCGTGGGCAAGTGTCAGTCCATCGGCCCAGTCGCGAAGAATCCACAAGCAGGAATCAATGGCACCCTCCACGCCAACGGGAACATTGTCAATGTTATAAACCGTCTCGTCGATAGCGGTGTAGGCATTGAGGTCGGCACCAAACTTCACACCAATACTCTCAAGGTAGTTTATAATTCCCTTGCCGGGGAAGTGCTTGGTTCCGTTGAAGCACATATGCTCAAGGAAGTGTGCCAAACCGCGCTGGTTCTCCTCCTCCTGTATTGAGCCCACCTTCTGCGCAATGTAGAAATTTACAAGATTCTTTGGATTGTCGTTGTGTCGGATGTAGTAGGTAAGGCCGTTCTTCAGCTTTCCAATCCTTATTGTGGGGTCTAATGGCAACTGCTCACCATCATTCCCTGCAACAGCCGGCATCCCTGCAAGCAGGGCCACAACAGCCAGCAAAAATAGTCTAAGGTACTTTTTCATCTGTTTTATATTACTTTGTTGTTTGTTTTTATGTAACTGCCACAAAAAGCGACAATGCACAAAAGTAATATAAATATATTTAAGTAACAATAAGAATGTAACCTCAACCTTTGCTGCCCACCGCTACAGCGCATCAGGCAAATGGACAAGGGACCCTTTTGCAAGGCCTGAAATTCCTCACGAAATAGTCAATCTCCTCAATCAGGAACAACGTGCTGTCGCCCTTTGCAGCCCTAAAGAGAATTTCATCGATTATCTCACTCTCATCGCACGACTTGATGATAAGCGGCTTCATCTCAAAACATTTGCTGAACATCCCGGCCTCGCGGTAGAGCTCAATAATAAGGCTCAACGGCAAATGCTCACGTCCTGCCCGGGCAAGCTCAATGGCAACCTCCACAAAAAGTTTATAATCATTTACCGGAATTTCGTCCTTGCAGCCAATGCCGCGACAATAGGTATCATTATAGGCGTGTACAATCTCAAGCATCAACCTCCAGGCATCGGGCTCGCACAGCTTGCCAATGGGCTTAAACTCGTTATAGGCCCTACTCAACTCATCAAAGCCAAAATGTTGAAGTTCCGGTTCAATGCCAAGTTCCTTTGCCCTCCTCTCACACTCGCCAAGCCACACAAGCTTACCCGTATCGGGTGATTTCTGCACTATTGACACCGTTTTTGCCAAACAAGACAAACGCCCATCCGACCACTCGGCACACCCGACAGCCCAACCACCATTTGAAACCGCTCTACCGGTGTATATGGGGCAAAGAGCCTCCATTGAAGGAATCCTACTCATAAAAGATTAATTTATGTTTTTTATATAATAGATTAAAACCAATAGGGAATATCACACAAAAAGAGACTTTTTTTCATTTGGCAGACCCTATTTTGCCACTATAACACCACTCATAGAATAAAAGTTTGCACGCAGAACCATATTTAACACCTTTTAACCTTTGCCCAATTATATATTTATCACTATCTTCGCAAAAAATTAAAAAAGAGAGGCTATGATACGTTTCGATTCAGACTACATAGAGGGAGCACACCCTTCAATTCTTCAAGCACTTGCAGAGAGTAACTTTGAACAGCATATAGGCTATGGTTGCGACGAAATATGCGAACGCGCGCGTAATATAATAAGGGAACAGTGCGGCGACCCAACGCTTGGTGTGCAGTTCCTTGTTGGCGGCACACAGGCCAATGTAACAGTCATCGATGCGCTGCTGCACAGCTATCAAGGAGTAATTTCGGCCGACAGCGGACACATAAACGTGCACGAGACAGGAGCACCCGAGGCCACAGGACACAAGGTAATTGCCCTGCCCTCGCCCGACGGCCGTCTGTCGCTTGCACAAATTGAAGAGTGCTACAACAACCACTGGAACGACCCCTCGCACGAACACACAGTGCAGCCGGGAATGGTCTACCTCTCCTGCCCTGCCGAAAACGGACTAATATATACCAAAGAAGAACTCACCGGCATCTCCAATTTCTGCCACAGCCACGGCCTCTACCTTTTTGTAGACGGTGCACGCTTGGGCTATGGTCTATGCTCCGAGGGGTGCGACTTCACACTGGCCGACCTTGCACGCCTGTGCGATGTCTTTTACATTGGTGGCACCAAGGTGGGTGCGCTCTTTGGCGAGGCAGTAGTATTCAAGGGCGAAGAGATGCACCGCAGCTTCCGCTATGCCATTAAACAACACGGTGGTATGCTTGCCAAGGGACGTCTGCTTGGAATTCAGTTTGAACAGTTGCTAAAAGACGGTGAAGAGTGTCTCTACTTCAAGCTTGCCACACACGCCAATGCTATGGCAGCAAAAATCCGAAACGCCTTCACGGCAAAAGGAATACCTATGTGGATTGACTCACGCACCAATATGCAGTTCCCCATTCTCACCAATGAACAACAGACATTGCTTGCACAAAAATATGCATTTGAGCGCTGGGGCAGCTATGACGACGGGCGCGATGTAGTGCGTTTCTGCACAAGCTGGGCCACCCTCCCCGAGAATGTAGAACAGTTGTGCAACGACATAGAAACACTACTCTAATGGAAAGCGAACGCATTGAGAAGGTGCTTGCCTACCTTAACAACGGCAACTTCGAATATACCTGGTATACCCACCCCGAGGCACCCACAATTGAGATAGCGCGCCAGCATTGGAAGAAAGATGGCTCAAAGCACTGCAAGAACCTCTTTTTCCGCAACCACAAGGGCAACCGCCACTATCTTGTTGTGCTCGACTGCGAACGCGACCTCGACATCCACGACCTTGAGCACCGTTTGCATCAAGGAAAGCTCTCCTTTGCCTCGCCACAGAGAATGGAGAAGTACCTTGGACTGCAACCCGGCTCGGTATCCCCCTTCGGGCTCATCAACGACACCGACAACCACGTGCACCTGTTTCTCGACACCAATCTGCAGCAGCAGGAGTCATTAAGTTTTCACCCCAACGACAACCGTGCTACAGTTGTCATCGGGGTGAATGAGTTCAAGCGTTACCTCGACACTGTGGGTAACAGCTACGAGTTTATCGAGCTATATGACAAGTGATTACTGATGTACATCACGTAACAAGTCATTAACAGTCTTCACGGGATTGAAAGTGATGAGCGGCACCTCAACAAAGATTGTATTCCAGTCGCTCATTGCACCGTTCCACAAACCGGGGAGCTCCATAGCCTTCAATTCGCGGCCATTCTTTGACTTGTGCGAGATAAATCCTGTGTTCTTATCAACATAGGCGGGCAAGTTAAACTTCTCGCCCTTATAGTTCCTGACCGCACACACGAGGTCCACCGGGTTGAAGTGCGTTCCGTTCTCAAACATCGACTTTGCCTCCTCGTTGGTCATATCAATCTGTGAGCTCTCGAGAATTTGCAAAGAGACCGTTCCATCCTGGTTAAAGGCAAGGAATGGGCCACCACCCGGCTCGCCCACATTCTTCACCATACCGCAAACACGCATCGGACGGTTGAACTTCTTGCGCAGATAGAGCACAAGGTCGCAATCCTCCATATCCTTAAGCTCGGTGCTGCGGCACTGGAGCTCATTCTGAAGGAAATGTATCATCTCCTCAATCTGAGCGTGAGTGTAGCAACCACTGTCAATCAAGTTGAGATACTCAAACACCTTCTTCTGTCTCTCAACAAGAATACCCGCAAGCAGTTTCTTGTATGTAACAGTGTCGGGCTTCAGACGGTCGGGCACCACATTGTCGATATTCTTTATGAACACCACGTCGGCATCAATATCGTTGAGGTTCTCTATCAAAGCACCGTGGCCGCCGGGGCGGAATACAATCGAACCATTCTCGCGGAACGGGACATTATCGGCATCAACAGCAATGGTATCGGTGCATTGCTTCTGCTCCGAGAATGTAATATCATACTTAACATTAAACAGAGCCTCGTAATGAGCCTTGCGCTCGGCAACAAGCTCCTCAAAAAGTGCCTTGTGGTTAGGAGAGACTGTGAAATGGAGTTTCACGACACCGTCGGTTGCTGCATAGAGAGCACCCTCCACAAAATGCTCCTCGGCCGATGTGCGCACACTATCGCCATAGGCGTGGAACTTAAGCAATCCCTTGGGCAAAGAGCCATAGTTCATACCTGTAAAATCGAGCAGATTGAAAACAACCGCCTTATACTGTCCTGCCTCAATGAGCTCTGTTATAGACTTGCCATTATTCTTCACACACATAGCATTGAGGTCGCCATAAAAGGCAAATTTCTCAATGTTGGCAAAGAAATTCTTTTCAAAAGCACTCTCCGGCGCATCATAATCGGCGCTGAGGAAAGCAAAAAGGTCCTTGAACATTCGGCTGGCAGCACCCGACGCCGGAACAAATTTCAGAATAGCTTTTCCCTGCCCGCAATAAGCATCCCAGGCACCAAGATACCCCACTCGCTCCTCCTCGGTTGGAGAGAGTATGCCGTTGCCAATGGTGGCAGCATCCTTCAGTTTAAGGAATGGAAAGCCCGTTTTAAATGTTTTCAACTGCTCGGCAACCTGTTCTGCCGTGATACCTTTCTTGTTCAAAAGAGTTTGATCGGCCTTGCTAATCATAGTTATGGTAGTTTAAGTGATTTTCTTCAAGGAGCGAAAATAGGAATAAATTCTATAAATGACAAAAAAAAATTCCTTATTAAAGGAGAAAATTCTATCTTCGCGGAAAATAATAAGCAGAATCGGTAATTATGGAAGATATATTGAGAACTACAGATACCGAACGCAAGAAAATTATCGAGGCATACACCTCACTAAGAAAGAGCGTTGAGGGCAACATTCAGATTGCCGACTACACATATATAAAAACCGCCATTACAAAAGCCATTGAGAGCGGAGAGATTAAGCGCGACAATTTGGGCTTCAACCCACTGTTGTGCGACCTCCTCACCGCCAATATCGTAGGAAATGAGATTGGTTTCCAGCGCGAGATTATGGTGTGCATACTCCTGAACCGCAGTGTAAAGGCCGGGACAGTCAATATCGATGAGATAAAGGAGAGGTTTGGCGACACGGCAGCAATGATTCTCACCAACCTGTCGCAGATAAACAGCCTCTATGCCAAAAGCCCCACAATAGAGACCGAGAATTTCAGGAACCTGCTGCTCTCTTTCACCAATGATATGAGGGTTATTCTCATTATGATTGCCAGCCGTCTGGTGATGTTGCGTTCCCTCTTCGACCACAGCGACACCGCTGCGCGCGAACTCGTTGCCCGTGAAGCATCAAAGCTCTATATTCCCCTCGCCCACAAACTGGGTTTCTACAAGCTGAAATCGGAAATGGAGGACCTTGCGTTGCGCTACACCGAGAGCGACATATATGCCGAGCTTAGCCGCAAGCTCGAGGAGACAGCCGCATCGCGCGAGGACTATATGGCATCATTCATAAAGCCCATAGAGCGACAACTGAAAATGCTGCCCCACCTAAAATTCCGCATCAAGGGACGCACAAAATCCATTAATTCGATATGGCAGAAGATGAAAAAGCAGCAAAGGCCGTTTGAACAGATATACGACCTCTTTGCCATACGAATAATAATCGACAGCGAACCGCAGAACGAGAAGAGCGAATGTTGGCAAGTCTACTCCATTGTTGCCGATATGTACACCCCCAACCCACACCGATTGCGCGACTGGCTGTCGGTGCCCAAGAGCAACGGCTATGAGTCGCTGCACACAACCGTTATGGGACCTGAAGGCCGTTGGGTGGAGGTGCAGATACGCACCGAGCGTATGGACGCCGTTGCCGAGCACGGACTTGCTGCCCACTGGCGCTACAAGGGAGTGAAGAGCGAAAAGGGACTCGACAACCTGCTGGCCTCAATTCGCGACACGTTGCAGAATATGAGCGAGGAGGAGGTAAGCGATAACAAGTTCAAAATGGAGCTCTATAAGGATGAGATTTTCATATTCACCCCCAAGGGCGACCTATACAGGCTTCCCAAAGGAGCCACTGTGCTCGACTTCGCGTTTGGCATACACACCGGCCTGGGCTGCAAATGCACCGGCGCCCTTGTAAACGGACGCAACGTCCCAATACGCCACGTGCTGTGCAACGGCGACCAAGTAGAGATAATCACCTCCAACAGCCAAACACCCAAACAAGCCTGGCTCAACATAGCACAAACAGGACGTGCACGCACAAAGATACGTCAGGCGATGAAGGAGATAAGTTCCCGTCAAGCCAACATCGGGCGCGAAGCTGTTGTGCGCAAGCTCAAGAACCACAAAACAGAGTTCGACGAGTCTATAATGGACCACCTCATACGCAAAATGGGCTTCAAGCGTTTGAGCGATTTCTACCAGAATGTTGCCGACGGCACAATAGATATGGTCGACATTCTAAAGAGATACCAGTCGTTGCAGAACCCCGAAAGCGAGAACAGCGAGCAAAACCGCAGCGCCGACAGCTACACATTTGTGGAGAAGGAGAACAAGGGGGCATCGGATGTCCTTGTCATAGAGCGCAACCTCAAGGGTGTAGACTACAAATTTGCCCGCTGCTGCTCGCCGGTATTCGGCGATGAGATTTTTGGCTTCATCACCATCAACGGCGGCATCTCAATACACCGCAAAGACTGCGCCAACGCACGACAGCTCATAGAGCGTTACCCCTACCGCGTGATAGAGGCGCGTTGGAGCGAGATGGAAGGCAGCAGTGCAATGTTCCCCATAACCTTGCGCATTGTGGGACACGACGACATAGCCATTGTAAACAACATAACATCTGTCATTCTGCAAGAGAAAGACGTTACAATGCGCGGCATAAACATCGAGTCGCACGACACCCTCTTCTCGGGCACACTCTCACTGCTTGTGAGCGGCAACATAAAGCTCAACAAGTTGATTGCCAAAATAGAAGGAATAAAGGGAGTGAAACAAGTAAAACGAAGCTAAAAAGAGTGGCTCGGAATTTCCCGAGCCCACTATACCTAATATATAATTAAAGAGATGAGAAGATTAGCAATAATAATCCTGGCCCTGTTTGCAACAGCAACCTTCGCCAAAGACCCTAAGAAACCCGAAATAACATTCGAGAAAACAACCATAGACCTGGGTAAATTCGGGCAAGAGACACCAATAAAGAAGTGTGCTTTCGTGTTCACCAACACGGGCGAGAGCAACCTCTACATACACCAGATATACACCAGTTGCCGTTGCACCGGCAAGGAATACCCCACCCACCCAATCAAGCCGGGTGAAAAGGACTCAATCATTGTAATCTTCAACGGTGAGAGAACTGCACCCCGCAAATTCAGAACTGCAATAACTGTGCACAGCAATGCAAAGACCGAGATGACAAAAATCTACATCAAGGGCGAGATGACACCAAGACGCACAGAAGAGATACCATTGGTGGAAATTGAGGAATAACCCTTCTCACTCATACAAGTTCATCAGCCTGCGTTTCACAGCATCAGTCTCAAGCAAAATCTTTATAAACTCCTTTGCCGAGCTCTTTCTGTATGCCCCCGACAGACACAGCAACGACGCCTCCATCACATTCCCCGGCTCATCTATGGGAATAGCCCGGAAACGAGGTTTTCCAAAGAGGGCCGATGTTGATAGAATTGTGGCATAGTGCCCTGTAGCCACCATCTGCAACAGTATATTCGTTTCATTGAGCTCCAGGCTCGATTTCAGCACAAAATCCTTGTTCTCGGTAAGTTTGTCAAACATTGTACGCGCCTGCAACCCCTTAGAGGGCAACACCAACTCCATCCCCGACAGCTCCTGCAGCCCAATCTTCTTGCGCCCTGCAAGCGGATGCTCCACCGACACAACAAGCGCCAACGAATTCTCGAAGAGCAACATTGAATCAATATCAGGGGCATCGCACAAAGGCTTGTAGGAAAGCACAAAATCCACCTTGCGCTCACGCAGCAATAACAACAGCTCATCAACAGTCTTGTACACAATCTCAAGCTTAATGCCCGGATAGGTCTTCAAGAAAGTAATAACCCCTTCTGTAAGCACAGTGCTCAGGCTATATGTAACCCCAATGCGCAAAGTCCCCGTTCTCACATTCTGCAGGTCATTGAGACGCTGCACAGCGTCCTCGGCATCCAATATTGTTCTGCGTGCAAACGGCAGGAACTCCTCGCCCGCCTCGGTGAGCGAAATATGACGGCTGTTACGCAAGAAAAGCTCAAAGCCCAGTTCAAGCTCAAGCTGCTTTATCTGCTGAGAGAGCGTACTCTGAGTAATATAAAGATGTTTGGCAGCAACCGAAAAATTCATAAACTCGGCACTCTTCACAAAATATTTAAGTTGGCGCAGTTCCATTATTCAAAATCTTTTTCACACGCGAAAATAACAAATATGCTCCACATAACGAACTATGTGGAGCATATTTTATGTAAAAGCTTATCTTCAACCTTTATCTTAGAAACCAATGAAGATGAGCATACCGTAACCAAGTACAAGACCCAAAATACCGATGATTATACCAACCTTCATCATATCCTTCTGCTCAATGAAACCTGTAGAGTGAGCAATGGCATTGGGAGGTGTAGAGATGGGAAGAATCATTGACACTGAAGATGCAATAGCAATACCCACAAGCATTGCCTGTGCGCCACCGTAGCTCTCAAGCGCTGTACCAAGGCCACCGGCAATAACACCAAGCACGGGAACGAGCAGAGATGTTGCAGCCGAGTGAGAGATGAAGTTAGAGAAGGCAAAGCAGATGAGACCTGCAAGAATCATAACCACCAGCGGTGAGAAGTTGTCAAAGGGAACCGACTCTACAATGAGGCTGCTGAGACTTGCACCACCATCGCCCTTATAATTGAGCGCTACGCCAAGAGCAAAACCACCGGCTACCATCCACAGCACGCTCCAGTTGATTTCCTCAAGGTCGCGACGTGTGAGCACACCTGTTGCACAGAAAATTGCGATAGGCAACATAGCCACAACGTTGGTGTCGAGACCCCACATATCAGTACCGAACATCCACATAAAGATAGTGAGGATAAACGCAATTACCACAGCCCAAGTCTGGTGGTTCCACTTAATTTCGCCCTCAATCTCAATCTTGATATTCTTCTGCTTGAAGGGGAACATAAAACGCAGCAGCAACCAAGAGAGAACAAGAAGCAGAATTACAAATGGAGACATTCTGATTGTCCAATCAACGAATGAGATACCCATACCCTGTGAAGCAAGGTAGTCGAGTGCAATCATATTGGGAGGTGTACCAATGGGAGTCATCATACCACCAAGGTTGGCACCAACGGGAATTGCAAGCGCCAGTGCAATGCGGCCCTTGCCGTCGGCAGGCAGTGAACGCAACACAGGAGTGAGGAACGCAAGCATCATAGCAGCAGTGGCAGTGTTGCTGACAAAAGCCGAGAAGATAGCTGTTACAAGGATGAAACCAAGCAACACCACCTCGGAACGTGTACCGAAAGGCTTAAGCAACACACGTGCAAGAGCAACATCGAGCTTCACCTTGGTCAAACCGATAGCAAGCACAAAACCACCGATAAAGAGCATAATTGTGGGGTTTGCAAAACAAGCCATAATGCTCTTGAAAGGCACCAATCCGCTGCTTGCAGCACCCTCGGGACGCAAGAAGCTGAACGCACTGGTAGAGACCGTGAACAGCATCACAGTTACCACAATCATTGATGTTACCCACGAAGGCATTGTCTCTGTGAGCCACATAAGAGCAGCAAAGACAAACAGTGCGATGATACGCTGGTGAATAACAGTAAGGCCCTCAATACCAAAAGACTCGGTGGGGATAAGCGCCACAGCAAGTGAAATTACAGTAATGAAAAGCAGCTTAATTGCATTGAGAGGAAGCTTTCTCTCTCTCTTGTGGGACTTGTTCTTCTGAATCTTCTCAAGAACCTTGTATCCCGGGAAATTTTTAAACATAGTTAATAGAATTATTTAATGAATATTGTCCTATTTTATTCTATAAATCACAGGCAGTCCATCCCTGCCCCTACTGTCTAAAAGTGCAATTTGCAAATTTTCCACAAAATTACAATCAATAATTTATTTTCACACTATTTATGTATCAGTTTTTACGATAACACCTATCGGAAATAACGAATATAGAGTCAATCGCAACAATGTTCACATAAGAAAGAGAGTGTCCCAAACCAAATGGGGCACTCTCACATCGCTTGAGGTTGAATAGAAAGAGCTATTTCCGGGCAGCCTCAATATCTCAGGAACATAACCTATTCACTTACCGGCATTGACAGCCAAACGGAACGTACCCATCCTCAGCTGGTCGGCAATCTTCTTGTAGTTATCGGAAACTGTACCCACAAGGTCCACACTCTTTCTTCCAATACTCCTACACTTCACCACAGCACTGCCATCACGCAGCAATATACTACTCTTTTTGTCTATTGTAATGAGAATAGCATCACTCTTCCCCGAGTCATCAACCAGTTTAATGTCAGTATAGATAAAATCATAGTATTTTCCACCAAAGGCCACTTGCAAATTACATTTATTGTCAATGCTTATGCGCGCCCCTTTCTTGAAACTATCACCACCAACCGCATAGTTCTCGTAGTAGAAACTATACTGCCAGGCGGCAGAGCGGTCATAAACAGCCTCTATTGCATAGCCACCCGTCCACGACGGATTATCCTTCTCCTTTATTACAATATCATAGTCGGTAGTTTTGGGAACATACACAATGTTATTGCTACTCTCAATGGTAAAATACTTCCTGTCCTCGGCAGTCTGCTTGAACTCGGCCCACACACCACTCTTCATTCTGGGGCGATACTCGCGCCAGCTTAGATTGTCGCGCACAAAATAGCCGTCATACTCGCTGTGCTTCATACTGTGATTTCTGTAGCTGTAATAGAGAGCATCCCCCTCGGGGCAACGAAGATGCACACTAAGAGTGTTGTACACAATCTCCCACCCGCTTTTCTTTCCACGCTTTATGAAAATCTTGTCCTTGTAGAGCTTGGGAATACTCAGTTCACACTTCTTGTTCTTTACATAGAAGAATGTATCATCCTCGCCAAACTGTTTATAGACAGCCCACTTGCCAGCCTTGTCGGCAGGGCGAAACTCGGTCCACTCCTTGCCACTCTTCACAAAGTATCCACCTTCATAAGTAACAAGCGCTGTTGTCTGCGCCATAAGCGACACTATGCCCACAACAGCAAGCACCAATGTCATTAAAACACCTTTTTTCATCTTTTATATAATTTAATTGTTATTCCAATCTCCTATTAGAGCCCTTTAAATCTTTCTGCATACCCAAAATCAATATGTACCCCATTTTTATGGCTCTTTCCGGCAAAGAGGTAATCCTCGGCAATGAAATGTATGCCGTATGAGTTATTGCCAAGGTCGCTATCAATTACAATGTTGCATTTTTTGGAAAAATCCCTCTCGCCACCAAACAGATACTCATCAACAGCCTTTTCAAAACCATCCACACCACCTATCACCACACTGAAGTGTGAGTATTTATCCTGGGGAGAGTCGAAGAGAGAAACTATAACACCCCCTTCGCCCCACAGCTGCACAAAACGTTTGCCACCATTCTCAACTTGCTGTGTAACTTCAAGCCCCCAATGCTTGGCACCGGGTTGCAGGCCAAAGAGATATCCAAGGTCGCGCAACATATCATTGTAGCCCAATTCATTCTGCGAAAAGCGATAGAGCACGGCAGGCGTTCCACCCTGATATTCACGCACAGCAACCTCCTTATATTCTGTTGTAAAGCCATCATCATACCACTTTTCACGCGGGAAGTTTCTTATGGCATACTGCTTTGCAACATCGCGTGGAGTTATAATGCAGGAGATTTGGTCAATGTTCCCCATTTTAGCACCCTTGCAAAAACCCGAGTTGTTTATCCAGTCATATACTCCACTCGCCGCGTATGGCATCATCTTCTCCTTCTGCTCCTTGGAAACCTTTGGAATAGCCACAAAATATTCATCTGATGCAGGCATCACCTCGACAAACTTGGGCACCTCAAGCTCATCGAGTTTTTTGGCAAGCCCATCAATATACTCTTCCAGTTCAG
Organism: Bacteroidaceae bacterium; assembly: GCA_045654645.1. Taxonomy (GTDB): domain Bacteria; phylum Bacteroidota; class Bacteroidia; order Bacteroidales; family Bacteroidaceae; genus HGM04593. Next base: position 14,564 of record JAZONR010000057.1, read on the forward strand.
TTTTCAACTCCTCGGCCGCAGCCACACACTCATCGCGCTCGGCGTCGCTTGCAGCATTTGCCACGCGGCCCTCAACAAGCGCAAGGTTTTCATCCTTCATTTTATGCACAAAGCGCATAATATCCTCGGGAGCAGCACCCATTGAATTGGGCGATTTTTCAAAATTCTGTTTGTCGGTGACACGCACACTAAAATCCACGCCCCCAAACATCTCCACATCCACATAATCCTCATCGGTAACATCCACCACCGACCTCAAAGCATTCTGCACTGTATTCACAATATTGAAACTTCCATAGAGTATCTCTATCTCATCGCCACTATCCCTTATCAACAACGTGTTGTTTTCATCAAGGAATAGAGTCTGTTCTTCCCCATCCTCGCGCTGGCAAGCCATTAGCGGAATACCAAAGATAGCTTCACACTCCAAATCATTGTAGTATTTGCCAACAACACCCATCACAAGATTATAGCCAATCTCATCCTCCGACATCAAATGCACAAAATGAAATGTTGTATCAGATTTTGAGATACCGCCAAGAGTCATAATCTCATTGCGCATTCCAAGACTCGCCAAATCAGATGGAAACACCAAATTAGCAGTGGTTACCTTGGAGTTCTCTGTTGCATAATGGTCAAACATCTCACTCTCACACTCAACGTGCTCGCCTTTCAAAGCCTTTAACTCTTTGATAAAAGTTGCAAGCCCATTGTAGTCTACAGTCTGTGCCTGCAAAACCATTGCAGCACAGCAGGCTGCCAAAAGATATATCATTCTTTTCATTGCAACTCAAAAATTAGAATCCAAATTCAATATTTATTCCAGCATTCTTCATATCGATGAAAATGTCATAGTTGAGCCCGGCAATGAATACAACAGATAGTTCATCCCCCTCATCATTTATAACAAGCACACTACGTGCATCGCTATATACCACTGTGAGCACACCATTCTCGCGGTTGAGTGTCATAAGTTCCATTCCCATCACCAGTTCATCCTCTTGCAAGAAAGGTCTCAGCACTTGGGAAAGCAGACTATATCCAGTTTCACCCCTCGTTTGGAAACGGCGCATATACCTGATTGAGGCAAAAGGGTTGGCACCCCCTTCAACAACTCCCCCACAACGTTGTAGCTCCACTTCTGCGCCAAGCATACCAAACATCTGCTTAAACATACCGGTGGAGATGTAGGCATAATCAATCTCTTTCGATTTTTGCTTTGCTGCCAACTGCATAAGCTTTTCCACCTTGCTCCTCTCGGTTACCTGAGTAGGCTGCCCATTGGCAAAAGTAAAACCAGGGAAAAGCATTAGTAACATAAATGCTGTCAAAATATACCGTCTCATAATATCCTGTTATATTTTTATCTTTATTAACTCCTTACATTGTTCAAACGTCTCTTCCAATCTATTCTCAATCTCCCTCTTATTACCCTTGGCAGTGTTTATCGCAAGCATCACATTTCCACACGCATTCTTGAAGCATCGCATTGCATCCTCGGGGTTGTCAAAAGTATCCTCCTCGCTGTCATCAAGATAATACTCCACGGGAAGCTCTGCAACCGTTACACACACAATAGAAGGCTCTGTTGCCCCAGCCGTTTCATCGGTTGCCACATTTGTGAAAAATACAAGAAGCGCCACAGCTGCAGCCACAGCCCCACTCACCACCATTCTAACAGTAAAATGCAATCTCTTTTGCGGCACCGTTGCAACACCCTTGCCCGCAAACGCCCTCTCTTTTGTTTGCTCAAGAGCATCTAGCGTTGCTTCAAGACGCTGCACAACGCCATCGGGCAGTTCAATCCCCTCGGGCTCACAGCACAATGCAATAATAGCCTCCTTGTCTTTGCGGAGTTCAACAGGAACATCATTGCAACGAAGCCAATGACACAACTCACGCTCCTCTTCGGCACTAAGTTCTGCATTGAAGAAGCGCTCTACCATCTCCTTCAAACTGTTTTCTTCCATAATCAAACTCCTTCTATTCATAATAATACTCTCTGAATTTTTTCCTCAAACGAGAAAGAATCACTCTCACATTCACCTCACTAAGCCCCGCAACCCGGGCTATTTCATCGCAGCCGCAGCCAAGCATTGACATCTGCATCACCTGCCGCTGCTGTTGCGAAAGGCCGGCAAGAAAATGCGCTACAAACTCCTCAACCTCACCCTCATCACTATCGGGCGAAACATTCCTTTCAACCGCATTGTCTATTGGCACATCATTCTCTTCGCGCATCCTAAGCACCCGCCAGCGGTCTATGCATATGTTTTTAAGCATAGTGCGACAGTATGCCGGGGGAACATCCACAGCATCGAGCATCTCTTTTTTTTCCCACAGTTTCACATAAAGGTTTTGCACGGCATCCTCTGCCTCAAAGCTATCGCCAAGCATCCTGTATGCCTCGCGATAGAGCATCTGCTGCAACGGCATAAACCGTCTCTTGAATTCTGCGTGTGTCACCTTTTATAATGCTTGTGTGTCTGTTTTTCACTTTTATGACGGAAGAGAAGCCTATTTGTTACAAAGGAAGATAAAAAAAGAGAAAAATTATCACATAGCTGCATATAATCACTTTTTTAGTGTATCTTCGCCAAAGAGCAAAAAACAACTGAATTATGAAGACAATAAACGTACCAAGAATTTCTCCCACTGAGGATTTAGAGAAGATATTTGACACGCTGCCCCTGCACGCTATTGACTGCTGCAACTGGCCGGAACAATACCCCTACACCCCCCAAGCCGGTTTCAAGCTTTTTCACGATGGCAGCAAGCTCTACATAAAGTTCCTTGTTACTGAGAATGACATAAAAGCTGCTGTAACCGAGGACCAGGGACGCACCTGGACCGACCCCTGTGTTGAGTTCTTTGTGTCGCCCCAAGGCAATCTCGACTACTACAACTTCGAGTGCACCTGCACCGGCAAGCTGCTGCTTGCCTGGCACTCCGCCAACGAAGCAAAGGAACCAGCCGGCAAAGAGGTGCTCAACAGCGTCAAGCGCACACCATCGCTGGGAAATGAGCCGTTTGGCCTGCGCACCGGAGAGCACAGCTGGAGCGTTGTTGAGATTATCCCGGCAACAGCCCTCTTCCGCAGTGGCATTGAGAGTTTCAACGGCAAGGAGATGACAGCCAATTTCTATAAGTGCGGAGACGAGCTCCCCACCCCCCATTTCCTTTCGTGGAACCCCATTGAGTGGGCCGGGCCGAGTTTTCACCGCCCCGAGCAGTTCGGCAAGCTCATATTCGAATAACAGAAACACCACTTTTTGAATATTCAAAAAAGTTCTATTTCCACACAGTTGGAGAGGTAGTTGTTACGTTCCCCCCTTAACCTTTTATTTATAAAAAAACAAAACCACAAAACAGAGCCCAAAGCTCCATCGTTTCTATACCATATTATAAAAAAATATAACTAAATTTGTACGATAACACATTTTGCCGCCACAATGAAACGCATTTTGTCCTATATATTGCTGCTTATAATGCTGCCTTCCACGCTCAACGCGCAGAAGGTGGGCCTTGTGATGAGCGGTGGCGGCGCCCGTGGACTTGCCCACATTGGTGTTATAAAGATGCTCGAAGAGAACAACATCCCCATAGACTACGTTGCGGGAACATCAATGGGAGCAATTGTGGCCGCCCTCTACTCAATGGGCTACACTCCCGATGAGATGATAGAGATGATAAAATCCGACGATTTCCAACGCTGGTCGGCCGGAGCTATGGACCAGAAATATATGTTCTACTTCAAAAAGAACAACGATGTCCCCGAGCTTGTGAGCCTCAATCTCGACATCAAGGACTCGCTGCACATTGTGATGCCGTCGGCCCACATCATAAAATCGGCCCCAATGAACCAAGGCTTTATGGAGACTTTCTCAGGCTACACAGCAGCCTGTAGAAATGATTTCGACAGCCTTATGGTCCCCTTCCGTTGCGTTGCAGCCGACGCCTACAACAAGAAGCAGGTGGTGTTCTCGCGTGGCGACCTGGGCGATGCAGTGCGCGCATCAATGAGCTACCCCTTCTTCTTTAAACCAATAAAGGTAGACAGCGTACTTCTCTATGACGGCGGCCTCTACAACAACTTCCCCCGCGATGTGATGAGCCAGGAGTTTGCCCCCGACATTATGATTGGCAGCGTGGTGAGCAGCACCCCAAACACCCCCGATGCCCGCGACGTGATGAGCCAGGCCGAAACACTCATTATGGGCCGCAGCGACTACACGATGCCCGAAGATGAAGGCATACTCATAAGAATGGACATAAAAGGCGTGAGCCTGCTCGATTTTCACAAAGCAGATGCAGTGTCGCTTTCGGGTTACGAAATGTCGAAGCAGTTTGCAGACTCCATAAAAACACGCATCACACGTCGCCAGGACAGCACAACGCTTGCCGCACGTCGCAGCGCCTTTAGAAAACGCGTGCCCGAACTCATCTTCAGCGATATTATAGTGCACGGAGTAACCAAGGAACAGGAGAGAGCCATCGCCGGCGAGTTCCGCAAGAACAACAAGCAGCGCCTCACACTCGAGGATTGCCGCAAGGGTTTTTATGGACTGATGTCGGGCGATATGATAGAGGACATTGTTCCCCACGCCATCTACAACGAAAAGGACAGCACATACACACTGCACCTTGACGTTACCCTCACTCCACCCTTTACCTTGAAACTGGGAACATCGCTCTCCACAAACATATCTAATCAGATATACTTTGGAATGCACTACCGCAACCTCAAGAACCACGCCAAGGAGTTCATCCTTGACGGTCATTTGGGAAAAGTCTATAACAATGCACAGCTATCGGGACGCATCGACTTCCTAACCCGAGTCCCCATCTCCCTCAAGTTCATAGGCTCATACTCCACCATCGACTACTACAATATGAACTTCCTCTTCTCGTCGGAGAGTTCCGTGGCCCTCAACCACCAGCGCGAGTATTTTGCAAAGATGAAAGTAATGCTTCCTTTCCTCAACAGACGTAAGGCCGAGATAGGCATAGGAATAGGCAACATAAAGGACGAGTATGCACCCAACAGCGTCATAGACTTTGATATGCCCAACTTCGACAGCAACGAGGGCAACTTCTTCAATGGCTCCATAAAATTCGAGGGCAACACACTTAACACAAAAGTATTCTCCACCGAAGGTATGCACGAAATCCTTCAGGCACAATTCGTAATTGGCAAGGAGAAGTACACCGGACAAACAAATGTGGAAAACAATCTTCTCGACCAATCGTGGCTGCAGATAAACTACACCCGCCGCGACAATTTCAAGATAAGTAAAAACTTCACCTTTGCCACCTATATAAAGATGTTCTACTCCACACGACGCCTCTCCAGAACATACCAGGCAACAATGATGCAGGCATCGGCATTCACCCCCACGATGAACAGCATCTTCAACTACGACCCCAAATTCCGCGCCAACCAGTACATTGCCGGTGGTGTAACCCCCATATACAAGTTCAACAACTATCTGCAGGTGCGCCCAAGCTTCTATGCCTTCCTGCCCTACAGAAAAATATATGAACACACCGACGGCACAGCCTACTATGGCAAAAAGCGTTTCAACGATTTTCAGTATATTGCCGACCTCACCTTTGCGGCACAATTCTCCAACATATCGGTGAGCGCCTTCATCAACTACTATAGTTCACACAAGAATAGCGTGAATGTGGGTCTCACAATTGGATGGTTTATGTTTAGTGAACGCTTCCTTGAATAGCAGGAACACCCACCTTGGCAAGCAATGCCAAACGGTGCTCACACAAAAAAACGCCACATTCTTTAAAATAAATTGCAAAAAACTTTGCACAATAAAAAAAAAGCCATACCTTTGCACTCGTTAAACGAAAGGATAACAAAAACGGTCTCGTAGCTCAACTGAATAGAGCATCTGACTACGGATCAGAAGGTTACAGGTTTGAATCCTGTCGGGATCACAAGGAACTCGCAAGAGTTCCTTTTTTTATCTATTTCTCAATAAAAATACTCAAAAATTTGCACCGTTCAAAAAAAAGTCATACCTTTGCACTCGTTAAACGAAAGGATAACAAAACGGTCTCGTAGCTCAACTGAATAGAGCATCTGACTACGGATCAGAAGGTTACAGGTTTGAATCCTGTCGGGATCACAAGGAACTCACAAGAGTTCCTTTTTTTATATCAAACAAAAGACAATAACACTTATGGACAAGGTTGCGGAAAACCCTTTAAAAAACCGAAAGGACAGCTACACAGCGCTAATGATTGTTACTGCACTGTTTATAACGCTGTACCTGGTTTCAAACATTATGGCCGTTAAGGTCATCAGCATCTTCGGCCTCTTTTGCTTCGACGCCGGAACAATCACATTCCCTTTTGCATATATGCTTGGCGATGTCCTCACCGAAATTTGGGGCTACCGCACAGCACGAAAGGTCATTTGGCTCACACTGCTGTGCAATGTGCTGCTTGTAATATGCACACAAGTGGGTGTGTGGCTACCCTCGCCCGATTATCTTGCCGAGAGCGCCAACGCCTACAACACCACATTTTCCTATGTGCCACGCATTGTGCTTGCATCACTCACAGGCTTCCTCTTTGGCGAGCTCTCAAATGCCTGGCTTATGGAAAAGATAAAGCTGAAGACACGCGGTCGTCATCTGTGGCTGCGCACCATAAGCAGCTCGGCAGTCGCATACATCTTTGACACACTCCCCTTTGTGCTGATAGCCTTTGCCGGCATTGTATCAACACACGACCTGTTGATGATGATACTCTTTCAGTACGTCTCAAAGATAGCCATCGAGGCCTCTATGGGCACACCTATGGCCTACATAGCAATCGGCGCCATAAAGAGATTCATAAACAGGAAATAAGATGGAGCGCTATTCACTTATCAACGACAAGATGCCGCGCGAATTTTTGCTGCTGCAAGGAACAGGCTGCCGTTGGAAACGCTGCACCTTTTGCGACTACCACACCGACTCGTCCCCCTCACCCTTCGAGACAAACCGCCACGTGCTTGACAAGGTTACAGGCAAGCACGGAGTGCTCGACATTATAAACTCGGGCTCGGCAATGGAGCTCGACGACAAAACAATTGAGCTGATAAAACAAGTGGTGGCCGAGAAAGGCATAAAGACACTATGGTTCGAGGCGCATTATATGTATCGCCACCGTCTTGCCGGCTTTGCAGCACAGTTTGCACCGGCCAAAGTAAAGTTCCGCTGCGGAATTGAGAGCTTTGAGCCCACACTGCGCACCTCGTGGAACAAGGGTGTTGCCCCCGACGTAACCCCACAGGATGTGGCAAAATACTTCAAAGGCGTGTGCCTGCTCTGCTGCACACAAGGCGACAGCAAGGAACGCATACTAAGCGACATTGCCACAGCACGCAAATATTTCGAATATTTCAGCATAAACCTCTTCTGCAACAACAGCACCACTGTGAAACGAGATGATGAGCTGGCAGCCTGGTTCAAGGCCGAGGTGTTCCCCACTCTAAAGGAGTGCGACGGCATTGAAGTGCTATTGGGAAACACCGACCTTGGTGTGGGATAAAGAGAGTAAATAAAACGTTGGCAACATCCCCCTGCGGCAGCTTTATGTCTCAACAGCACAACCGCAAGCCCGGTCATACATAAATAAGAGACTGAGCCAAAATTACTTTTGACCCAGCCTCATTGCGTTTATAGTCTTATCTCAATTACTTGAACTCGTCCCAGCTCTTCACGGGCATCTCATTCACATCAATCTTGCAGAATGCACGTATAAATGCGCTTGCAAGACGTGCGTTGGTGATGAGCGGAATGTTGTGGTCAATAGCTGCACGGCGTATGCGGTAGCCATTGGTAAGTTCGCGCTTTGTGTGGTTCTTTGGAATGTTGATGATGAGGTCGAAACGGTGGTCGGCAATCATCTGCATCACATTGTTCTCTGCGTTTGCATCCTCATCGGGCCACATAACGGGAGTAGCCTCCACACCGTGCTCGTTGAGGAATTTTGCAGTGCCCGATGTAGCAAAGATGTTGTAGCCCTTCTGTGCAAGGATGGCCGAAGACTCGAGCAAATCAACCTTTGACTTGGCTGCACCCGAAGATACCATAACATTCTTCTTGGGAACGCTATATCCCACTGCAATCATTGCATTGAGCAGTGCTTCCTCAAAGTCATCGCCAATGCAACCCACCTCACCGGTAGATGACATATCCACACCCAGCACAGGGTCGGCCTGATGCAAGCGGCTGAACGAGAACTGCGAAGCCTTAACGCCAATCCAATCAATATCGAATGCCGACTTGTCGGGCTTGCTGTAGGGAGCACCCAACATAATGCGTGTTGCAGTCTCTATAAAGTTGCGCTTGAGCACCTTTGAAACAAATGGGAACGAACGCGAAGCACGCAAGTTGCACTCAATAACCTTCACCTCGTTGTTCTTTGCAAGGAACTGGATGTTGAATGGACCTGAAATATTCAACTCCTTGGCAATGCGGCGGCTAATCTTCTTTATGCGACGTGCTGTCTCAAAGTAAATCTTCTGTGCAGGGAACACCAGTGTGGCATCACCCGAGTGCACACCGGCAAACTCAACGTGCTCCGATATTGCATACTCAACAACCTCGCCATTCTGTGCCACGGCATCAAACTCAATCTCCTTGGTATCAATCATAAACTGTGAAACCACAACAGGGAACTCCTTTGATACCTCGGCTGCCATCTTCAAGAACTCCTGCAACTCTTCCTCGTTGTAGCAGACATTCATTGCTGCACCCGAAAGAACGTATGAAGGACGCACAAGCACAGGATAGCCAACTTTGTCTACAAACTCCTTCATATCCTCAATGCTGGTAAGCTCCTTCCAAGCGGGCTGGTCAATACCAAGCTGGTCGAGCATTGCTGAGAACTTGTGGCGGTTCTCGGCGCGGTCGATAGAGAGAGGAGATGTTCCCAGGATGGGCACTGCCTGACGATGCAGCTTCATCGCAAGGTTGTTGGGAATCTGTCCACCCACAGAGACAATAACACCACCCGGTTGCTCAAGGTCAATAACGTCGAGTACGCGCTCGAATGAGAGCTCATCGAAGTAGAGACGGTCGCACATATCATAATCGGTGGAAACGGTCTCGGGGTTATAGTTAATCATAATTGACTTGTAGCCAAGCTTGCGTGCAGTCTGCACAGCATTTACCGAGCACCAGTCAAACTCCACAGAAGAACCGATGCGATAGGCACCCGAGCCAAGAACAACAACCGACTTGTCTGTCTTGTAGTAGTTCACATCATAGCCCTTGACACCGTATGTCATATAAAGATAGTTTGTCAATTCGGGGTGCTCCGAAGCAACAGTGTTTATGCGCTTCACTGCGGGAAGGATACCCAGCTCCTTGCGGCGTGCACGCACTGCAAGGTTGCCTGCCTCCATATTCTTCTGGTCCTTGAGCACGAAACGAGAAATCTGGAAGTCGGAGAAACCAAGCTCCTTGGCACGGCGCAGCACCTCCTCGGGCAACTCTTCAAGAGTATTATACCCCTCAAGCACCTTCTTGTAATCAACAATATTCTTCAGTTTACCAAGGAACCAAGGGTCAATCTTTGTGAGTTCACTGATGCGCTCAACGGTGTAACCCTCCTCAAGTGCCGAGGCAATAGAGAACACACGCATATCAGTGGGGTTGGCAAGCTCCTCATCGAGATTCTCGAAATGAGTGTGCTCGTTACCAACAAAACCGTGCATACCCTGACCAATCATACGAAGACCCTTCTGAATAACCTCCTCGAAGCTGCGGCCGATAGACATAATTTCACCCACCGACTTCATACTTGAGCCAATCTGGCGAGACACACCCGCAAACTTTGTCAAGTCCCAACGAGGAATCTTACAAATCAGATAGTCAAGGTCGGGAGCCTTGTATGCACTGTTGGGAGTACCCATCTCACCAATCTCATCAAGAGTGTAACCAAGAGCAATCTTGGCAGCCACGAAAGCCAAAGGATAACCGGTAGCCTTTGAAGCGAGTGCCGATGAGCGGCTCAAGCGGGCGTTCACCTCAATGACACGATAGTCATTTGTCTCGGCATTGAATGCATACTGGATGTTGCACTCACCCACAATGCCAAGATGACGGATAGCCTTCACCGAAATCTCCTGCATAAACTTCACCTGCTCGGGTGTGAGAGAACAGGTTGGAGCAACAACAATAGACTCACCTGTGTGAATACCAAGCGGGTCGAAGTTCTCCATACTTGCTACAGTGAAACAGTGGTCGTTAGCATCGCGGATAACCTCAAACTCAATCTCCTTCCAACCCTTGAGCGACTCCTCAACAAGAATCTGGTTCGAGAAGGTGAAAGCACTCTCGGCAAGTTCCCTAAAGCTTGCTTCATCCTTGCAGATACCGCTACCCAAGCCACCAAGAGCATAGGCCGAGCGCACCATAACAGGGAAGCCAATCTTGTGAGCAGCAGCAAGAGCATCTTCCATACTCTCCACAGCCTGACTCACTGGAGTCTTCATAGGAATCTCATCGAGTTTCTTTACAAAGAGGTCGCGGTCCTCGGTATACATAATTGCCTCAACAGATGTACCAAGCACCTTAACGCCATACTTCTCAAGAATACCCTTCTGATAGAGCTCTGTACCGCAATTGAGTGCTGTTTGTCCACCAAAGGCAAGCAAAATACCATCGGGACGCTCCTTCTTGATTATCTCCTCAACATTGTGAATATCAACAGGGAGGAAGTAGACCTTATCGGCAATACCCTCCGATGTCTGAATAGTTGCCACATTGGGGTTGATGAGCACAGACTGGATACCCTCCTCGCGCAAAGCCTTGAGGGCCTGAGAGCCTGAATAGTCGAACTCACCTGCCTGGCCGATGCGCAAAGCACCTGAACCCAGCAACAGAACCTTCTTCAGTTTTTCTTTCATAGCTATATTATTTTTACCTATTATTATTTATAGAGATATTTCTCATAGTGATAAACGAATGCCTCATTCACCAAGCGATTACCACCGGGTGTGGGGTAAATGCCGCTAAAGTACCAGTCGCCAAGGTGGTTGGGGCAAGCATCGTGCAAGCCTTCAAGGCTCTGGAACACAAGTTCCAGTTCAGCTTTCAAATCAACAGGTTTCAGCAAATCGGCAATCTTGCGCGACAACTCATCGGCTGTGAACGGATGATAAATGGCGCGAGTGCAGTTTACCTGCTCAGCATCGGGCTTTTTCAATTCCTCTACACAAGCACGGTAGGTCTCATCGATGAGAGAACGCTTGCCCTTCTCATACAACAGTTCAAGAGCAGCCTTGAAAGCCACAAAGTGGTCAAACTTCTCCATATCGATACCATAGTAATCGGGGTAACGAATTTGCGGGCTCGAAGAGACAACAACAATCTTCTTGGGCTCCAAACGGTCGAGAATATTCAAGATATTCTGTTTCAATGTAGTTCCGCGAACAATACTATCATCAATTACAACAAGATTATCCACCTTCTGCTTGATGGTGCCATAAGTTATATCATATACATAGGATGCAAGGTCGTTGCGTTTATCGGTTGTAGAGATAAAGGTACGCATCTTGATATCCTTGTTGGCAACCTTCTCCTGGCGCACTCTCTTTGTAACAATAGCGTTAATTTCCTCTTTGGTAAACGCCTTGCCCGAGTTTATCTCCTTCACCTTCCACTCATCGAGATACTCCTGCATTCCCTCAACCATTCCATAGAAAGCCATCTCGGCCGTGTTGGGAATAAACGAGAACACAGTGTTGTCAAGGTCATAGTTGATAGCCTTTAATATCTGCTCCTTGAGGTTTGAGCCCAGTTTCTTTCTCTCCTTATAAATATCACCGTCATTGCCACGGCTAAAATATATTCTCTCAAAAGAACAGGGGAGAAAAGCCTTCTGCGGTATAATCTGCACGCAGCGTATCTCGCCACGCTTGTTCACGATAAGCGCCTCGCCCGGTTTCAGTTCAATGACCTCCTCCTCGCTCAAGTTCATCGCAGTCTGCAATGCAGCCCTCTCACTCGCCATAAGGAAGACCTCCTCATTGGCATACCAGTAGGCTGTGCGCACACCCCAAGGGTCGCGCATTGCAAACATCTCACCGCTACCGGTTACACCACAGAACACATAACCACCATCAAGCATCGGTGTTGATGTGCGCAACACGTTGGCCACATCCATTCTCTCCTCAATGGCGTTGGTTATATCCATTCCGCCAAGTCCCTCGGCCTCGCACTCCTTGAACACACGCTCAACCTCGCGGTCGAGACGGTGGCCCATAAGCTCAAGCATTATATAAGTGTCGGCATACACTCTGGGGTGCTGTCCTCTTGACACAAGCTCGTGGAACACATCCTCAACGTTTGTGATGTGAAAATTGCCGCATAAAGCCAAGTTCTTTGCTCTCCAGTTGTTGCGGCGCAGGAAAGGATGCACATACTGCATACCGGTCTTTCCTGTTGCCGAATAGCGCAGGTGTCCCATATAAAGTTCGCCGGCAAAGCCAAAATGGCGATATGCATAGTCGGCATTATTCTTCATCTCCTTGGGATGCGCCAGAATATCCTTGTTTGCAAGTTCAAAGACCTCGGAGATAGCACCCGAGCCCTCAGCCCTTTCGCGGTACATATAGTCCTCTCCGGGAGACGCTTTCAGTTTTACACAAGCAATACCCGCACCCTGCTGGCCACGGTTATACTGTTTGTTCATTAAAAGAAAGAGTTTATTCATTCCATAAGCCCAAGTACCATACTTTTCCTGATAATAGTTCAAGGGCTTACGCAGGCGAATCATCGCAACGCCACATTCGTGCAATAGAGGTTCCATAAAATTTTCAAATAATTTCCGCTAATATACAAAAAAAAGTCGTTCCATAAAGAAACGACCACAATAAACTATATAAAAAAATAATTTCCGGCAAGGCAAAGGGGAGCAATATTGGCAACGGAGCACTTTTTACTGCCCGTAGCCACAACACCAATATACTCCTTGCGTTTCATAGTATACAAATTTTGCGCGAAGATAATAAAAAAAACAGAAAACACTTGCACCAAACAAGAAAAAAATCACATCATCCACAGCGCCAACAATAAAGAAAAGCAAAACAAACAGCATTTGCGCCTCACGCCCGCCACAAAAGCCTCACAACACAAAAGCCGGGGCAGAAAAAACGCCCCGGCTTCTCATTTATAAACGAGCACTGTTTCACATTTCCAACTTCTTGTGGAACTCCACCACAGCCTCTATGCCCTTGCGGAATATATCAAGACAGAAATTCTCATTGGGAGAATGAATTGCATCGCTCTCAAGGCCAAAGCCCATAAGAATTGTCTTCACGCCAAGAATCTTCTCAAAATCACTGATAATGGGTATGCTGCCGCCACGACGCACTGCAAGCGTTTTTTTGCCAAAGGCCTTCTCAAAACCGGTCTCGGCAGCCTTGTAGGCCGGCAGTGTGATTGGACACACATAGCCCTGACCGCCGTGCATTGGAGTAACCTTCACCTTCACACATTCGGGAGCCATCGAGGTAAAATAATCGACAAACATCTGCGATATCTTTTCGTGATCCTGATGCGCCACAAGACGGCACGACAGCTTGGCGTAAGCCTTTGAAGGCAACACAGTCTTGCTGCCCTCGCCTGTGTAACCGCCCCAGATGCCGCACACGTCGAACGACGGACGACAGCTGTTGCGCTCAAGGGTCGAATAACCCTTTTCGCCACGCAAAGCATTCACATCAATTGCAGCCTTATATTTTTCCTCATCAAAAGGTATTGATGCAAGCATATCGCGCTCCTCCTTGGATAGTTCCTCCACATCATCATAGAAGCCGGGGATTGTTATGCGCCCATCGGCATCGGTCATCTTGGCAATCATCTCGCACAGCACATTTATTGGGTTGGCTACAGCACCGCCAAAGTGTCCCGAGTGCAGGTCGCGATTAGGTCCTGTAACCTCAACCTCCCAATATGCAAGGCCACGCAAACCGGTGGTCAATGAAGGAAGTTCAGCCCCCAGCATACTTGTATCGCTCACAAGAATGATATCAGCCTTCAGTAGCTCCTTATTCTCCTTGAGGAATGCATTGAGACTGGGCGAGCCAATCTCCTCCTCACCCTCGAAGATGAATTTCACATTATGCTTGAGCAGACCATTCTTTACAACATATTCAAAAGCCTTGGCTTGAATCATCGCCTGTCCTTTATCATCATCGGCACCACGCGCCCAGATGCGGCCATCCTTCACCACCATTTTAAAGGGGTCGCTGTTCCACAACTCAAGCGGCTCGGCCGGCATAACATCATAGTGCGAATATACAAGCACCGTGGGCGCAGAATGGTCCACCATCTTCTCGGCATAGACAAGGGGGTTACCCTTTGAAGGCATCACCTCGGCCCTATCGACACCGGCCTCAAGCAACAACTGTTTCCACCTCTCGGCACAAGCCGCAATATCGGCCTTGTGCTCGGCCTTGGCGCTTATACTTGGAATCTCAATCAACGACTCCAGCTCTTTGAGAAAACGCTCTTCGTTCTCCTGTATATACTTTCTTACCTCCATAACATTTTACAATTTCCACAAAGAAACAAAATTTATTTCTCATTTCAAAACGAAAGAGTACTTTTGCAACAAAAGAGCACTATGAGCCCCGAAGAGAGAACCGAAAAGGTCAAGCAACTGTGGCAGGAAGCATTTGGCGACAGCGAAGAGTTTATAGACACCTTCCTCCATCGTTTCCACACCCCCGAGAGGATGTACACCCTGTGGAACGGCGACCAATTGTTGTCAATGCTGCATCTTCTCCCATTTAGAATGAATGGGACAGAAGTTGGCTACATCTATGGCGTAGCCACATCGCCCACCGAGCGCGGAAAGGGATACGCCACCCACCTTTTGAGAGAAGCCATTGAGCAGGCGCGCAACAAAAGACTTGGCGCACTTGTAACAATCCCCGCCGATGAGAGCCTGCGCCGTTATTATGCAAAATTCGGCTTCACAGGCCGCCACCCGGCGTTTTTCAAAGGAACGGGAGATTTCGACCTTGGCACAGGAGAGAGCTGCAAAGACATTATGGCAATCCTGCCACTCAACAACACACCCCCACTTGCCAACAACGACACCATCACCCTCGAATGGCGAGAAATGAAAGAGTAAAAATATTGTTAAAATAACAAATTCATCAAAAAAAGGAGTGTGAATTTTGTTTTCACCACCTTTTACACTATCTTCGCGTCGCAAAAGATTTTGCAAATTAGCTCAGTTGGTAGAGCAACATATTGCCGAATTAGCTCAGTTGGTAGAGCAACTCATTCGTCCAATAATGAACAATGAGTAGGTGCGGGGAGTAACCCCGGAACTTTTTAAACATTTTGCCGAATTAGCTCAGTTGGTGGAGCAACTCATTCGTCCAATAATGAACAATGAGTAGGTGCGGGGAGCAACCCCGGAACTTTTGTAATAAACATTGAATAAACGCGGGGCGCAACCCCGAAACTTTTTAAACACATTGCCGAATTAGCTCAGTTGGTAGAGCAACTCATTCGTCCAACAATGAACAATGAGTAGGTGCGGGGAGTAACCCCGGAACGTTTTAAACATTTTGCCGAATTAGCTCAGTGGCAGAGCAACTTAAACATTTTGCCGAATTAGCTCAGTTGGTAGAGCAACTCATTCGTAATGAGTAGGTCCGGGGTTCGAGTCCCCGACTCGGCTCTACAAGGACTGGTAAGCCGGTCCTTGTTTTTTTGACACATATTTCCAATACAATGTCCAACAACTATTTCAAATTCAAACAATTCACCATTGAGCAAGAGGGATGCGCTATGAAAGTGGGCACCGATGGTTGCCTTCTTGGCGGTTGGTTCAACAGCGCCGATTGCAAAAGAGTGCTGGACATTGGCTGCGGCACAGGCCTCATAGCCATAATGGCTGCACAGCGCAGCAATGCACAAATCACAGGTGTAGAGATAGACGCCACAGCCGCCGAGCGCGCAAGGCAAAATGTGGCAAACAGCCCTTGGAGCGAGCGCATAGAGATTATACACAGCGACATCCTCTCTTTCGAGAGCCACGAACATTTCGACGCAATAGTGAGCAACCCACCCTATTTTGCTAACAGCCTGAAGTGCGACGACAACCAACGTACCCTTGCTCGCCACAACGACAGCCTCAACAGCGAAGCCTTTTTTAAAAAATGCGCATCACTGCTGCAAAAAGATGGACACATCTCCATAATAATTCCTTGCGACATAATGGAAAGCTGGAGGCTTGCAGCTGCAGAACAGCAACTCCACCCCACACGAATAACCTACATTCGCACCACCCCCAAAAAACAACCAAAGAGAGTGCTTGTGGAGTTTTCACACAATGCCGTGCACTGCAATGAGAGTACACTTGTGCTCGAAAACTCGCCCGGCGAATACAGCGAAGAGGCAAAAAAAATACTGCGTGATTTCTACCTTAAGATAGAGTAACACGCAGTAAATATTTTTCTCAATCATTTCTTTTTCACAGTTGTCCTCTTCTTGCGCACAGAAGGTGCAGGCAAAGCAGGAAGCGACCCCGCAAACACATCATAGAACTGACGATAGAGAGGCACCGGCGCACACGTGCCATCCCAACCCGGAACAGCAAGCACCTTTATACCATCGGGCACAGTCTCAATGAACAACTCCGCATCCATTTCGCAAGGCTCACCGTCAAAGTGCGCAGGCCCCGGTTTGCGACGCTTTATGCGTATCCAAGGGGCTGAAAGCGATGTCATATAATCACTATCGGCAAACATATGATTAAATAGCTGGAACGACACCACAGGAACCTCCAATGCCGTAAAAGGCGAGAGGATGGAGACCGTTAGCAAACCATCGCGCATTGATGCAAAAGGCGTAATATAAGCATTGTTGCCATACTGTGAAGCATTTCCACAAGCAATAACAAATGCCTTGATTTTCTTCTTCAAATGCTCGGTCTCCACAGTATAGGTCTCGGGCTTATATGTAACCCAGTCGAGCAACGCCTGCCTCACATAATTGAACATTCCACGCCCTGCACTCTTGGCAAAATCATTGCTCACAGTAGCATCAAAGCCAACTCCACAAGAGCAGAAGAACGGTTGTCCGTTTATTTTACCATAATCAATAGTCATAGGCTCGGCGCTGTTTATAAATTCCAGCGCACCTTTCACACCGATAGGAATCCCCAGATGACGCGCAAAACCGTTACCCGAGCCACAAGGTATTATACCCAACGCTGTGCCCGTATGCACCACTGCACGCCCCACCTCATTCACCGTTCCATCGCCACCCACAGCCACAACCACGTCCACGCCATCGGCAGCCGCCTCTTTGGCAAGCTCATAAGCGTGGCCGGCATATTGAGTATATGAAATACTCACATCAAAGCGATTGTGGTCGATGTGTCGTTCTATTAACCCAGGCACATTCCTCTTGCTGCTAACACCCGACTTGGGATTAATGAGAAACAATATTCTGCGACGCGATACCATACTATCCATTACTTTTAGTAACATTTCAAGAAACAGCTGCAAAATTACATCAAAAGCACGAAAAGGAGAAATAGACAACAGTTTAAAAAATGCAAAAACTACAACCCTGCACCCCCTTCGCGCGTTAATTACAAAATATAATTATAAATAAAGTTTAAAAATTTCAACAATCCGATATTTTATAGTATCTTCGCATAATATAATGCACAGCCGAGCCCTTTCGGCACCACAATTTTAAAAAAACAAACCAGTTATGGCTAAAAAAAAGAAATACAACGTTCCGTCAATAATTGACTCACTGCTATCCGATGAGGTCCACAGCAATGAAGCCCTCTCAATAATCACCAACATTGAGGAGAGCGACGAAAGCTCACCCATTGACGACCTTCCCCGCGAGATGCCTGTGCTTCCCTTACGCAATATGGTGCTCTACCCCGCCACCGTGCTACCCATTTCAGTGGGTCGCAAATCATCACTGAAGCTAATTCAGGATATAAAGCAGAGCGAAGGTTATGTAGCTGTTTTCTGTCAGCGCGAGCCAACAGTGGAGACACCGCTCATTGAAGATTTATATGAATATGGCACCGCAGCGAAAATAGCAAAGGTGCTCACAATGCCCGACAAGTCGCTCACAGTCATTCTGCAAGGTTATAAGAAGATTAAGTTGCAAGAGCTCACACGTCTAAAACCATATCACTTAGGCTATGTGGAGACGGTGCACGAAACACCATCAGAAAGAGACGCAGAGCTCGATATGCTGCTGTTCAACTGTCGCAAGACAGCTACCGAAATACTCGAGGAGAGCCACTCCTCGCCCGAGATATCGTTCACAGTAAACAACCTGAAGAACGACTCAAGTATGATAAACTTCCTGTGTGCAAATATGAATATACCCATACAGGAAAAAGCCACGTTACTCTATGAGAACTCACTCAAAGACCGTGCCTATCGCCTATTGGCCTATCTGAACCACGAGAAGCAGATTCTGGACCTGCAAAAGGAGATACAGATGAAGACCCAGAAGGAGATTGACCAGCAGCAGAAGGAGTATTACCTGCAGCAACAAATCAAGAGCATACAGGATGAGCTTGGTGGCAACCCACAGGAGCAGGATATGAACGAGCTGCGCAAGAAGGGAAGCGAGAAGAAATGGAACGCCGAAGTGGCCGAGACCTTCAACAAAGAGGTTTCAAAGCTCGAGCGTATGAACCCGCAGACCCCCGACTACCACGTGCAGCTCAACTATCTTCAGCTCTTTGTGAGCCTCCCTTGGGGCGAGTGCACCAACGACAACCTCGACATAAACCACGCACGCAAAATCCTCGACCGCGACCACTATGGCCTTGAAAAGGTGAAGGAGAGAATACTCGAACACCTGGCCGTAATAAAGATGCGCGGAGACCTAAAGTCGCCCATCCTCTGCCTCTATGGCCCTCCGGGTGTGGGCAAGACATCGCTTGGCAAGTCGATAGCCGATGCCCTGAAGCGCAAATATGTGCGTATGTCGCTTGGCGGCGTGCACGATGAGTCAGAGATACGCGGCCACCGCAAGACCTATGTTGGCGCAATGCCCGGCCGTGTGCTCAAGAACCTTGTAAAGGCGGGCGTGGACAACCCCGTCTTCATCCTCGACGAGATTGACAAGGTTGGTGGCACATCAATGCACGGCGACCCTTCATCGGCAATGCTCGAGGTGCTCGACCCCGAGCAGAACAACGCATTCCACGACAACTTCCTCGATGTGGACTATGACCTCTCCAACGTGATGTTCATTGCCACAGCCAACAACCTCTCAAGCATCCCCGCACCGTTGCTCGACAGAATGGAACTCATTGAGGTGAGCGGCTACCTCACCGAGGAGAAGATTGAGATTGCAAAACACCATCTCATCCCCAAGGAGAAGGAAGCCAATGGCATTGCCAACGAAAAGGTAACCATTGGCAAGCCTGCAATAGAGCGCATCATCGAGGACTACACACGCGAGTCGGGAGTACGTGGCCTGGAGAAAAAGATAGGAAAGATATTCCGCCGCCTTGCCTGCCAAAAAGCAATGAACGGCAGCATAGAGACAAAGACAGTGAAGCCGGCCGACCTCAAGGAGCTTCTTGGCGTCAAGGAGTTCTCACGCGACAGATACCAAGGCAACGAATATGCCGGCGTTGTAACAGGCCTTGCCTGGACAGCTGTTGGTGGCGAGATACTCTTCATTGAGACAAGCCTCAGCCGCGGAAAGGGCGAGAAGCTAACCCTCACCGGCAACCTTGGAGATGTGATGAAAGAGTCGGCAATGCTTGCGCTCGAATACATAAAGTCCCACGCAACACAGATAGGCATCCCTCAGGATGTATTTGAAAAGTGGAACATCCACCTGCACGTTCCCGAAGGAGCAATCCCCAAGGACGGCCCCTCGGCCGGCATAACAATGGCCACAGCATTGGCATCGGCATTCACACAGCGCAAGGTTAAGCCCAACCTTGCAATGACAGGCGAAATAACGCTGCGCGGCAAAGTGCTGCCCGTTGGCGGCATCAAGGAGAAGATTCTTGCAGCAAAGCGCGCCGGAATAACCGAAATAATAATATGCGAAGAGAACAGGCGCAACATTGAGGCCATCCCCGAGATATACCTCAGCGGTCTCACCTTCCACTATGTAAACAACATAAAGGACGTGCTGGACATCGCCCTTCTCAATGAAAAAGTAAAAAGCCCATTAAACCTAACAGCATAACAACGTGGAATTCAAGCTACTACACACCGACACAAACAGCAAGGCCCGCGCCGGAGTGCTCTCCACAGCACACGGCGACATACATACCCCCATCTTTATGCCTGTTGGCACAGTGGGCTCGGTAAAGGGCGTGCAGATACCCCACCTCAAGAACGACATAAAGGCACAGATAATACTGGGAAACACCTATCACCTCTATCTGCGCCCGGGCCTCAACGTGCTTGAGAAGGCCGGCGGCCTCCACAAGTTCAACGCCTGGGACCGCCCCATCCTCACCGACAGCGGCGGCTTTCAGGTATTCTCGCTCAAGGACATACGTCGTATGAACGAAGAAGGTGTTGAGTTCCGTTCCCACATAGACGGCTCAAAGCACTTTTTCTCGCCCGAGAGTGTGATGGACATAGAGCGCAGCATTGGTGCCGACATCATAATGGCATTCGATGAATGTACACCCGGAACAGCCGATTACGACTATGCCAAGAAGTCAATGGAGAGGACCCACCGTTGGCTCGACCGCTGCATAAAGCGTTTAAGCGAGACAGAGCCCCTCTATGGTTATGAGCAGCAACTCTTCCCAATTGTGCAAGGCTGTGTCTACCCCGAGCTGCGCCGCCGCTCGGCCGAATTCATTGCCTCAAAAAATGCCGTCGGCAATGCCATAGGCGGCCTGGCCGTTGGCGAGCCCGCCGAAAAAATGTATGAGATGATTGAAGTGGTGAACGAGATACTCCCCACCGACAAGCCACGCTACCTTATGGGAGTGGGCACCCCCGCCAATATACTCGAGGCCATTGAGCGCGGCGTTGATATGTTCGACTGCGTAATGCCCACCCGCAACGGCCGCAATGCAATGCTATTCACCAAGCACGGCATAATGAATATGCGCAACGAGAAGTGGAAGTATGACTACTCCCCCATCGAAGAAGACGGCGCCTCATTCGTGGACACCCTCTATAGCAAGGCCTATCTGCGCCACCTCTTCATTGCACAGGAGCTCTTGGCGCTGGAGATAGCCTCAATCCACAACCTCGCCTTCTATGTATGGCTGACACAGGAAGCACGCAAGCACATCCTTATGGACGACTATGCAAGTTGGAAACAGACAATGCTGCAAGAGGTTACACGTCGCCTCTGACATCGCACACAAGAAACAACAACAAAACAGCACCTTTTGCAAATGAGATGGTTAAATAACCTCAAGCTTCAACGGCTCGATTGGTACATAATAAAGAAATTCCTGGGAACATACTTCTTCTCCCTGATACTCATCATCATTGTAATCGTAGTATTCGACTACAACGAGAAGATAGACAAGTTCACCAGCTCCAATGCACCAATGCGCGAAATAATATTCGACTACTATATGAACCTTGCGCCCTACTATGCCAACACATTCAGTGCGCTGTTCGTGTTCATATCGGTAATCTACTTCACCTCCAAGCTGGCCGACAACTCCGAGATAATAGCCATCATATCATCGGGTGTCAGCTTCAGACGCCTTATGAAGCCATATATGGTTGCCGCAGCGATGATTTCGCTTATGACCTACACAATGAGTGCCTACATAATCCCCAAGGGCACCGCCAAGATGCTTGCCTTTGAGCAAAAATACAACAAGAAAAAGGTTGAAGCAGCCAACGACATCCAGTTTAGGATAGACAACAACACAATGGCCTTCATAGAGCGCTACGAGAACAGGAACAACACCGGCTGGCGCTTTATGCTCGACAAGTTCGACGGCAAGAAGCTGGTGTCGCATATGGAAGCACGCACCATAACCTATAACCCCGACCGCCCACACGTGTGGACAGCACGCCATTGGAAGATACGCGAATTCCAGGACAACAAAGAGATAATAAGAGAGAGCCGGCGCGAGCCACTCGACACCGTGCTGATGATTGAGCCCAGCGACTTCCTCATCTCCGACGGCGAGCAGGAGACAATGACCACCCCCGAGCTTAGCGAGTACATCGACAAGCAAAAGGCTCGCGGCATAGCCAACATCAAAGGCTTTGAGATAGAATACCACAAACGTGTTGCAATGTCATTTGCAGCATTTATCCTCACCGTCATTGGCGTCTCACTCTCCTCAAGAAAGGTAAAAGGCGGAATGGGCCTCTCGCTTGGAATAGGCCTTGCTTTGAGTTTCTCCTACATACTTTTCCAAACAATATCATCGGCCTTTGCCGAGCGTATGCCGGTTGCCCTTGCAGCCTGGATGCCCAACATAATCTATTCAGTAATAGCAATAATCCTTTACAAGAAGGCACCAAGATAAAAAAACAAGATGTACTTTACCGATTTCGATTTTGAAGATGAAGTGCTTGATGCACTCGACGCAATGCGCTTTGAAAAGTGCACCCCCATACAAGAACAAACACTCGAACCACTGATGGCCGGCCGCGACCTCATTGGCGTGGCGCAAACAGGAACAGGCAAAACAGCAGCCTATCTGCTGCCCGTTCTCAACAAGCTGTGCCAAGGCGGCTACCCCGAGGACGCCATCAACTGCGTCATTATGGCCCCCACACGCGAGCTCGCACAGCAGATAGACCGTCAGCTCGAGGGTTTTACCTATTTTATGCAAGTATCGAGCGTAGCCATCTATGGTGGCAACGACGGCCAGCGCTATGAACAGGAGCTGCGCGGAATGTCGCGCGGCGCCGACATCATAGTAGCCACCCCCGGCCGCCTCATAAGCCACATAAACCTTGGCAACATAGACCTCTCCAAGGTCTCATTCTTCATCCTCGATGAAGCCGACCGAATGCTTGATATGGGCTTCTGCAACGACATAATGACCATTGCCAAGCAGCTCCCCAAGGAGCGCCAGACAATGCTTTTCTCTGCCACAATGCCCGAGGAGATACGCAAGCTTGCAAAAGACCTGCTCACCGACCCCGTGCAGATAACCCTTGCACTTGCCAAGCCCGCCGACGGCATCACACAGCAAGCCTACGTGTGCCACGAGGGCCAGAAACTGGGCATCCTCAACAGCATCTTCGACAACGAGAGCAGCGAACGAGTCATACTCTTTGCATCGCGCAAGACCAAGGTAAAAGAGATATCCCACACCCTCAAGAAACACGGCTTCAATGTGGGAGAGATGCACAGCGACCTGAGCCAAGCCGAGCGCGATGATATTATGTTCCAATACAAGAGCCGCAAGATTGATATGATTGTGGCAACCGACATCCTTGCACGCGGAATAGACATCGACGACATACGCATTGTCATCAACTACGATGTTCCCCGCGATTGCGACGACTACATACACCGCATAGGCCGCACCGCACGTGCAGGCACCAAAGGCCGCGCCATCACACTGGTGAATGTAGAGGACCAGGAATACTTCAAGCGCATCGAAGAGTTCATTGAGCAAGATGTGCCCAAGCTCAATATTCCCGAAAAACTTGGCGAGGCGCCCGCCTATGAGCCCAAGAAAAAGCAAAAAGGCAACAACCGCCAACGCAACGAAAAAAGAGGCTCAAAGCAGCGCGCAGGAGGTGAGAGAAAAGAGAGCGAACAGAACACCCGCAAACGCAACGGCAACAGAAGACGCCACGGCAAGCGCAACGAAAATGCACAGCCCAACGCCACGAATGTAACAGCCACAGCTCAGCAAACAACCTTGCCTCAACAACCCAACAACAATGCCGACGCAACGACACAGCAGAGCGCCGAGAAGAAACGCCGACGCCCCCAAAGACGCAACCGCCACCGCGGCAACAAGCCCTCGGGCAGCAACACTGCACCGGCAACCACAAATGAGTAACACACTATGGCAATAATAAAAGAGATACGCGGCACAAAGCCCACAATAGGCAACAACTGTTTCCTTGCCGAAACAGCAGCCATCATTGGCGATGTAACAATGGGCGACAACTGCTCCATTTGGTATGGCACAGTGCTGCGCGGCGATGTAAACACCATCACCATTGGCAACAACGTCAATATTCAAGACGGCGCCGTTGTCCACACCCTCTACAAGCGCTCCACAACCGTCATTGGCAACAATGTGTCAATTGGGCACAATGCCACCATACACGGCGCCCACCTTCAAGACAACTGCCTTGTGGGAATGGGAGCCACCGTGCTCGACAATGCCATTGTGGAGAGCGGCGCCATTGTGGCAGCCGGTGCGCTTATAACATCAGGAATGAAGGTTGAGAGCGGATGGATTTACGCCGGAGTACCCGCAAAAAAAATCAAACAAGTGAGCCCCGAACAGCAACAGGAGATTATTGAACGCATAGCCAATGATTATATAATGTATGCATCGTGGTACAAAGAGTAAACTGAAAAGGGAAAGCGGAAAACGGAAATCTTTTCATTTACTTTTCACCTTTCACCTTTTTATGAGTGATTAATATAAACTAAAATAAAACCATTATGAAACATCTGTTTTCACTACTAACATCTCTTGTCATTTCGGCAACAGCACTTGCCCAGGGCAATGTTACGCTAAATGACGTAATGAGAGGCGGCTACTGGCCCCAAACCTATGCAGCCATAAAGCCTATGGCCGACGGCGAACACTTCGCGCGAATGAGCAACGACCGCACTATGATTCTCAAGGGGTCATTCCGCACCGGCGCCATTGTAGACACCCTCTTCAACGCAGCCACAGCACGCAATTTCAACGAGAAACACATCGACGGCTACCAGTTCTCGCCCGATGAAAAGCTAATCCTGTTGCAAACCAAGACAAAAAACATCTACCGCAACTCCTTCACTGCCGAGCACCACATCTACAGCCGCAAGAACAACAAGACACGTCCCCTGTCGCAAAATGGAGCACAGCAAGTTCCAAAGTTCTCACCCGACGGCACAATGATAGCCTTTGTGCGCGAGAACAACATCTTCCTTGTGAAGCTCCTGTTCAACGACGCCGAGTCTCAGGTAACAACCGACGGCGAGTTCCGCAAAATCATCAACGGCATCCCCGACTGGGTAAACGAAGAGGAGTTTATGAACAACTGCTCCTATGACTTCAGCGCCGACAGCAAAGCCATTGCCTACATCAAGTACGACGAAAGCGAGGTGATGATGTACGATATGCCAATGTATATTCCCACAGGCAATCCCAACTATGAATACGATGACTTCTGCGCACCCTACAGCTTCAAATACCCCGTTGCAGGAGCAGCCAATTCAAAGGTTACTGTTCACTCCTTTGACATCAAGAGCCGTGTAACACGCAAGCTCAACATACCCCTCCCCGAAGAGGGCTACATCCCCCGCATCAAGTTCACCAAAGACCCCGAGACACTTGCAGTCCTCACCCTCAACCGCCACCAAAGCGTTATGGAAATTCAAGCCGTAAACCCCTATTCGGGCATCAGCAAAACAATCCTGCGCGAGGAGAGCGACACCTATCTCAACGAGCAGGTATATGCCGGCATTGAGTTCTATGACAAATATTTTGTGCTTCAGAGCGAGCGCACAGGCTACAACCACCTCTATCTCTACACCATCAACGGCCAGCTCGTGCGCCCCATCACCAGCGGCGAGTTCGAGGTTAAGCACCTCTATGGCTGGGACAGCAAGAAAAACGAGTTCTACTACTCGAGCAACGAAGGCAGCCCACTGCGCGAGAATATATATAAGGTAGACAAAAAAGGCAAAAAGACAAGGCTCACCACCGGCGAAGGCACCAACAACGCCGTCTTCAGCACAGGAATGAAATACTTCATCAACACATTCTCCAACATCACCACCCCCCACATTGTAACAACCAACACCAACAGCGGCAAGGTGATAAAAACCCTCATCGACAACAGCAACCTCAAAGAGCGCCTTGCCAAGTTCAATATGCCAAGCAAGGAGTTCTTCACCTTCACCACCACCGACGGCATTGAGCTCAACGGCTGGATGATTAAGCCTGCCGATTTCGATGCAAGCAAAAAATACCCCGTTGTAATGTTCCAGTACAGCGGCCCCTACTCGCAGCAAGTGCGCGACAGCTGGAACATTGGCAACTATGGCAATGCAATGTTCGAGAGCTATATGGCCGGTGAAGGCTTCATTATGGTGTGCGTTGATGGCCGCGGAACAGGTGGTCGCGGAACAGAGTTTGGCAAGTGCACCTACCTTAACATAGGAAAATATGAGCCACACGACCAGGTGGAAACAGCAAAATACCTGGGCACACTCCCCTATGTAGACAAAGACAACATTGGCATTTGGGGCTGGAGTTTCGGCGGCTACAACACACTAATGTCAATGAGCCAGGACGATGCAGTGTTCAAGGCAGGCGTTGCCGTTGCCGCACCAACCGACTGGCGTTTCTATGACACAGTATACACCGAGCGCTATATGCGCACCCCCAAGGAGAACAAAGAGGGCTACGATGCAGGCTCGGCTATCGTAAACGTGAACAAATTGAGCGGCGCCCTGCTGCTTGTACACGGCACAGCCGACGACAATGTTCACCTGCGCAATATGATACGCTACACCCACGCACTCACACAAGCCAACAAAAAGTTCGAGATGGCCCTCTACCCCGACAGCAACCACAGCATCTACTATGGCAACAACACACGCTATCACCTCTTTGAGAAAATAGCAGAGTTCTTCAAAGCGAATTTGAAGTAAGCAGAAGCAAAAATATATAACGAAAGAGACTGAGTCAAAAGTAATTTTGGCTCAGTCTCTTTATCATTTTTTATGGTTCCTTCGCTAATGCTCAGGATGACAGTTTGTTAATTCCAATCTCTGATAAGTGAGATAAAAAGGTAAAATACAAGGCTTGTGCAAACGAGTGAAATGTAAAGCTTGCTTTAGCATTTCGTAACGAGTGCAGCCAAGGCTCGCCAAAGGCAGCCGGCTTGCGATGCATTGGAAACCGGAGTTTACTAAACGTAAATGAGGATTTACAATGCAAGCGTAACGCAGTAGTTTAGCTTTTTAATCACTTATCACTTATCCTTTATATCTACCACAATATTCAACTCCGTCAGCTGCTCGGGCTCGAGGACTGAAGGTGCATCAATCATTGTGTCGCGGCCTGAGTTGTTCTTTGGGAATGCGATGCAGTCGCGGATTGAGTCGAGACCTGCGAAGAGGCTCACCCAACGGTCGAGACCGTAAGCCAAACCACCGTGAGGGGGCGCGCCATACTTGAAGGCATCGAGCAACCAGCCAAACTGCTGCTGTGCACGCTCGGGGGTGAAGCCAAGGAGAGCAAACATCTTGTTCTGCAACTCGCTGTCGTAGATACGGATTGAGCCACCGCCAACCTCAACGCCGTTGATAATCATATCGTAGGCGTTGGCACGAACTGCGCCCATATCGGTGTCCAAGAGAGGAATATCCTCGGGCTTTGGCGATGTGAAGGGATGGTGCATTGCCATATAACGGCCCTCCTCTTCGCTATACTCGAAGAGCGGGAAATCAACAACCCACAGGCAAGAGAACTTGTTCTTGTCGCGCAGGCCAAGCTGGTTACCAACCTCCAAACGGAGCTCGCACAGCTGTTTGCGAGTTTTCATTGCGTCATCGCCACTGAGGATGAGGATGAGGTCGCCCGGCTCGGCATCGAAGGCAGCCTTCATTGCCTGAAGAACCTCTTGGGTATAGAATTTATCTACGCTCGATTTCACTGTGCCGTCAGCCTCAACGCGGGCATAGACCATACCCTTTGCACCAATCTGTGGACGGCGCACAAAGTCGGTGAGTGCATCGAGCTGCTTGCGTGTGTAGGTTGCGGCACCCTTGGCGCAGATACCACCGATGTACTCGGCACTGTCGAACACAGGGAAACCGTGGCCTTTCATAATGTCCATAAGCTCCACAAACTTCATCTCGAAACGGGTATCGGGCTTGTCGCAGCCATAGTACTTCATCGCATCGTGCCAAGTCATACGGGGGAACTGTCCCTGGAGCTCAACACCGCGAATGGTTTTAAAGAGGTGCTTTGCCATACCCTCGAAGAGTGAGATTACATCCTCCTGCTCAACAAAGCTCATCTCGCAGTCTATTTGTGTAAACTCGGGCTGACGGTCGGCACGCAGGTCCTCATCGCGGAAACATTTTACTATCTGGAAATAGCGGTCGAAGCCCGACACCATCAACAGCTGCTTGAAGAGCTGCGGGCTCTGTGGCAGGGCATAGAACTGACCGGGATTCATACGCGAAGGGACAACAAAGTCGCGTGCACCCTCGGGGGTTGATGCGATGAGCATTGGAGTCTCAACCTCGATGAAGTTCATTGAGTCGAGATAGCGACGCACCTCCATCGTCATCTGGTGGCGCAACTCAAGGTTGCGGCGCACAGCACCACGACGCAGGTCGAGATAACGATACTTCATACGTATGTCATCACCACCGTCGGTGTTATCCTCAATGGTGAAAGGAGGTGTGGCAGCCTCGTTAAGGATATTGAGCTCATTAACGATTATCTCAATGTCGCCGGTGGGGATATTGGCATTTTTGCTCTGACGCTCGCTAACCACACCCGTTGCCTGAATGACAAACTCACGGCCAAGATGTGAAGCTTTCTCGCAAAGCTCGGCATTTGCATCCTCGCTGAACACCAGCTGTGTAATACCATAACGGTCGCGCAGGTCTACAAAGGTCATACCACCCATCTTGCGGGCACGCTGCACCCAACCACTCAAGGTAACTGTTGTATTAACATCGGCCAACCTAAGTTCGCCACAAGTCTTTGTTCTAAACATCTCTATACTTTTAATTTTACGTTATTCAATCACAATTCAGCCACGCGCCAAAGCGCACAGCACTACAAGATGCAAAATTACTAAAAAATGCCGATTAACAGCACAAAACAGTACCATATTTTAAAGAGACATCTATTTTAGAAGCAATGGCACTGCGTTGTGCCGTAACATTTACCACTTATGTCAGCAACAATCTGCCACTCAACCCCTTTTGCACGCCATTTTTGCCGCTTTGAGCAACATTTTGTTCACACAATACAATTATTTTCATAATATTTAATAGTTTGGCACGCTTTTTGTAAGAAACTTTATGTAAAAAGTTACTCCCGGTAGCTTTTTTATAGATTAACTTCGCAACCGGCTAAGAAAAAGAGGCCGCACACGATTATTCACAAGATGTTAATTAGGAGGAGAAAGATATGAGCAACGAATTTTCGCAAAAGATATCGGAAATACTCACGCTGAGCAAGGAGGAGGCAACCCGCCTGCGCAGCAGAACAATAAATCCCGAGCACCTGCTGCTGGGAATCATACGCAAGGAGAAGTGCTGCGCTGTGGAGATACTCAGCAGTATGGAAATTGACGTGATGGAGATAAAGCGCATCATTGAAGAGCGCACAATCGACGCAACAACAATGGAGAGGCCCTTTAGCGATGATGTTGAGATGAGCCTCAGCACAGCAAGAATACTGCGCTTCACCACCCTTGAGGCGCGTGCACTCAAGACCTTTGCCGACACCGAGCATCTGCTGCTTGGTATCCTGAAGGAGAGGAACAACCTTGCAGCCGACATACTGGAGGCCAACGATGCCACATATAACAAGGTGCTCGATGCCATAAAGTCGAAGAAGCCCGACACAAACAACGGCCCCACAAACGGCTTTGGCTACACCGACCAGGATGATGATGAAGAGACCCTTCCGGGCGCTCCACACCAGGCACACACTGGCACCACACAGCAGGCCAAGCCATCGAACGACACCCCTGTGCTCGACAACTTTGGCGTAGATATGACAAAGGCTGCAGCCGAGGGCAAGCTCGACCCCGTTGTAGGCCGCGAAAAGGAGATAGAACGAATATCGCAGATATTGAGCCGCCGCAAGAAGAACAACCCCATTCTCATTGGCGAGCCCGGTGTGGGCAAATCGGCGATTGTTGAGGGCCTTGCACAGCGCATTGTGGAGCGTAAGACCTCGCGCGCCCTCTTCGACAAGCGCATAGTGGCGCTCGATATGACAGCTGTAGTAGCGGGCACCAAATACCGCGGACAGTTTGAGGAGCGTCTGAAAGCCATCATCAACGAGTTGGAGAGCAACCCCAACATAATCATCTTCATAGATGAGATACACACCATCGTTGGTGCAGGCTCAACTCCCGGCTCAATGGACGCAGCCAACATTCTAAAGCCCTCGCTTGCGCGTGGCGCCATACAGTGCATAGGTGCAACAACCGTTGATGAGTATCGCAAGACAATTGAGAAGGACGGTGCCCTTGAACGTCGTTTCCAAAAAGTGCTTGTCGAGCCCACATCCAACGAGGATACATACACAATACTGAAGAACATAAAGGAGCGCTACGAAGACCACCACAATGTAATCTACACCGATGAAGCACTGCTTGCGTGTGTAAAACTAACCGACCGCTACATAACCGACCGTTGCTTCCCCGACAAAGCCATTGACGCAATGGATGAGGCAGGAGCCCGTATGCACATAACCAACATTGTGGTGCCCAAGGAGATTAGCGACCAAGAAGAGCTCATTGCCAAAGTGAACGGCGAGAAGAATGCCGCCGTAAAGCGCCAGGACTTTGAAGAGGCAGCCAATCTGCGCGACCGCGAGAAGACACTGCAGGCCGAACTCACCCAAATGAAAGAGGAGTGGGAAAAGAGCCTTTCCAACAGCCGCCAAACGGTGGGCGAGGAGGAGATTGCCCGCGTGGTGTCAATGATTTCGGGTGTGCCAATGCAGCGTATGCAGCAAGATGAGTGGACACGCCTCAAGGGAATGCGCAACGAGCTCACAAGCAAGGTTATTGCCCAAGAGACTGCAATAGAGAAGCTCACAAAGGCTATTCAGCGCAGCCGCGTGGGACTGCAAAACCCCAACAAGCCCATTGGCACATTTATGTTCCTGGGCCCCACCGGCGTGGGCAAGACACTGCTTGCCAAGGAACTTGCCAAGTTTATGTTTGGCAGCGCCGATGCCCTCATACGCATAGATATGAGCGAATATATGGAGAAATTCACAGTGTCGCGCCTTGTAGGCGCCCCTCCGGGCTATGTAGGCTATGAAGAGGGCGGCCAGCTCACAGAGCGTGTTCGCCGCCGCCCCTACTCCATCATACTGCTCGATGAGATTGAGAAGGCACACACCGATGTGTTCAACCTTCTGCTGCAGGTGATGGATGAAGGCCGCCTCACCGACAGCTACGGCCGCACGGTAGACTTCCGCAACACAGTGCTCATAATGACCTCGAACGTGGGCTCACGCGAGCTCAAGGACTTTGGTGCCGGCATAGGCTTTGGCAAAGATGAACGCCTGGGCAACAAAGAGTATTCGCGCGACGTAATACAAAAGGCTCTCAACAAACGCTTTGCGCCCGAGTTCCTCAACCGCATCGACGAGATAATAAACTTTGACCAGCTTGGCAAGGATGCCATCACAAGCATTGTGGACCTTGAACTCACACAAATTGTGAAGCGCATCACCGAGCTTGGCTACAGCATTGAGCTTACAACAGAAGCCAAGCAGTTCCTTGCCGAAAAGGGCTATGACATACAATATGGCGCACGTCCATTGAAACGAGCCCTTCAGAGCTATGTTGAGGATGAAATATCGGAACTGCTGCTCGACGGAGCATTGCAACCGGGCGACAATATAGTTGTTGCAGCAGGAGAAGATAAACTGAAATTTGAAGTGAAAAGATAATGACACAACGAGAGCGGCCCAAAAGCAAAATTGGGTCGCTCCTTTTTTTTAGAGGTAGTATAAAAAGAGCTGTTTTAAGGCCTGCGCACTACTTCAAACCGCAGTTTACTTGGGTAAATGAGGATTTAAAGGAGAAGCATAACACAGTAATACGCTTTTTAGTCATTCATTATCTGCCAAAATGTCAGTCACAGAACAACTGGCATTTTTTTTGTTTTATATAAGATGAAGACGATTCACCAACAAATATAAACTTAAAAAATAAACAATATGCAAAAAGGAAACATTGGGGTAACAACCGAAAACATTTTCCCCGTAATAAAGAAATTCTTGTATAGCGACCACGAGATTTTCCTTCGTGAGATTGTATCCAACGCCATCGACGCCACACAAAAACTAAAAACCCTCTATGAGAAGGGCGAGTTCAAGGGCGAGCTTGGTACCCCCCGCGTGAGGGTAACACTGGGCACAGAGACCATCACTGTGAGCGACAACGGCATTGGACTCACCGCCGAGGAGATTGAGAAATATATCAACCAGATAGCCCTCTCGGGAGCTACTGATTTCCTGGAGAAGTACAAGGACACAGCCAACAGCATCATCGGTCATTTTGGATTGGGTTTCTACTCGGCCTTTATGGTATCTAAAAAGGTTGAGATTGTTACAAAGTCCTACCGCGACGGCGCACAGGCCGTAAAATGGAGCTGCGACGGAAGCCCCGAATATACACTCGAAGAGACCGAAAAGGCAGAGCGCGGAACAGATATAATAATGTATATCGATGAGGAGAGCAAAGAGTTTCTCAGCGAGAGCCGCATTAGCGGAATTCTAAACAAATACTGCCGTTTCCTTCCTGTTGAAATAGCTTTTGGCAAGAAGAAGGAGTGGAAAGAGGGCAAGCAGGTAGATACCGAAGAGGACAACATCATCAACGACACCACCCCGCTGTGGACACGCAAGCCCAGCGACCTCAAAGACGAGGACTACAAGGAGTTCTACCGCAAGCTCTACCCAATGAGCGACGAGCCCCTCTTCTGGATTCACCTGAACGTGGATTTCCCCTTCCACCTCACCGGCGTGCTCTATTTCCCCAAGGTAAAAAGCAATCTCGAGCTGCAAAAGAACAAAATCCACCTCTTCTGCAACCAGGTGTATGTAACAGATGAGGTTGAAGGCATTGTACCCGACTTCCTCACACTGATGCACGGTGTCATTGACTCACCCGATATTCCACTGAACGTGTCGCGTTCATATCTGCAGAGCGATTCAAATGTGAAGAAAATCTCTACATATATATCAAAGAAGGTATCGGACCGCCTGCAGCAAATCTTCAAGAACGACCGCAAGGAGTTTGAAGAGAAGTGGAACGACCTTAAGATTTTCATCCACTATGGTATGCTCACCGAGGAGGATTTCTATGACAAGGCAAACAAATTTGCCCTGTTGCAGGATACCGACGGAAACAAATACACCTATGAGGAGTACAAGAACCTTGTAGCAGCCGAGCAAACCAATAAGGAGGGCAACATCATATACCTCTACTCCAACGACAAGGAGAAGGAGTTCAGCTTCATCGACAACGCCAAGAACAAGGGCTACAACGTGCTGCAGATGGACGGACAATTGGACGTTGCACTCATAAGCCTGCTTGAGCAGAAGTTTGAAAAGACACGCCTCACACGCGTTGATAGCGACACTGTTGAAAATCTCATTGTGAAAGAGGAGCAGAAAGCCAGCACCCTTGCTGCTGCGAAACGCGAAGTGCTCACCGGTGTATTCGAGAGCCAACTGCCCAAGATGGAGAAGAAGGAGTTTACCGTTATGACACAGGCTATGGGCGAAAATGGTGCTCCCGTAATGATTACACAGGCCGAATATATGCGCCGTATGAAGGAGATGGCAGCCATTCAGAGTGGAATGTCATTCTATGGCGATATGCCCGATATGTATACCCTGCTGCTCAACGAGGAGCACCCCTTGATAAAGCGTGTGCTTGAGAATGCCGAGAGCAGTTGCGCCAACAAGCTGGAGCCGCTAAATGCCAAGAGCGAGTCGCTTGAGAGCCGCCGCAAGGCACTCTATGACGCGCGCAGCGGAAAGAAGGAAGAGGATGTTGCTCAAAGCGAAAAGGACGAGATGTTCGAGGTTGAAAAGGAGCTCACAGCAATAAAGAGCGAGAAAGAGGGCATCCTTGCACAATATGCCGCCGGCGACTGCATTGTGAAACAGCTCATCGACATAACCTTGTTGCAGAACAATATGCTCACAGGCGAGGCGCTCAACAACTTTGTAAAGCGCAGCATTGAGCTGATGAAGTAACACTTCCCAATTGAATATAAGAATATAGGGTGGTCCAGGACCACCCTATATTGTTTTTTGAATTGAAAGAGCTGTTTCGCTATTCAATGAAACTTAACTTATCTTCCTTATTATGTGCGCCACCTCACGCTCCATTGGGGGAATAGCCACCACCCTGTAGCAGGGAAGCTCGGGATGCAGCACCACAAGATTCATACGGCTCACCTTTATTCTATAGTTCTTCTCCAGCATATAACGGTAGAGATTTTGCTGCAAGCAGTAGTGAATATATGAAGTGTCGGTCAAGTGCTCAAGCCCATTCAAGCCGTTAGCCCAACGGTTGCGTTCATTGGGGTCTATTTTATTGCTGCGCTTCC
Organism: Bacteroidaceae bacterium; assembly: GCA_045654645.1. Taxonomy (GTDB): domain Bacteria; phylum Bacteroidota; class Bacteroidia; order Bacteroidales; family Bacteroidaceae; genus HGM04593. The sequence goes on from JAZONR010000057.1 coordinate 49,087, forward strand.
AGTCATATATTTCATAGGTGCCGTCGCTGCACTTGCACACAAAATCGAGAGTTCCGGCCATACGTGCATCGGCATCAAAGACACGCCATTCGGTGCGGAAGGGCTGAAAGGTTACATCGCGTTCAAAGGCCTTGAAATAGCTCCACTCACGCGAAATATCTATTGCCTGAGCAACCTTCACATAGTTACCTTTGTAGCACACATCGCACAGGAGGTCGGGCGTTTGCTTGCCATTGAGATAATCCTCAATCTGCTTGTGAAGGAAAGTGCCGGCCTGGCTTGCCACAGCACCCTTGGACTCCCACACCTCGCGCAGCTTGGCTGCCTCGAGCTCGTTGCCATAACACTTCTTTAAACTCATTGCCAAGGCGTCAAACTCCTTAAAGAACATTCCCACAATGTTACTCACAGAGCGGAACTCCACCCCGTTGAGAGAGTAACGGTGCGCCTCCTCGTTAAAGGAGAGCTTGCCGTCTTGTTCAAATGTGATGGTTGAACCATCGAGATTTATATTTATCATAGTTCAAAATTTTTCAAATTCATTGCCTGTTAAAATATACCGGGACACCACTGTAGGTGCCGGCATAGAAACGGCTCTCGCTCTCCACACGCAAATCATATCTCCTCACAAGCGTCTCTTTCTCTACGCCGTAGACAGACAAGGCATCGCCACTTGGAGAGACGTCAAAATAACAATCGCGCTCAACACCGGCAATAGAGTTGCCGGAACGGAACTCACACATTCCACAGGCCACAAAGTTTTCTACATCCTTGCCTTGAAGATAGTCGTAGGCATAGAATGTTTGAGGAGAGTGGAATTTTGACAAGAAAACAATTGTATCGGAAGGTAGCACAACCGCCGAGAATAGCTGCTCCCCCATTTCAACAACCATCTTCACCTCATCCGACACCCATACACCGTCAAGAATTTCAAGAGCCTTTTGCTGTACAGCCGTATAACCGGGATTTGCATCAAGGAGCTCCTCGTTACCGTTGGAACAGGCACCGGCCAATAACAAGAATACACCAATAAGCAATGCTTTGTAAATGCCCATCATTCCTCTTTTAGTGCAAAATCTTATACAGCAACTCACGCATTATCTCACTATCGGGCATCTGCGGGCCTTCGGCACCCTTTGACTGCGCATCGGCAAGGCGTATGAGGTGCAAAATCTCCATAACGTGCATTGCCCTGTAGTTGCGCATAGCCTTTATATAGTCGCCCACGCCCCAACGCTGACCAAGGAATTCCGAAACGCCGCGCTCGCTCTTGTCGGGAGCATAATAACTCATCATCACATTGCTGAAAAAGCCAAATAGCAACGCCAATGTCATCTGTATCGGGTTCTTCTTGGGATTTTGGGCAAAGTAGTTTATTATTTTGTTTGCCTTGTAAACATCCTTGTTCACTATGGCATTCTGCAACTCAAAGTTGTTATACTCCTTGCTTATTCCAATGTGCTCCTCAACAAGTTCGGGAGTTACAGCCTTTGTGCCTGACGGCAGCGCAATTGCAAGTTTCTCCACCTCACCTGCTATGCGGGCAAGGTCGGCACCAATGGACTCACGCATCATAAGCAACGATTTTGCATCAGCCTCGAGCCCTTTCTCGCGCAAGCACGCTGTTATGAAGGCAGGGAGCTGGTCCTCGCGCATCTTCTTGCTATCGAGCACCACCCCATTGCGGTCGAGCTCTGTTGCAACCTTCTTGCGCTTGTCGATGGAGCCGTTCTTGTGTATAAAGACAAGAACGGTAGTTTGCTGCGGCTGTTGCAGATAGTAGTGCAGATTGTCGATATTCTTCAACATCTGCGCCTCCTTAACCACAACCACCTGACGTTCGGCCATCATCGGGAAGCGCTTGGCAGCAGTGATAACGGTATCGATGTCTGTATCCAGGCCATAATATACAGTCAGGTTAAAATCGCGCTCATCCTCGGTGAGGGCATTAGCGATTATATAATCGGCAATCTTGTCCGAGAAGTAACCCTCCTCGCCCATAAGGTAGTAGACGGGCCTGTAGACCCCGGAGCGCAACTCCGACATTATTGTTTCGTATGTATATTTAGCCATATTTTCCCACTTTAGACGCAATATTACGCCAATATTTTGTATTTTTGCACAAAATGCAAAGATACAAAATGTTAGCTTTAAATTTGCCACGATACGAAATAAAATTGCGGGAAAATGAGGGGAAACAACAAATTCTTGACCCTCTGCGCAAAAGTTTTGTAGCACTCACTCCCGAAGAGTGGGTGAGGCAACATTTTGTAAACTTCCTGCTGAACCACAAAGCCTACCCTGCCGCACTGATGAGCAACGAAGTGGCAATAACACTCAATGGAATGAAGCGCCGTTGCGACACAGTTATCTATGACAAAGCCCTGCGTCCACGAGCCATAATAGAATACAAGGCTCCAACAGTGAAGATAACAAAGGAGGTGTTTGCACAAATCTCCCGCTATAACCTGACACTTCGCGTCGATTATCTCATCATCAGCAACGGCCTTCAACACTATTGTTGCAAGATGAACTACGAGAAACAAAGCTTCACCTTCCTGCAGGAGATTCCCTCCTATGACACCATTGTAGAGGCCGAAAAATAAGAAAAAAGGAACAATATGCCTGCTTGATGTTTCACGGCAAGCACAGCCATCTCAAAAAAAAATGCACCTTATAGAAGTGCGTGCATAACGCGCATTTTGGCAAGCATTTCGGCATCGAGCTCCACCGTCGCACTCCCCTGCTCACCATCGGGGCAACTGCCAACTATATCGCCATAGGGCGCAATAATGACACTGTGCCCTTTGTAGGTGCCATACTCATCACACCCCACGCGGTTGCTTGCAACAACATAACACATATTCTCTATTGCACGTGCACGCACAAGGGTGTCCCAGGCAAGCAAACGACTATCGGGGAAATTAGCCGAAATGAGCAGCACATCATAATCGCCCTCGTTATGCATAAAAACAGGGAAACGCAAATCGTAACAGATGGCAGGGCGCAGACGCACACCCCTCCACTCCCATATAACCTTCTTCTCGCCGGGAGTGAACACCCTATCCTCGCCGCTATACTCGAAAAGGTTACATTTGTCATAATGCCCCTGCACGCCATCGGGGGTAATAAAATATATGCGATTGTAATATCTCCCACCTTCGTGAGTCATCACCGGCACAGCCATAGCAGCATCACGCTCCACGGCAAGGCGCTTCATTGCCTGCACCGTGGGGCCATCAACTTCCTCGGCAATTCCCCGGGACTCCATACAAAAACCTGTTGAACACATCTCGGGGAAAAGATAGAGATCGGCGCTGTCGGCATCGGCAACAAGTTTCTCAAGGCGCGCAATGTTTGTCTCAACATCCTTCCAGGCAATATCCTGCTGTATTACGGTAATCTTCATATTCCAATCAACTTTTGCTTGCAAAGATACCACTATTCCCAAGTTTGTCCCAACATAAAGCACTATATATTTCGCAAATAGACAGGAATTGAAAAAGAAAAGCCGCTCCACATAATGGAACGGCTTTAAACTCACGGTAAATATTCTTTACGAATACAAGAATCTTCTTATACTCTGCTTTGGTGTCTTTTCAAAAGCTTCGCGACGTATCTCGGTGTAACCAATCTTGCTATATGCCGCAAGCTCGGGGTTAAGAGCAAGAACATTATCATTCACAAGCTTCTCTAGGTCAGCCTCCTGAATACCATCCTTTTTTGCTGCATCATAATCAGCAACAACAAGCGCAACAAGTGCATTCTTGCGGCCAACAACCAAAGACTCCAACACATAGGGAAGGTTGTTTATCTTATCCTCAATCTCCTCGGGATAGATATTCTGTCCGCTTGCTGTCAAAATCATATTCTTGCAACGGCCCTTTATATAAAGGTTGCCCTGATTGTCAAACACACCCATATCACCGGTTCTCAACCAGCCATCGGCAGTGAAAGCAGCAGCTGTGGCCTCCTCATTCTTATAGTAGCCAAGCATAACGGCATCACCCTTGACCTGAATTTCACCAAGAACACGGCGAGGATTGGCCGAATCGATGCGTATATCTACAGAACCCACATTGGCACCGCAAGAGTACTTGGCATACTCACTCTTGTCGCGGTAAGAGATAATGGGGCCACACTCTGTCATTCCATATCCTACAGTGTAGGGGAACTTCATTCGCTTGAGCAAATCCTCAATCTCGCGGTTAAGGGCAGCACCACCAATAATTACACCAATTGTAAAACTGTCGCCAAATGCTGTAAGCAGCGATTTCCTTATCTTATTGAGAACAATTCTATCGAGCAAAGGCAACTTGAGGAGCAACTTTGCGGGATACTTGCGTATAACGGGGAACACCTTTGATTTAAAGATTTTCTCAATAACCATAGGCACTGTAAGGAACATAAAAGGCTTCACTGTGCCAAGGCCGCCGATAAGACGTGCAGGAGTGGGTTTGCCGGGCATCACAAACAGATGACAACCGCTTGTCATTGGGAAGAGCACATCAAATGCCTGGCCAAACATATGCGCCATAGGAAGAATTGCAAAAATATGTCCGCCTGCGCACTGTGATATCTCTCTGTAACCAAACTCAAGGTTAGCCGATAGTGAACGTGCCGGCAACACAACACCCTTTGAAGTGGCGCTTGTGGTACCCGATGTAAAGCTAATTTCAACAACAGCCTCAAGGTCGCGCTCCTCCTCGTAATAGTTGATATCTGCAGCCGAAATACCGGAAGGATAGAGCGAAGAGAGTGATTTATCAATATTTTCTACAATATTCGCCAACTTGTCATCTGCTGCATATACAACATCCATTCCTTTGATATTAATCACACCCACAAAGCCGGCTGTAGCCTCGAGAGTCTTAAAATGTTTCTCATCCTCTTTAAGGCCGTTTATTGCAATATCATCGGCAATAAGAAGCTTACACTCGGAGAACGAGGCAAGCTCGGCAACAGCTGCAGGTATAAAATCGGGAAGGAAAGGAACAACAACAGCATCATAAGTCAGTGTTGCAAAGTATGCGATAACCCATTCTGCTGAATTGCGGGCATAAAGCGCCACCTTATCACCTTTGGAAATACCGGCTTCATTGAACAGAATGTGGTACTTTGCGATGTTTTCTGCCATTTGTCCATAAGTGTAGGTCTCCTTGCCAAAATTGGTAACAGCAGGCAGCTCCCAATACTTTTTTACTGCATCGTTAAAGTAGCTTACAAAATGTCTCATAGTAGTTATTTGATTGTGTGATTGATTTTCTGCTGCAAATTTCTGTATTTTTTTTAAAAGAACAAAATTTTCTGCACAAAATACACCCATTTGTGCAACAATTTTAATACTGTATAGCACAATACTGTTGCAATAGTACAAAAATTATAAATAAGAATAACTATAAAACAGAAAAAAACGGAGACGCGAGCCTCCGTTTTTTCTTGAACAAGATACCTTATTAATTATTAATAAAGCACTGATATGGATTATGAATACATAAAACGCTTGATACTCTGCTTAGGAGTCTTCTCAAATGCCTCGCGACGTATCTCGGTGTAACCAATCTTGCTATATGCTGCAAGCTCGTGGTTTAGAGCCAACACACTCTCATTCACCAGTTTCTCCAATTCCGCATCAGAGTGTCCATCCTTCTTTCCGCTCTCATAGTCCACAACCACAAGAGCCACAAGAGCATTATTGCGGCCAACCACCAGAGACTCCATCACATAGGGAAGGTTGTTTATCTTGTCCTCAATCTCCTCGGGATAGATATTCTGACCACTACCGGTGAGAATCATATTCTTGCAACGGCCCTTAATGAAGATATTACCCTTGGCATCAATGAGACCCATATCACCGGTCTTCAACCAACCATCCTTTGTAAATGTTGCAGCTGTAGCCTCCTCGTTCTTGTAATAGCCAAGCATAACGGCATCACCCTTGACCTGAATTTCACCAAGAACACGGCGAGGATTGGCCGAATCGATGCGCACCTCAATGGGGTCGGCCTTTCTACCACACGAATATTTTGCAAAAAGAGCCTTGTCGCAGTAAGAGATAAGCGGACCACACTCGGTCATACCATAACCCACCGAATATGGGAATTTCATTCTCTTGAGCAAATCCTCAACCTCGCGGTTAAGAGCTGCACCACCAAGAATCAAACCAGTTGTGAAACCATTGCCAAACGCAGTGAGCAACGACTTCTTAATCTTATTGAGCACAATCTTGTCGAGACCGGGCACCTTGAGTAACAAGTTGGCAGGAAACTTGCGTGTAGCAGGGAACACCTTAGACTTGAAAATCTTCTCAATAACCATAGGCACTGTGAGGAACATAAAAGGCTTCACGGCACCAAGACCGCCAAGCAGACGCGCAGGAGTGGGCTTGCCGGGCATCACAAACACGTGGCTGCCACCCGACAATGGGAACAACACATCAAATGTCTGGCCAAACATATGCGCCATAGGAAGAATTGCAAAGATGTGTCCACCCTTCACAAGAGGAATTTCTCGGCGGGCAAACTCGAGGTTCACCGACAGAGAACGCGCAGGCAACACAACACCCTTTGACTTGGCGCTGGTAGTACCCGATGTGAAGCTGATTTCAACAATAGCCTCCATATCACGCTCCTCCTTATAATAGTTCACAACATCCGCTGTGAGACCATTGGGATAGAGCTTATTAAAATGAGCATCAAGCGCATTGTGAGCCTCTGCCAACGCCTTTATCGTAGCACGCTCCAAACTGATATCCTTAACATTCAAAATACCTGCAAAGCCTTCGGTAGATTCAAGCAAGGCAATATTCTTGGGATTCTCCTTCAAGCCATTGATTGCAATATCATCAGCGATGAGCAACTTACACTCCGAGAACGAGCCAAGCTCGGCAACAGCCGCCGGAATAAAATCGGGAAGGAAAGGCACTGTAACAGCCTCGTATGTGAGTGTAGCAAAGTATGCAATTACCCACTCGGCCGAGTTGCGGGCATAAAGAGCAACCTTGTCGCCTTTCTTTATACCTGCCTCACTGAAGAGGATATGATATTTGGCTATAGACTCGGCCATCTGACCATAGGTGTAGGTAACACCGCCAAAATTGGTTACAGCAGGCTCACACCAGTTCGATTTTACAGAATCGTTGAATAGACTAACAAAATGTATCATATTTTAGTTTGTTATGGATTTCTTTAAGCAACTCAGCGCGCCATCAAATCCGTGTTTATTTCTACAAATTTTTTAAATAAAAAAGTTAAAAACAATGCTTTTTCTGCCCATTAACTATAAATATGCCGTTAAATAATATCACAATGTACAAAAAGGACAATGCTTTAACACTTTTTCACAATCTTAATTCTCAAAAACAGTTCCAAGGCGTTATTCACAAGGAGATAGCGCCTTGGAACATCAAATCAATCACAATCAAATAAATTTTCAAGTATACATAAAGCGCTTGATACTGAGCTTAGGTGTCTTTTCAAACTGCTCTTTCCTTAGCTCGCAACGCGCAATTTGGCTATATGAAGGCAATTTAGCATTCAAGGCAAACACATTACCCTCAACAATTTCCTGGGCCTTATCGGCTGAGATGCCGGCAGCTTTCATTGCATCATAATCAACCACAACAAGTGCAACAAGAGCGTGATTGCGACCCACAACAAGACTCTCAACCACATAAGGCAACTGATTGATAAGGTCCTCAATCTCCTCGGGGTAGATATTCTGTCCACTGGCGGTGAGAATCATATTCTTGCAACGGCCCTTGATATACACAGTGCCATTTCTGTCCTGAGTACCCATATCACCGGTCTTCAACCAGCCATCACTTGTAAATGAAGCATTTGTAGCCTCTTCGTTCTTGTAATATCCTGTGGTAACCACCGCACCACGCACCTGAATCTCACCTGGCACCTTTGCAGGCTTGTCCGAATCTATTCGGAGCTCTATTGTGGGACCTGCAACGCCACCCGCGTCATCAATCGTTGGGTGCGCCGATGCCACATAACTGATGAGCGGACCGCACTCTGTCATTCCATAACCCACAGCATAGGGTATTCTAATCCTCTTCATCACCCTATCGACATCGTTGCTGATTGCAGCACCGCCAATAAAGAAACCGGCACGACTCAGATTACCACCGAAAGTATCTATAATCTTTGAGCAAACCTTGTTAAAGATAATCCTGCGCACACCGGGTATTGCAGTGAGAAACTTCATAACCGGCTTATTGAGTGTGGGGATAACTTTTGCCCTAAAAATCTTCTCCACTAACATTGGAACAGTCAAGAAGATAAATGGTTTTACTTCAGACAATGCTTTAAGCAAACGCACAGGCACAGGTTTCTCGGTGAAGATATGGATGTGGCAGCCACAGCCATAAAGGAGAAGGAAATCGAAGGCAAGACCAAAGATGTGAGCCAATGGCAGAATAGAGAGAGTTGTTCCCGGCTCATTTACAGCCACAGGAACAAGTTTGCGTGCTATCTCCACATTGGCCGAGAGAGACTTTGCAGGCAGCATAACACCTTTGGGAGTGCTGCTGGTGCCGGATGTATAACTTATCACATTAAGTTCCTCAAGGTCTCCCTTTGAAAGAGAGTAGCTCTGGGCACTCAATCCATTAGGATATTTGAGTGCAAAAGCCTTGTCAATATCTTCAACTTTAACATCAACCGTTTTATTGTAACTATTCAAACATTCATAAGTTACAATATCGAACAAGCCGATAAAAGCATCGTTGCCCGTAAATTTCTCCTCAAGCCCTTCACGTGTAAGCGCTTTATACACACTCTGGTCCACGAACAGCATTTTGCTATCAGACAGACCTGTCAATTTCACAATGTTATCGGGAAGAAAATCGGCAAGCAGAGGCACTGCAACAGCCTCGTATGAACTGATTGCAAGAAACGCCACGCACCACTCGGCCGAATTGCGGGCACAAATGGCAATATTCTCACCCTTCTTAACGCCATATTTCTCAAAAAGGATATGCAGCCTTTCAATATTGGCAGCTATATCACAATTTCTCAAAGTATTCGCTCCATAGTTTGTTATGGCCGGCATCTCCCAGCCATTCTTCATCACATCTTCTATATAAGAAAGATAATGCTTCATAAAAAAAATGTTTTAGTAATGAAAATGCAAATCAATCACACCCTCTATAAACAAAGGCTTCCGCACTAAACACATAGCCCTTTTTCACGAGTTTGCAATGCAAAGGTCGCAAAACATTTCAAACATACTTAAAAAGTGAGTTATAGAGGGTGTTGCATTGGTAAAAATAGGTTATTTGTGGTAAAATTATAAATATAGTGGCGAAATATTTTCTCAAAAAACCTCGAAAAACATCAAAATATCGTACATTCACCATATTTTACAACAATTAGCGCACATTTTGAACAAGAATTTCACCCCATAAAAACAAGAGAAACAATATACCACCTTCACATAAACACCAAACATTTCCAAACGAAGAAAACGCCAGGCCGGAAAGAAGAAGGGAGGGCAAACCAATACTTGAACAAAACCTTTTTTACAAAGCGGCAACAACATTCAAAAAAAATATAAAATAGTGGACAAAAAATTAGGTTTTAAACACAAAGAGACTAACTTTGCACATAGCAACAGTGCCACACAGGCACACGTTTAAAGAGCAAAGAAAACTTATAGCATAAACCCACAGAGGCAGCACCGCTACCCCACAAATTACAAACACCATTATGGAAAAAGAGATCAAATTCAGTCTGGTTTACCGCGATATGTTCCAGTCATCGGGTAAATTCCAGCCTCTGGCCGAGCAGCTGGAGAAGGTTGCCCCGGCAATCATTGAAATGGGATGTTTTTCAAGAATAGAGACCAATGGAGGTGCTTTTGAGCAGGTAAACCTTATGGCGGGAGAAAACCCCAACAAGGCTGTCAGAAGTTTCACCAAACATTTCAACGCAGCAGGCATACAGACACATATGCTCGACCGTGCCCTCAATGCGCTGCGTATGTTTCCTGTTCCGGCCGACGTGCGTCGTCTTATGTATAAGGTAAAAAAGGCACAGGGAGTAGATATAACACGCATTTTCTGCGGCCTGAACGACACCCGCAACATCATACCTTCAATAAAATATGCCCTCGAGGCCGGAATGATACCCCAGGCAACACTCTGCATAACATCATCTCCAATCCACACTGTGGAATACTACAGCAGCATTGCCGATGAGCTTATTGAGGCCGGTGCCACAGAAATCTGCCTCAAAGATATGGCCGGCATAGGCCGCCCGGCTTTCCTTGGCCGCCTGACAAAGAGCATAAAGGAGAAGCATCCCGAAATTATCATACAGTACCACGGACACAGCGGCCCGGGCCTCTCAATGGCATCAATCCTCGAGGTGTGCAAAAACGGTTGCGACATAATTGACACAGCCGTGGAGCCACTCTCTTGGGGAAAGGTACACCCCGATATCATCAGCGTTCAAGCAATGCTCAAAGATGCAGGGTTTAAAGTGCCTGAAATCAATATGAACGCATATATGAAAGTGCGCACCTTAACGCAGCAATTCATAGATGAGTGGATGGGCATTTTTATGGACAAGAACAACAAACTAATGAGTTCGCTATTGCTCACAAGCGGTCTTCCCGGCGGAATGATGGGTTCAATGATGTCCGACCTTGCCGGAGTTCACAAAGGCATAAACGGCATTCTGCAGGGCAAGGGCAAGCCCACATACACACTCGATGAGCTTATGGTGGAACTCTTCAACGAAGTTGCATACGTGTGGCCGCGCGTAGGTTATCCCCCACTCGTAACCCCATTCAGCCAATATGTGAAGAACATTGCACTGATGAACCTGCTCTCCAAGGCACAGGACGAGCCCCGTTTCAGCCGAATGGATGAGAGTATGTGGGGTATGATTCTTGGCAAGAGCGGCCGTCTGCCCGGCGAGGTAGCGCCAGAAATCATTGAGCTGGCCAAAGAGAAAGGCTATGAGTTCACCACTGCCGACCCACAGAGTTTCTACCCCGACGAGCTTGACAAGTACCGCAAAGAGATGCAGGAACTTGGCTGGGACGCAGGAGAGGATGATGAAGAGCTTTGGGAATTTGCAATGCACGACCGTCAATACCGCGACTACAGAAGCGGCGTTGCCAAGGAGCGTTTTCTTGCCGACATTGAGAAGGCTAAGGATAACGAAATGGCAAGCAAGGGCGTGAGCATTGAGGAAATCAAGGCTATCAAGCACGCCAAAGCCGACCCGATTGTAGCTCCCGAAAAGGGACAGATTGTGTGGGAAATTGTTGTAGAAGGCGTTTCACAGGCACCCGCCATAGGACGCAAATACACTGCCGATGAGCTATTCTGCACCATCATCACCCCGTGGGGCGAACTGCAACCCGTAGCCACAGGCTTGGGTGGACGTGTAGTGGAAATATGCGCCAAACAGGGCGACCACGTCAATAGAGGCGACATTATAGCATATCTTCAGCGAGACGAGCTTTTTTAAATCATTATCAGTATATTAACACAAGCGGTCGGCACACGTGCCGACCGCTTGTGTTATCCAAAAAGAGGTCTCATTTTCCTCTTGCCGTAATGTGGAAGCAACCCTGCTTAATCTCATACTTCACATAGCAACGGCCATCGTTCCTCAAATCCCGCAGCACCTCGGTGAGCACAGCCTTAAGGTCCACCTCGCGTGCATCGGGAGCTTTCTCGTTGTGCTTCACATAGCGGACATAGGAGATATCGACCGTTGTTCCATAGCAGTGCACCGACCTCTTCGATGCATTCACATTCCTCTTTGAAAGGCTCTTCACATCGGCATCAGTCCTCAACACCGATGTAACCACCACGCTATACTCGGGCAGATGCTTGTTGCGCAGCGAATCCTGAAAATTGTAACCGATATCACACAACAAATCGGCAGCCTCCTTCACCAAGAAAGGGCTCGAGTGGGTCAATTTATCAACCACATAAGGCTTCTTCTTACCCTCTATCGGGAATAACTGACGCGACGGAGACTCTATACCCTCGCGTGTTGCAAGCGGCTGAATTCCAATCTTTTTTGCCGCAGCCAGATGAGTATCGTTCAAGTCGCGAAAAATCTTGTTAGCATTCCAATAGACAATCTTGTTAGGCTTCTCGGGCACAGGCGGACGCTTCCTTTCAACAACATCCCCACCACCCTTTGCAGGCTTGCCGGCTCCACCACCACACGACAGTGCAACAGAGGCCACCAACAGCATCAAAATATAAAATCTAATCATTCTCATAAGTTATCTTTAATAAATACTGTGCAAAAATACAAAAAAAGTAATTACCGACAACACTCACACTCCCTGCATTTGGTAAAATATTATTACAAACGAAATACGCGGACAACAATTCTTTGAAAAAAGAGCGCCACACTTGGACAACGCCTATGCCCTATGAGATTTCACATCACACCCTACTACCTCTCTCGCCCCTTCTCCAATGCCCACCGACCCGGCGCCACACAACACAAGACCAACGCCCTCTCATTCAATTATTTTTTCATTTATATATATTAATGTAGAAAGTTTTATTAATTTTGCAAAAACAGACAACTGTGCAACAAAGAGCACTAACATCAATTTATCATAATATGAAAAAAACATTCCTGTTTCTAACGATGCTGCTAACCTGCATCGGGAACATCCTTGCTCAAGGATTTCCAACCATCAGCACAAATGATGAGAACACCAAATGGTATCTCATCCAGTTTCAAAACGGCGGCAATGCCATAACAGCAGAGACCGCAGATGCGCAAATCACCACATCAACTGCGACCGGCAGCGATGCACAGTTGTGGAAGGTAACCGGCGACGAGACCAACGGCTACACATTAACAAACAAGAAGGGCTACACTCTTTTTGTTAGCTCTGCCAACAAAAACCAGATGGTAAAAGCCGCTGTAAATGCAAGCGGAGTAAGCCAATTCTTCATCGACGCCGCAAATAACGGCTATGAGATTCACCCAAAGGGCAACACAAGCATCTCAATGAACCTTTGGGGTGGTCCCAATGAAAACCGCGGCGTAGGCCTTTGGGACAATGGCGACCAGAACAACACCGTTCAGTTCGTTGAGCCCGCAGTGTTTGAGAATATGGGCAAGATTTCAGTAATCCCACAGCCGTTGAATATGACTGTAGGCGAGGGAGCATACGACCTATCACAGTTCACTGCCATCGCCTACAAGGGAGAGAAGATGAAAGAGCACATCGAGGCATTCGTTGCACAGCTCAACACATCGGCCGGCATCAACCTTCAGGTGAAAGAGGCCGGCGACGCTGCTGCCGACGGTGAAATATGGTTTGGCACAGACAACACTCTTGTTGCCGAGGGATACACATTGACCACAAGCGACAAGCAAATCATAATAAAGGCATCGGAGTTTGGCGGCCACCTTTATGGCTTGCAGACCCTCACACAATTGCTCCCACGCGAATTCTTCGCAAGCGAGTTGCAGAGCAATGTAGAGTGGACAATCCCCGCTGTTGAGATAAACGACCAGCCCCTGCTTGGACACCGCGGTTATATGCTCGACATCGCACGCCACTTCTTCAACAAAGACGAGGTAAAGAAGGTGCTCGACATTATGACACTCTACAAGATGAACCGCTTCCACTGGCACTTGACCGACGACCAGGGCTGGCGTGTAGAGATTCCCGAATACCCCAAGCTCACCGAGGTGGGTGCCATCCGCAAGGCCTCATTCAGCAATGCCGACGGACAGAACTTCTACGATGACACAGAGTATGGCCGTGGAATGTACTACACACTCGACGATTTGAAAGAGATTGTTGATTATGCCAAGGCACGCAACATTGAAATTATCCCCGAGATTGACCTTCCCGGCCATATGGTGGCAGCCGTTGCATCATACCCCGAGTTCAGCTGCGACCCCACAAAGGAGTACGAGGTTCGCGTTGATGGCGGCATCTCGCACGATGTATTGAACATCGGCAACGAGGAGGTTATCACATTCCTGAAGTGCGTTCTTGGACACATTGCCCAGACATTCCCCTATGACTATGTCCACATTGGTGGCGACGAGTGCCCCACAGAGCAGTGGGCAAAAAACCAACAGTGTCTCGACCTTGTGAAAAAGCTCGGTCTTGACGGCGTGCACCAGCTACAGTCTTGGTTGGTTGAGGAGCTTGGTATCTTCTTAAAGGAAGGATACAACAAAGACATTATTGTTTGGGACGAGCTTTTGGCAAACTGGAACGACAACAACAAGACAAAGCCTGTAATTATGGCTTGGAATCTTGGCAACAAGGAGAAGAATGCAGCAGAGAGAGGTATGAAGTCAATCATTGCCCCCTACAGCCACCTCTATCTCGACTTCCAGCAAGCCAATGACAACCAACGCCCTGTTGATGAGCCCTACAATGGCGGTTGGGGTGTGAACACACTCGATGAGATATACAGCCTTAACCCACTTGGTGCACTCAGCGGCAAAGAAGAATATGCTTTGGGTGTACAGGGTAATATGTGGACCGAGACAACAAACGATATCAAAGAGGTTGAGTATCAGCTTCTACCCCGTATGCTTGCCCTCTCCGAGATTGGTTGGTTGCCCAACAACAAAAAGAACTGGACATCATTCTACAAGCGCTTGCAGAGCCACGATGAAATCTTTGAGTTGCTCGACTATGCCTACGCAAAATACTTCATCGAGCCAACAGAGTACACAGCCGAGGAGAGCGCTGTAATGGAGGCAGAGGACATTCTCGCAAAGAGCATCCGTGGTGGCGTGGGCTACCCCGCAGCAGATGTATATGATGCTTTGCAGACAGCACTCAACAGTGGCGAGACAACAGCCATTCAGCAAGCTATCGCCAACTACAAGAGCGCAGCCATCACACAGCCGGTAGAGGGCAAGACCTATCAGATTGTTTCGGCTTGTACCTATTTCCGCCAGCAGTACGAAGGCTCAACAATGTATCTCAAAGGCAACGGCATACGTTTCCACTACACCCCACAGACCGAGCCCGAAGAGTTGTGGCAGTTTATTGCTACCGATGGCGGTTACATAATGAAGAACCTCTTCAACGGCACCGGAGTGCAGATGCCAACCTATAACCAGGCAGCCAAGATGGTTGAGAATGGCGGAACAGCAGTGAGAATTGACAAGGCAACCGTTGCAACAGGCGACTTCACATATATCCCCGGCGTTGTTACAATCTCGGCCGTAGAGGGTTACAGCGCAACCGAGACCGGTAGCGTAAAACGCTTGAGCGCCAACATCACAGGCGATGTATATACAAGAGACAACGCAGCACTCTGCTACAACGGAACTTGGAAGATTGTAGAGGTGGAGGATTTCACAGCCCAGCTTGCAGGCCTTGTGAAGAAGTGCGAGCTCATTGTGCTCACCGCACAGCCCGGCAAAGCAGGAGAGCCAACCCCCGAGGCACTTGAATATTTGCAGAACAGCGTCATCACCCCTGCCAAGGCAACAGTAGAGGCCGGCGCCGTTACCGAGCAGCAATACAACGCTTATGTGGCACTCTATCACCAGTTTCAGATGATGCCCCGCACATCACTTGCCGACACCATTGACTTTAACTCATACTACTACATCCGCAACGGCTACTTCACCGACAAATATGCCGCGCTCAACACAAGCAACAAACAGGTTGGCGTAAAGGGCAGAGGCACAAGTAACGCCTTCTTGTGGAGCTTCATAAAGAACAACGACGGCACTGTACGCATCTACAACAAGTCCAACGGCGAGGCTGCCTACATAGACACCGAAGCAAACGAGCAGACCGTTATGGTGGGCCGCGAGTATGACTGGACCGTAAAAGAGGTAACAACCGACCAAGGCAACAAAGGTCTTGCCTTTGTATGCGGTAATGGCACATCAGCCTGGTATGTAAACCCCAACGCCTGGAATTATGTACTCACACAGCCCTATACCTGGGGCGGCAGCGTGTGGACACTTGAGAAGAGCGACATTCAGGTGGAGACAAGCATCGAAGAGGTAAAAACCGAGAATGCAAAGACAGACGGCATTTTCGACCTCAGCGGCCGCAAGGTGGAAAACCCAGCAGCAGGAATCTACATTGTAAACAACAAGAAGGTCTATATAAAGTAAAATCATATATATACCATAATACCGAAGCCGTGGAATTGATATCAATTCCACAGCTTCGGTATATATTATACATTCAACATCAATCACCAACAAAGCGCAATATTGCCCTCTCAGCATCATAAGGCGTATCTACCAAAGAGAGCAACAGATTTCTATATCCCCCACTCCTCGCTAGCTCCTGCAACAAGGGATAGATAGGAAACCTCTCACACCAATACTCACTGTCGAGAAAAACCATAGGGCTCTCATATCCGAATGTGCGATAATGATTCTGCGCTGCATCCTGAAAAATCTCCTGCATTGTGCCGGCACTGCCCGGCGAGTAAATCACCCCACCCTTGGCAATGGCAAGCAACACATCCTCGCGTATACTGTTATCGAAATACTTTGCAATGTGCGTGGCAAAAGGTGTTGCAGGCTCGTGTCCATAGAACCAGGTTGGAATGCCAATGCTTGGCACATCACTCACACGCGGCATCCTCTCCATAAGAGAGAAAGCCGATGACAGCCACCCGGCATCCTTGTACGATGGCGCTTGCGAGAGAAACATCAGCGCATCATCAACAGCCGAGTCGTTGCGCCCCGCAAGCCACACACCAAGGTGAGCAGCCTCCATAGCTCCCGGGCCGCCACCCGTAATCATCAGACAACCCCTCTCGGCAAGATGCTTTGCTATCATCACCACCTTGCGATAATTACCGTCGGTGCGCAAAAGCGCGTGCCCGCCCATCACAGCCACCACCCGGCGCTCATCGTAACGGGAAAGAAAATCGTGCAAAGCATCACTCACCGAGTGGTCGTGCAAGGAACGCGCAAGTGTCTCGGCAATATCGGCAGCCTGCTTGCCACACTCCACATAATGACTATATATCCGTGTATCGTAGCACCGTTCAAACGTCTCGGGACTACGGTAGTCATATCCCGCATAAAGTGTTGCAGCAGTGTACAACTGCGCCGGGAAAGGATTGAACGGCACAGGCAACTGTGGTAGCACACAGCAATCGGGCGCAAGCTCAGCGCGCATAACATCGGGCATCGAGCAACCAAAGAAAATACAATCCTCAAAGCGGCACTGCACCGCATTGCGCCCAAATTCAATATTCTGAAAAGCATAATGCCTTAGCACCGCACCAGGCGAAAGCAACGGCAACAAAGCATCGTAGCTTTCTATTTCAATGTATTTGTTCATAGTATCCCCTCAAAATATTATCAACAGCAAAAATAAACAAGTTTGGCAACAAAACAACAGTTGCCACCAAGATAATTTCAGCCGCATTATGTGCCAGACAACATAAACATTGATAAAGGGGAAAGCTTGTGCAAGCGAGTGAGTGAAAATTTATTTTCATTCGCAACGAGCGCAGCCAAGGTTCAAGCACACGAAGTGGGGTTAAAGCGGAAAAGTGAAAGGGGAAAGCGAGTGAGTGGAAATTTATTTTCATTCACAACGAGCGCAGCCAAGGTTCAAGCACACGAAGTGGGGTTAAAGGGGAAACTGTTTACTATGACCTTAACGGCCGAGCTGTTGAGAAGCCCGCGAATGGTATTTACATTATCGATGGTAAAAAAGGTATTTGTAAAGTAATTAACAGCTTTCGATAATAAACAATTAAAGGGAACAACCCAAAAGCAAAATTGGGTCGTTCCCTTTTTGGATTTATGCAATATGTGCAATCATTTACTCATACAGGAAGAACTGTGGGCGGCCATAGAGGTGGAAGTCCTTTATGCATCCCGGCATATTGACATCGCGGGTGAGGATGCGGAAACCAATGTTATATTATCACCCTCTTTTCAACAACCATTTCCACAAAGGAAGTACTTCTATTACTACACCTTTGATTTTTATAACATCCTCTTCGTTGTAGGTTACAATAGTCAATTTGTCTGCTTTCAAATGTTTGCTCACTTTCAGTAAAGCTGAAATCTCTCTCTCACGGGTTTCATCGTCAGCTATTGAATAAGATACTTGAATCAGATGATTATGTTCCGGTAAATAAAAATCTACCTCAACGGCCTTATTATAGAAATAGACCTCATCACCATACAACTTTTTCAATTCTATTGCAACACGATTCTCAAGCAAAGAAGTCTCAGGGTCTGTCAAGAAAAGATTTAAGATTCCATTGTCGCGAAAATAATATTTCTTGGCACTCTCCTTTTCTGCAAACTTGCCTGCATAATTCGAAATACTAAACAAAAGCCAAGTTTCCTCCATAAATTTCATATATTCCATTACTGTAGGAATTTGTATTTTATGTCCTGTTGAGGATACTATATTTGCCAATCTATTGAACGAAGAAGGTTGTTTGATACTCTCAGAAAGTTTCTTAACCAATAGTTTCAAGGCTATGTCATTTCTTATCTTGTAACGCGCAATAAGATCGCCAAGGAATATTTTCTGATAGAGGCTTGACAACCATTGGCGTTTTTGAACAATATTGACACTTTCGGGAAAACCTCCATAGGTAAAATAGTCGGCAAAGGCACGAAATACAGCATTAGCCGCTTGCGAATCGTATTCCCAATTCTTTTCCAGAGCAATATTATTGGCAAGCAGATATTCGCTGAAAGAATAAGGATATACTTCCTGAATAACATATCTACCACCAAGCGTTGTAGCAACTTCACTGCTCAACATTTTTGCATTGCTTCCGGTAATATACACCCTGTATTTTTCATTGGCCAAACGACGGGCAAACTTTTCCCAATTATCGACATTCTGTATTTCGTCAAGAAAAAGGATTGGAGTACACTCCTCCAATTGATAATGCGCCTGAAGTATCAAGTCCAAATCCTCGGCTGTCATCTCCAATAAACGCTCATCATCAAGGTTTATATAAACGATTTCGTTTATGGTATGTCCTTTTTGCAACAGTTTATGTATTTGCTGATACATCAAATATGATTTGCCGGCCTGACGAAGACCAACAAATACATAATTCAAATTATCTTCCAAATGTATATCACGTTCTACAAATTGGATATTAGCTATAATAGAACGGTTGGTAACCACTATTTTTTTGATAAGTTCTACATCCATAGTTTAATTATATTATCCAAGTGCAAATATAGCAGTTTTATATATTATAGCATATAAAAATAAGCATTTTTTTATATGGTATATTATATAATCTGCACTCAAAAGCACTTTCATATATACAATTCTCCCCAGCGATTAGCGCTGGGGAGATATCTAACCCATATTTTAGAGTTCCCGCGTCGCTACGCTTTCTCGGGATAACATTACCGGGTCTATTACTATATAAATTACTCGTACAGGAAGAACTGTGGGCGGCCATAGAGGTGGAAGTCCTTTATGCATCCCGGCATATTGACATCGCGCGGCAAGAGACGGAAGCCCTTGACAGTGCGTATGTTGCCAAGGTCGATGATAATTTGATGTGGAAGGGGTTTAACATCCTTGCGCCAAGCAGAATGCCAATATGATGCAGCATCGCCGTCAATCAGGCACTCGGCAACACCCTCGCCAAGAGCCTCGGTATTCACAAAGACTACATTCCACTTCTCTTTGCCTATTGCATTGCCGTTCTCATCGAGCAACTCAATTTCACTTATGCAAGAGTGCTTGCCATCGTAGGTGCTTTGGATGTCGATGCACAGGTGGCGCAATGTTTTGCTGCCATCGAAGGTAAACTCTTGCCAACCGTTCTTCTTCTCTACAGTGCCACTGAATATCCTGTCATACTTATCGAGAATGGGCACGCGATTGTAGTTTCGTGTGGTATTGAAGGCATTTTTATCGGGGCCAAGCACGTTAAGGATTGGTTTATCAACGCCGCAAAGGGTGCGTTTGCCGGTATATTCCATCTCAAACACCACTATCTCGTTCTCTCCCTCTTTGAGCCAGGGAGCCGGCAGATACATTGTCTGCTGCGGGCCAATGCCCCAGAACTTGCCAAGAGACTTGCCGTTTACCCACACGGCACCCTTGCCCCAACCGGTCATATCGACAAAGGTGTCGCCCACCTTGTCAATGGTAAAGGTGCCACGGTAGAAGCCGGGAAGGTTACCCTCGTAACGAAGACGGGGGAAGCGGAAATCCTTTACATTGGCGCGGTGCAACGGCAAGCCGGTTGTTGTCCATCCTGTGAGTTCCTTGCCATTGAAGAGCACACGCTTGGTGATGCCCTTGAGGTTGTTCACAAGGTCTTTGCCATAGTTCACGCGCCCACCGTTCTCAACAAGAATTTCAAGAACGGAATTTGGCTCGGTAACATTTAGCAGAATACTGTTTTGGTGGAAACGGCGGTCTATGCTGCCCACCACCTCACCGTTGAGGATTACGACGGCATAGTCGCGCAACTCGTCAAGCACCAGCTTGCCACTGTCGGGGGTAGCAATGAGTGTTTTATAGTGCATATAGCCATAATCCTGCTTCATAGCCTCAAAGGTAAGCGGGTGCTCGGCCTCAACCTGCTTGCCATAGGCTATTGACAATGGCGCCCATTCGCAAAGGGTAACCTCGGCAAATGTTGTTGTGAGGTTATCGGCAGGCACAGGAGGGAGCACCTTACCCTCGGGGAGATTATTCTGTATCACCTCGCGGAAGGCGTGGTATTTGGGATAGGCATTGCCATACTCGCCAAGTGGTGCATCATAGTCGTAGCTTGTGGGCTGGGGCTCATATGAGCCGTTGTTGGTGTTGGCACCGTTGGTATAGTGGAAATTGGTGCCGCCGTGGAACATATATATGCTCACCGACACGTTATTCTTAAGCATCCAATCAAGTTGTTGGGCCGGGCGCTCATAGCTCACAGCCGAGTGAGGAAGGCCCCACACATCGAACCACGCAGGATAGAACTCGGCCACAAAATAGGGGCCGCCGGGGTAGAAACGGTCAATGGAGCGCATAATATCCTCGCCCACCGCGCCGTTCACCGTTGGCAGAATACCGGGTATATAGCCATTTGGCATCTGTCCCGAGCCGTCGCAGGTCATCAGTGGAACATTGAAGCCGGCATCCTTTATCATCTGAGCAAGCTTACCAAGGTAGACTTTATCGTTGCTATAGGAGCCATACTCATTCTCTACCTGCACCATAATGATGTTGCCGCCATTGGTTACCGTGTGAGGCGCAAGTTCCTTGCCAAGTGCATTGAGATAGCGTTCACAGGCTGCAAGGAAGGCAGGATTGTCGCTGCGCCACACAAGCGAGCTGTCGTTCTGCAGCCAATAGGGGTAGCCGCCAAAGTCGAACTCGGCACAAACGTATGGGCCGGGACGCAGAAGAACAAACAGCCCCTCCTCGGCAGCAATCTCAACAAAACGGGCAATGTCGGCCTCTCCTTCGAAATTAAACTCGCCCGGCTGCGGCTCGTGCACAGCCCAAAAGACATAGGCAGAAATGGTGTTGAGACCCATAGCCTTGGCACGTTGCATACGGTCGCGCCAATATTCCACCGGGATGCGCGGATAGTGCATCTCACCGCAAATGAGCTGCACCTCTTCACCATCATAAAGAAATTTGCCATCCTTCACCTCAAAGCTATGCTTCTCGCGCAAGGGAGCCTTGCCACAGCCGGCAAGAAACATTGCTGCAGCAACAAGCATCATCAAAAGAGTTCTTTTCATAGTGATAGTTATTGGTTAGTTTTTCATTCCCTAAAGGTAGCGATATTTTTATGAATTACAATAGCTATGCGTTCAAATAAGGGATGAAGCAGAATAAAAAGAAATTCAGTGCAAGCCCAATAGCCTGCACTGAATGGTTACATAGTTCAAATTATTTACTTTGCGATGATGAGATAGTAGTTCTTCTTGCCCTTTTGAACAAGGATATACTTGTCATTGAGCAGACACTCTGATGTGAGCACCTGATCAAAAGAGGCGAGCTTCTCCTTGTTTACAGAGACACCACCACCCTGCACCAGCTTGCGCATCTCGCCCTTTGAAGCAAAGATAGCTGCAAGGTCGGTTGTGAGGTCCACAGCCTTCACGCCCTGTGCAATAGCCTCGCGCGATACCTCGAACTGGGGAACGCCATCAAAAACAGCAAGCAGCGTATCCTCATCAAGTGAACGCAACGCCTCGGTAGAAGCATTGCCAAAGAGTATGCCCGAAGCCTCAACAGCCTTGTTATACTCCTCCTCGCCGTGAACAAGCACTGTAACCTCCATTGCAAGACGCTTCTGCAACAGACGCAAATGGGGAGCCTGAGCGTGCTCGGCAACAAGTGCCTCAATCTCCTCGCGGCAGATTGATGTGAAAATCTTGATATACTTCTCGGCATCGTCATCGCTCACATTGAGCCAGAACTGATAGAAACGATAGGGCGATGTATAGCGCTTGTCGAGCCAGATGTTGCCCTGTTCGGTCTTTCCGAACTTCTTACCGTCGGCCTTGGTGATGAGCGGACAGGTGAGGGCAAATACCTCGTTACCCGACATTTTGCGAATCATCTCGGTGCCGGTGGTGATGTTACCCCACTGGTCGGCACCACCCAACTGCAACTTGCAGCCGTGAGTCTCGTTGAGATGAACATAGTCATATCCCTGCAGCAACTGATAGGTAAACTCGGTGAATGACATACCGTCGGTGCCTGCCTCACCCGAAAGACGACGCTTAACAGAATCCTTGGACATCATATAGTTCACGGTAATCATCTTGCCTATGTTGCGGATGAAGTCGAGGAAAGAAAACTCCTTCATCCAGTCATAGTTGTTCACAAGCACTGCCGCATTTGGAGCATCGCTGTCAAAATCGAGGAAACGTGCAAGCTGCTTCTTGAGCGCCTCCTGGTTGTGGCGCAGCTTCTCCTCATCGATGAGCACGCGCTCCTTGGACTTGCCCGATGGGTCGCCAATCATACCTGTGGCACCACCGATAAGAGCAATGGGCTTGTGGCCGCAAAGCTGAAAATGACGCAGCATCATCACACCCACAAGGTGGCCAATGTGCAAAGAGTCGGCAGTGGGATCAATGCCAAGATAGGCACTTGTCATCTCTTTCTGCAACTGCTCCTCTGTTCCGGGGGTCATATCCTGTATCATCCCCCTCCATTTCAATTCCTGTACAAAATTCATAATCCTATTTTATTTTTAGTTAATATCCTTCTTTAGTTTCTCAAAGGCGATAGAGCTGCGACGGTGTGGCACGTTTCAGCACACACAGCTGCACATCCTTGCCCGCAATTATTCCATAATCGCCAAATTCCATAGTAACCGCCTTGTAGGCAAGCTCGGGGTGATTGTTCTCCTCGCTTAGGTGGCACAGCCAAATATTTTTCAGATGCTCGTTGAAGTGCGAAGCAAGATATTTTGCCGTTGCCTGGTTGCTCATATGCCCGCGCGGGCCCGAAACACGCACCTTCAGGAACTCGGGGTAACGGCCCATAGCCAGCATCTGCTCCTCGTAGTTCGACTCTATTACAAGATAGTTGGCCTGGTCTATGTAGTAGGAAGCGATGGGTGTTATCTCGCCAAGATCAGTTGCAATGCAGAACTTCTTCTCGCCCACCTCAATGAAATAGCCCACGTTGTCGCTGCCGTCGTGCGGCACCTCGAATGGGGTGATTACAAAATCGCGCAGTGTCAATGCAGTCTCCTTCTCCACATAGCGCACGTGCACCGGGTCTATGGGTTTAGACACGCAATAGTTCTGTGTGATGCCTTTATGCACCTCTTTGGTGGCATAGACAGGGATATTGACCTTTGAGGATATTACACCAAGCGACTTGATGTGGTCGGCGTGGTCGTGCGTAACAAACATCGCACAAATGCTCTCAAAGGGTATCCCCTCCTTCTTCAAAGCCATTCTAATGGTCTTTGACGGTATTCCGGCATCTATGAGAATACCGTAATCGCCCACCCCAAGGTAGTAACAATTTCCGCAGCTTCCGCTGCCGATACTCATAAATCGAATTTCCATATATAATTAAATTTTTACTCTCAATAAAACAAATTCATCAGAAGGGGTAACCTATCGCAAAGTGCAGCGCAAAGTCGCGGCTGAACTTCGGGTTTATAATCGGGTACTTCTCCCTTCCGGTGTAGGCCGGGTTTATTGCCTTCATCGCCGCATCGAGACGGAAGACAAACATATCAAATTCAAGCCTCAGGCCAAGGCCATAGGACAAGGCTATCTCCTTGTAGAAGGTGGCCACATTGAACTGCCCGCCGGGCTGCTCGCTATACTCGCGTATTGTCCATATATTTCCTGCATCTACAAACAGCGCAGTGTGCATCATCCAAAAGAGGTGAGAGCGGAACTCCACACTCATATCAAGCTTAAGGTCGCCCGATTGGTTAATGAAGTCGATATTCCTGTTACCGTTGCGATAGCTTCCCGGGCCAAGGGTGCGCACCGTCCAGCCACGCATACTGTTGGCTCCACCCATAAAATAGCGCTTCTCAAATGGCAATATGCGCGAATTGCCATAGGGATAGGCCACTCCAAGGCCAAGGTGCATAACAACGGAGTTTTTGTCATCGAACTTCACACGTGTGGTAAAATCAATGTCTCCCTTTACATACTGTGCATAGGCGATATTAAGGAAGGTATACTGCCCATCGCTGTTCTTTGCAGTGTTAAAAAGGGATGTGGCACCATAGAGCAGGTTACCGGAGCACTCCACATTGGTGCGCACCGAAAAGACCGCACGCTTGAAACGGTTGGCATCGTTAAGCGATGAGTTATAGGAGAAGTTGTATCCCAACTTGGTAATCAACAAATTCTCGTAGTTGTATTTGAGAATTGAATTGCGGTTCGATATACTGTCAAGATACTCTTTCTTGAAAGTCTCGGCAATCCAAGGCACATAGATATAGTTGAGTTCAAGAACATCAACCTTGTGCATCACCTCTTTTTGGCGGCTCCACTCATAGCTCCAGGTGCCTGAAATGAGGCGTCGGTTAAACTCGGGACGGTCTTGCGAGTTATATTTCAGCGAGAAAAGCGTGGATGAGTGGAGATTGCGTTTCTCAATGGGCACCAGCGATGACACTACACCGCCCTGCAAGCGGAATCCCAACTCGGCACCATATTCGGTGTAGTTGTCTCCGGTGTAGCCACTGAGGTTAGAGACAGCCTCATAGGCATAGAAAAATCTCAAAGAGAGCTGCTCCGAGCCACGGAACAGGTTTTTGTCGGACATTGTCATTGAGAGCATTGCTCCAAAATTTCCGGCAGTGTTTGTTCCGTCAAGGTCAAAGCCTATTGAGCAGCGTTTGTTCCTCTCATACATTATGTAGCAGTCGAGCAATGCGGTATCGGGGCGCTCTTGCAGCCTCACGGTAGTGTACTTGAGTGCCTGAAGTTGCGAGAAGGAGCTATATGTTCTATCTATGTTACTCTGCGAATAGAGCTCACCGGGAGTGATGTATGTATTCTCAAGCAGTTTTTTAGTGCGCACCACCGATGTCTCGTTGTAGAGCACTGCATAGTCGCCATAGTCTATGGTGTCGCACTGCTGAAGCAAGTTGTTATCGATGTGAAGCCCGGCATTGGCCACATAGTATATTTTTCCAATGCGATAGGTCTTATGATTGGTTACGGGAGCATTGGCCGAGGGAATGAAGCCGGCAATGTTCATTGTGAGCCTCACCTGGTTGGAGTGCAGCGCGGTGTCGGCAGTGTATGTGATGTGCTCCTTTTGGAAACGATAGTAGCCATTGTCTTTAAGCAATGAGGTTACACGGCGTCGCTCCATCTCCATACCATCTACACTAAAAGGCATACCGGCCTTAAGAGTGCAGGCGGCTGTGTCAAGCATAATAAGTTCCTGAAGCTGTTTGTCATCTACATTAATCCTGAAGTCGGAGACATAGTAGCGCTCCCTCTCGTGAAGATAGTAGACAGCCTTGGCCTTTCTTTTGTCGTCGTTCTTTTCACATTCAAGATCAACCTTGGCGTGCAAATAGCCGTCATTGAGCAACATCTGCTGTATGTTCAAACGTGTAGCCTCGGCAAGCATATCGCTGTAGACCACCGGTTTTTCTCCAAGACGGCGCAGCACACGATTGTGCCACTTGGTTGAATCGAGCCCCGAGAGCGCATAGGTGTACATTGGCAACTTCACCAAGGTAAACCATTTTGCATTGGGTTTCTGACGCACATAGTTCTTGGCCTTTCCGGCATTGTCTTTATTGGTATTGGATACTATATCAACATCACTCAGCAGGTACCCGCCCTCGGGAATAAACTTCTTCACCGAGCACGAGAACAGCATCAACACTGCAGAAAGCATATATATGAAGCGCCTCAATGACATTGTACCCTTGCTATTTTAACAAAATTAAAAAACTGATGAGCCTTGTACCCTCTTCTTACTAAAAAAATCCTACAAATATAGCAAAAAGCTGAAAGATTTAAGGTAGCTTTGCAGCACTTTAACGCCATTGGAGTAAAAAAAAATGTTGAGCAAAGCACTTAAGAAACAGATTTCATCACTCGGACTCAAAAAGTTCCGCAAGGAGAGTGGCCTGTTTGTCGCAGAGGGCGGCAAAACTGTTATGGACCTTGTGGCTGCCGGCTTCATACCAGAGAAGATTATTGCCACCACCCAATGGCTTGGCGAGAACAGGCTTGCACCGGGCACTGCCGTGGTGGAAATTGAGAGCGAGGAGATGAAACAGATAAGTTTCCAGCAGGCCCCACAAGGTGTGATGGGCATATTCCGCCAACCTCAACACACAACCGACACCACAGCCCCGCAAAGGGAGCTGTGCCTGGCACTCGACAACGTTCAGGACCCGGGAAATCTGGGCACCATCATACGCATTGCCGACTGGTTTGGCATTGAAAACATCTTCTGCTCAATTGGTACCGCCGACGCCTTTAACCCAAAGACAATACAGGCAACAATGGGCGCCATAGCACGCGTCAAGATACACTATGTAGAGCTTCCCGCACTGCTTGCATCACTCAAGGGCAAAGCACCCGTATATGGCACCTTCCTCAACGGAGATAATATCTATGAAAAAAGCGTAGAGAACCGTGGAATAGTTGTTATGGGTAACGAGGGCAATGGCATTGGTGAAGAGTGTGCAACGCACATCACTGAAAGGCTGCTCATCCCCAGCTACCCAAGCGGGCGCACCACATCCGAGTCGCTCAACGTCTCAGTGGCAACGGCCATAATATGCAGCGAGTTCCGCCGCAGAAATTAAGAAAAATTGAAGATATATTGGAAACGTACTCACTCAAGCACCCTCCAACCGCCGGAAACACCGCGCACACAGGCATATAGCCCACCATCAACAGCAGGAGCGTAGCCACACACCGCAGGCGGCAAGCTGCCAAACAGATGTATTTCACGCACAAATGTCATTGAGTGATTTTCGCAGGTAAAAGGATGAAAAGAGAGGACTACTCCATCATCGGTCTCCACCACCTGCTGATGAAGCACCGCACCCGAAGGAAGAATCAGCTGAGCAGCAGCATACAACATCACTTGGAACTATTTTGTTGGTTGCTCTTTTTCTTGGCACGGTATCTCTTGACCGAGATATCGCTCAAGACCATTCTTGCGTTGTTGGTCGTGTCGTTGTTCAAATAGAACAGATAGCCCGACATTGACTTCAAACGGCTATCTTCGTTCCTTGGAACTGTCAAAGCGTAGTGCCCCGACTCTCTTATCGTAACCCAAGCTGCATTGTGTGAAGAGTTGTCATAGGTGAGTTCTATGGCAGCATAAGCCTCGTGTTTAACAGAGCCTGCATCCTCGGGGATTAAAACCGCATTAAATGAGAACACAAGACTGTCATTGGGCTGGAAAGCTGCACCGCTTGGTGCATCGAAAGAGAAGTTTATGGTATTTCCCAAAGGTGTTGCCGACAGCATCCTCACATTATGGCTTGTCCACAGTTCGGCAATATTGGGAACCAAGTTTGCCGCCTCAATGGACACTCCCTCTTCCTGCATAGAGTTTGCACCACCAAGATTGTCAATGTCGCTCTGCACACGCGCCTCGAGATTTTCATATATAAACCTCATATGCTTTGGATAGCGGTTATACCACACAAGCGAGGAGTCGAACTGCGCCTTGGTAATGCCGTGTTTGTCATAGACGTATGTAAACATCAGCTTCTCCTTGTAATCGGCCGATGCTATAGTGCCGGTCATCGACTGGGCCAAATGGTAGTCATAGAGCACACTCTCCATTTTATCGGGAGCGAGCACACCCTCGGGCATCTTCACCTGGCAGGAAAAGAGAAGCAACACCGCAACAGCCGCAAACAGAGACTTCACACAACAACGCATAGCCGGCAAATATTAATCCATCAAATACTTGCGGTACCAAATGAGAAGCACCACAACACTACAGCTTATGCAGGCATCGGCAAAATTGAACACAGGGGCAAAAAATACCCCGCCGCCCAACAGCGGAACCCACGACGGCCAGGTGAAAAGCGGAAAGTAGAACATATCCACCACCCTGCCGTGAAGGAACGAACCATAGCCGGTGCCGAACGGAACAAGCTCGGCAACCCGGTTATAGCTCGATGTAAATATCTCACCATAGAACAGGCAGTCTATCATATTGCCTGCTGCTCCTGCAAGAATTAGTGCCACACACACAATAAAGCCCATAGGATACTTATCGCCCTTGAGCATTGCGCGCAACAACCAAATGAGAAACAGCACGGCAGCAAGCCTGAAAAGCGTGAGGAATGTCTTGTCAAAGAATTCCATACCGAAAGCCATACCGTTGTTCTCTATAAAACGTATCTGAAACCAGTTACCAAACACAGGTATACTCTCCCCCAAAGACATATTTGTCTTTACAAGATACTTTATCACCTGGTCTATTACTATTGCCAGCACTACAATTGCCGGCACCATCCAACGGCGCTGCTTGTGGGTATTTTCCATTCTCTGCAATTAACGGTTTTTCTTAGCCTCAATACTCAAGGTTGCGTGAGGAACAGCCATTAGGCGCTCTTTTGCAATAAGCTTGCCTGTCTCGCGGCAAATACCATAGGTCTTATTCTCAATGCGCACAAGTGCGGCCTGAAGGCCCTGGATAAACTTTGCCTGACGGCTCGCAATCTGCATCTGCTCCTCAAGGTAGGCTGCATCGCTACCATCCTCCAATCCCTTGTATGTGGGTGAAGTGTCGGCAACGTCGTTGGAATCCTCGTGGCGCAGAGCTCTCATTATTTGGTCATAATCTCTCTTGGCAAGTTCCAACTTTTGCAAAATTACCACGCGGAACTCCTCAAGTTCCTCATCTGAATAACGGAGTTTTTCTGACATATCTATAAAAATTATTATGGTTAGTATTTTTTCATTTTTTCTTTAGAGCTTTCTCACCGATAGCTTAACAACAGCATTGTCGAGCTCAACAGCGTTATCACCCTCCACACTCTCTACAACGGTTATGAAGTCGGCAAGCACCTGGTTGCAAATGTAGTCGCTAAACTGCACAACAGCTGCATCAGCGGCCTCACTGGCAGATATCTCCACCGCAATGCGGTCAATGATGTCGAAGCCACTCTCCTTGCGCATAGCCTGAATTTTCTTCACAATCTCGCGTGCAATACCCTCGCGGCGCAAGTCATCTGTAACCTCAACATCGAGAGCCACAGTGAGCGCACCTTCGTTGGCAACAGTCCAACCCGGCACATCCTCGCTGAATATCTCAACATCTGCCATCTCGATGAGCGCATCGGCACCCTCTACCTGCAGCGTAATGCTACCGTTCTTCTCAAGCTCGGCAATCTGCTCCTGCGACATCTCTGTTACAGCAACATTGACACTCTTCATCAACTTGCCAAACTTCTTTCCAAGCGTGCGGAAATTACACTTTATCTTCTTCACAAGGATGCCATCACCCTCAACAAACTCAAGCTCCTTAACATTCACCTCGCTCAAGATAAGCTGTTTGACAGCCTCAATGCGAGACTTCATAACATCATCAACAGCCGGAATGGCAATCTTCTGCAACGGCTGACGCACAATGAGCGCCTCTTTCTTGCGCAGGGCAAGCACCATTGAAGAGATTTGCTGTGCAAGCTCCATACGATACTCCAACTCGCTGTCCACAAGAGCCTCATCGCACTCGGGGAACGATGCCAGGTGAACCGACGCGGTTGTGCTGCGGCCTGTAACCGATGTGAGGTCCTGATAGAGACGGTCGGCATAGAAAGGCGCAATGGGCGCCATCAAACGCGCAACGGTCTCGAGGCAGGTGTAGAGTGTCTGATAGGCCGAGAGCTTATCCTTGCTCATATCAGAGCCCCAGAAACGCTTGCGGCTAAGGCGCACAAACCAGTTACTTACATTGTCTATAACAAACTCCTGAATGAGGCGGCCTGCCTTTGTTGGCTCATAGTCATTGAGGCAGTTGTTCACATTCTTGACCAGCGTATTAAGCTCGGAGAGTATCCAGCGGTCGAGCTCGGGACGTTCGTTGAGGGGAACATCAGGCTCGGCGTATGTAAAGCCATCTACATTGGCATACATTGTAAAGAAGCTGTAGGTTTGATAGAGCTTACCAAAGAATGAACGAGTAACCTCCTTCACACCCTCCTCGTTGAAACGCAGGTTGTCCCAAGGAGCTGAATTTGTTATCATATACCAGCGCAGGGCATCGCTGCCATAGTTCTCAATTGTCTCAAACGGGTCTACTGCATTACCAAGACGCTTAGACATCTTGTCGCCATTCTTGTCGAGCACAAGACCGTTTGAGATAACGGTTTTGAAAGCCACTGTATCGAAGACCATTGTAGCTATCGCGTGCAATGTGTAGAACCATCCGCGTGTCTGGTCTACACCCTCGGCAATAAAATCGGCAGGATATACGCTGCGGCTGTCGAGCAGCTCCTTGTTCTCGAAAGGATAGTGAATTTGCGCATAGGGCATAGCACCCGAGTCGAACCAAACGTCTATGAGGTCGAGCTCACGTGTCATAACCATTCCTGTAGAAGAGACAAGCTTAATGTCATCTACATAAGGACGGTGCAAATCTATCTTGTTATAATTCTCCTTGCTATAATCACCGGGAACAAAACCTTTCTCCTTGTAGGGGTTGCTTGCCATTACACCGGCAGCAACAGCCTTCTCAATCTCATTATACAGTTCCTCTACCGAGCCAATGCAGAGAGCCTCGCCATCCTCGCTTGTCCAGATGGGAAGCGGAGTGCCCCAGTAGCGGCTGCGGCTGAGGTTCCAGTCGTTAAGATTTTCGAGCCACTTGCCAAAACGGCCTGTACCGGTTGTCTCGGGCTTCCAAGTGATTGTCTTATTGAGTTCGCTCATACGCTCCTTCATCTGCGATGCACGCACAAACCAACTGTCGAGCGGATAATAGAGCACAGGCTTGTCGGTGCGCCAGCAGTGTGGATAGTTGTGAACGTGCTTCTCAATCTTGAAGGCAATGCCGGCCTGCTTAAGCACCATACACAGTGCCACATCAAGAGTTTCGGCCTTGGCAGCAGCCTTCTCATCGTATCGGCCATCTACAGTGTATTGCGGGTCATAGGCGTTCTTAACGTATGAGCCGGCAAACTTTGTATATTCGTCGAGGTTCACAAATCCATTCACAAAATCCTCGTCAAGCTCATCTACAGCCCAGAATTTGCCGGTAAAATCAACCATAGGACGTGTCTCGCCCTTCTTGTTTACCATAAAAAGCGAAGGAATTCCGGCAGCCTTTGCCACAAATGCGTCATCAGCACCAAATGTTGGCGCAATGTGCACTATACCCGTACCATCCTCTGTTGTAACATAGTCGCCGGGGATTACACGGAAAGCGTCGGCCGAAGCATCTGCAAGCACATCGCCCTCCTTCACCAATGGCTTGACCCAAGGGAAAAGCTGGGCATAATGCATACCCACAAGGTCGCTACCCTTATATTCACCCACAATGCGGTAGGGAACAACCTTATCACCGGCCTTATACTCATCCATTGGCAACTCGGCACCTGCGGGGTTGAAGTGAGCCGCAAGCAGAGCCTTGGCAAGCACCACAGTGATGGGATTACCTGTGTAGCTGTTGTAGGTTTGCACTGCAACATAATCAATCTTGGGACCCACACACAGTGCTGTGTTAGAGGGCAATGTCCAAGGAGTTGTTGTCCAGGCAATGAAATAGGGGGTGCCCCAACCTGTCATCTCGGGCTTGGGGTCGAGCATACGGAACTGCGCAACTGCGGTGGTATCCTTCACGTCGCGATAGCAACCGGGCTGGTTAAGCTCGTGCGAGCTAAGTCCGGTGCCGGCAGCAGGCGAATAGGGCTGAATTGTGTAGCCCTTATAGAGCAACCCTTTATTATAGAGCTGCTTCAGCAACCACCAAAGCGACTCAATGTAGCTATTCTCGTATGTGATATAGGGATTTTCAAGATCCACCCAATAACCCATCTTGCGAGTAAGGTCGGTCCACTCGCGGGTATATTTCATAACCTCCTCGCGGCAGTTGCGGTTATAATCATCAACCGAAATCTTTTTGCCGATATCCTCCTTGGTGATATTCAGTTTCTTCTCCACTCCAAGTTCAACGGGCAGTCCGTGTGTATCCCAACCGGCCTTACGCTTCACCTGAAAGCCTTTCATTGTCTTGAAACGGCAGAAAGTATCCTTTATGCTTCGCGCCATCACGTGGTGAATACCGGGCATTCCGTTTGCCGAAGGGGGGCCTTCAAAGAACACAAAAGAGGGAGCACCCTCGCGCTCGGTCATACTCTTTGAGAACAAATCATTCTCCTCCCACTGGCCAAGAACCTCTTTGTTGATTCCCGACAAATCAAGCTGGTTATATACAGGAAATTTCTTTTTCATTGTATCTTTTTGTATTGTTTTCCATTTAATCTCGCAAAGATACCTAAAAAAAACATATTTTCAAACGATAGAACAATAAATGCTCCGAATTCACATTCGAAGCATTTTATAAAACCGGTTGCAATGCAGCCTATTCCCCCCCAATCACTTGCGCGAAGGAATTACATACTTCACGCCTTGCATCTTGTGAGTAACCACCACCCTGACACCGAATTTTGAGGCAACGTGCCTGGCAATATGCTCGGCACTGTAAACCGAACGATGCTGCCCACCGGTGCAACCACAACACACCTGAATGTGCTTGAACCCGCGCAGCATATACGTCTCCACCATATTATCCACAAGCGAATATGTATTATTCAGGAACTCTGCAATATTGCTCTCTTTTTCAAGGAATTCAATGACAGGAGCATCCATTCCTGTGAGTTTTTTATATGGCTCGTAACGGCCCGGGTTGTGTATTGCACGACAGTCAAAGACAAAGCCACCGCCGTTGCCCGATGTATCATCCGGAATACCACGTTTATAGGAAAAACTCATCACATCCACCGTTAGTTCATCGGCCTCATCACGCACAAACATTGGCAAAGCAGCTATCTGGCGCACAAGAGAAAGAATATAAGGAAAATCACCGGCAACACCCTCGAGCAACTCTTTCAACTGAGCCAAAGCAGCGGGAATGCTCTCCACAAAAGCTTTTTTACGCTCAAAAAGGCCACGATAGCCATACGTGCCCAAGTTCTGCAACAGACGGAAGATGCGGAACAGCAGAAGCATCTTCATAAAATGCCGGCGGTCAATAGCCTTATAGGCCGACAAAGATTGCAAATAGACATCAAGCATAGCATCCACTGCCTCGCCGGTGTATTTTGCACGGGCTTGCCCCACAAAGGATGCCACGTCATAGTAGACCGGACCACGGCGGCCGCCCTGAAAATCAATAAAGAAAGGCTCGCCATTCTTGAGCATAACATTACGCGACTGAAAATCGCGATAAAGGAAAACATTGTCATTATCACTCAAGAGAAGTTCTGTCAGCCCCACGAACTCCTCCTCAAGAATATTCTCATTAAACTCAACGCCCACACCCTTGAGGAAACAATATTTAAAATAGTTCAAATCCCACATTACTGTGCGTTCATTGAAATCGCTCACAGGATAGCAGAGCGAGAAATCGAAGTGCTTGGGCACGTCAAACTGTATTTTGGGCAACTGTACCATCACTCTGCACAATAGTTCAACATCACAAGCCGCAAAAACGCCTTTTTCCCGCGCTTCGCCCAATGCCGAATAGAGCGATACATCACCAAGGTCGTCCTGTAAATAACAGCGCTCATCGGCAGACACCGCAAGCACCTTTGGAACAGCCACGCCGGCAGCCTCAAAAGCCCGTGAGAGAGCAATAAACGCCCTATTCTCCTCCAACGAAACACCCACAGCCCCTATCACCGAGACATCACTGCCGCACAAACGATAGTAGACACGATTAGAGCCGTCGCCGGTGAGTCTCACAACCGACAAAGGCGCACAACCAAACCTTTCTTTATATAATTCCGCAACTCTATTCATTGCATAAAAATTTTTGGCTAATATAGCACAAGTTAGCTAAATAATAAAGCAATGACAAATATTTATCTGAAGGCAGCCTACTCCAAAAGAAAATAACCTGCAGCGTCGGCAGTGTTTTTAAAAACTTTGCAGGCTTGTAAAACAACTTTTACTCACCTAAAACAATGAGAGGGTGCCGCAAGGCCACCCTCTCCAATATATCAACCTAAAAACAACGGTTACTTCACAAGGAACTTCTTACCATTTATTATATACACGCCGGGAGCTGTAATCTCCTCAATCTTGCGGCCTTGCATATCAAAAATACCCTTCACGCACTGCTCCTCAACAACTGCATCAACGCCGGTTGCTTCGGTAACACACAACATAAAGTCTACAATCTGTCCACCGTTTGCCATAAAGTCGCCAAATTTGCCATCCTGGTCGCCGTTGGGGTCGATATTGCACCAGTCGAGTTTCACGCGAACGCGATAAACACCCACCTCTGCAGGCACAGTGAACTGCGGCAGTGCTGTTGTGCTGCGAGCATCACCCGAAATTGCTTCACCGGCGCTGTTCCAGCCGTTCTCATCGCTATCGCTGCCATTGTTATAGAAAGAGTATGATACAAGGTCATCGGCTGGAGCCCAGTTGTTGCCATCGGCAATGGAGGCTGTGAAGCCATCACTGTCGGCATCAATGTAGACATAAGTATTCATCCAAGAAGCATCGCCAATGTTCACGGTCATTGTTACAGTCTCACCCGCCACTGCCTTCATTTCAACCGACGAGGTGTAATCGTTGAAGCACAAGCCTGCACTGTTGTCCACAACCAATGCCTCATTGTTGTGGAATGAGCTTGAGAGAGACACACTGTTTATCCAACGGTTATTTCTGCTCTTTTCGCCTGTATAATAGGGGGTGTAGCTACCGGGCTCGGGAGTGGGAGTAGGTTCCGGTTCCGGCTCGGGCTCAACAACCTCATCACCCCCAACCTGAAGCAAGAAGTCTACAATCTGTCCGCCATTTGACATAAAGTCGCCAAACTTGCCATCCCGGTCGCCTTTGGGGTCGATGTTACACCAATCGAGTTTCACACGCACGCGATAAACACCGGGCTCGGCAGGTAGAGTGAACTGTGGCAGTGCGGTTGTGCTGCGAGCATCACCCGAAACAGACTCACCCGCGCTATTCCAGCCATTCTCATCACTGCTACCGTCGTTGTTATAGAAAGAGTATGACACAAGGTCATCGGCAGGAGCCCAATTGCTGCCATCGGCAATAGAGGCTGCAAAACCATTCTTGTCGGTATCAATGTAGACATAAGCATTCATCCAAGATGCATCGCCAATATTCACGGTCATTGTTACGGTTTCGCCAACGCCGGCCTTCATTTTAACAGACGAGGTGTAATCGTTGAAGCAAAGTGTTGCACTGTTGTCCACCACAAGTGTGTTGGCTGCTTCATTGGCAAACTCGGCGCTGTTGAGTGATATCTGATTTATCCATCTGCTACCATTAGACTTTTCCCCCGTGTAGGAAGGTGTGTAATCAACTTGACCGTCGGGAGTGGGCTCAACAGTTCCGCCCTGATTAAAGAGAATGGTATAGGAGTTGCTGTTGCTCTGGTTTTCAGAATAGTCGCCACCCTTAA
Source organism: Bacteroidaceae bacterium (assembly GCA_045654645.1). Taxonomy (GTDB): domain Bacteria; phylum Bacteroidota; class Bacteroidia; order Bacteroidales; family Bacteroidaceae; genus HGM04593. Next base: position 85,144 of record JAZONR010000057.1, read on the forward strand.
TGGTTATCACCAGCAAGTTTGAATTTGGATAGAATTTTTTCTCTATTGTTGCACTCCTACCGTTGGACTTCACTGTGAGTTTGCTTTCATCATACTCATCGGCCACCTCATAGGCTGTGCGGCCGGCAACAAAGAGATTTCGGCCGTTGTATTTAAGCTCAGAAAGCTCCGAGTAATAGACAAACTGCACATCATCAGCCTCGAGCACGCTACCGTGCTTTATGTTGCCTCTTGTCCAGTAGTCGCCACTTGAAAGAATCACATTCACCTTCTCGGGAGCCGCATCACTCACATAATTCAAAGGAACAACAATCTCCTCCCAACCGTTGGTTGAGGCAAACTCATAGTCGCAACTTGCCACAAGAGTACCACTCTGCACAAGGTTGGACTCCTTGCCCATAACAGCCTTGTCGGTATCATCCTTTGTATCATTGGAAACCGAAGACTTTATATTATTTTTAAATGTGCCCCTCCACAGATAGGCAATGATGTGAGCCTTCTCGCCGGTGTTACTACTCCTGTTGAAACGTCCTTTTATAGCATCGGGACGTCCCTTGAATGAGATACCGCCATATACACCACCATCACAGTTGGCAACCTTGCTTATGGCATAGACCCAAGGAGTGGCAAAGCTGATGAAAGCGGGGGCTGTTGAGCCAATACCCATCACCTTCACATCCTTGTTGGTCATTTTCACCGCAGTCGAACCATTTGCAGAGACACTCTCAATGAGCACCTCTTTCTTCTCCATTGAAACCTTTTGATTAATGCTTGAGCCCTCCCAATACAAAGGCTCATCACCCGGACGCTGGCGCATTCCCAATGCAGTCTTACCACCACCAAGAGAACCATCTGACGACTGATATGTGCTGCCGGCACCACCCTTCCACAACTCAAAGGAACCGTTAGGGATGTGATACTGAGCCTGCACTGTTGTTACAGCCGAAAGCAACAAAATAGTAAAAAATTTCTTCATAGTCTTAAAATTCTGTTCACAATGTGCAGCCGCAAAAGGGCGTGGCTGCGCATTTAAAAATTTTCGGCAAAGATAGGTTATTTATTTCAAACGATAGCTACTTGCTAACATTTTTTATATAATTAGGTGTGTTTTTGGAACAACACGACGCGAAATAGAACAACGGCAAAACATTTTGCAAACAATACAGCATTTTTAATTGACATTAACAGCATATACAACAACTTTCAAAACATTTTGCTTGTTATTCAAAAAAAACACTTGCATTTCTTTATTTTTCAAAATCAATGCACTAAATTTGCAGTGCAGTAGCATTTATAACAAAAATACAACAGCATAAAAAATATGAAAGTAGCAGAGACACTTGAAAGCCTTAAAAAGAAATTCCCCAACGAGCCCGAATATTTCCAGGCTGTGGAAGAGGTTCTTCACTCTATTGAAGAGGAGTACAACAAACACCCCGAGTTTGAAGCAAACAACCTCATTGAAAGGCTTTGTATCCCCGACCGTGTGTTCACATTCCGCGTAACCTGGGTCGATGACTGTGGCAAAGTACACACCAACACCGGCTACCGCGTGCAGCACAACAACGCAATTGGCCCCTACAAAGGCGGCATCCGTTTTCACCCCTCGGTAAACGTGGGCATACTCAAGTATCTCGCTTTTGAGCAGACTTTCAAAAATTCTCTAACCACCCTGCCGATGGGTGGCGCCAAAGGCGGCTCCGACTTTGACCCCAAGGGAAAGAGCGACAACGAAGTTATGCGTTTCTGCCAGGCCTTCATCACAGAATTGTGGCGCAACATAGGCCCCGAGATGGACGTTCCTGCCGGCGACATTGGCGTAGGCGGACGCGAGGTGGGTTATATGTTTGGTATGTACAAAAAACTTACCCGTGAGTTCAACGGCGTGTTCACCGGCAAAGGACTCGAGTTTGGCGGTTCTCTTATCCGCCCCGAGGCTACAGGCTATGGCAACATCTACTTCCTGCAAGAGATGTTGGCAACACGCAACCTCAGCATAGAGGGGAAAACCTGCCTTGTATCGGGCTCGGGCAACGTGGCACAGTACACTGTGGAGAAGGTTATAGAGCTTGGTGGCAAGGTGGTTACAATGAGCGATTCCAACGGTTACATCTACGACCCCGAGGGTATCGACCGTGCAAAACTCGACTACATTATGGAACTAAAGAATGTACGCCGCGGCCGCATCAAGGAGTATGCCGACAAATATGGCTGCAAGTATGTTGAGAACGCACGTCCCTGGAGCGAGAAGGGCGACATAGCATTGCCTTCGGCAACACAGAACGAGATAAACGGCGATGATGCCAAGACTCTGCTTGCCAATGGCGTGATAGCCGTTTCCGAGGGAGCAAATATGCCTTCAACCCCCGAAGCTATCCACACATTCCAGCAGGCAAAGATACTCTATGCCCCAGGCAAGGCTTCAAATGCCGGCGGTGTATCTGTTTCGGGTCTCGAGATGAGCCAGAATTCAGGTAAAATCAACTGGAGCAGCGCCAAGGTAGATGAAATGCTACACGAGATTATGCACAACATACACAGTTCTTGCGTGAAATATGGCACGCAACCCGATGGATATATAGATTATGTAAAGGGCGCCAACATCGCCGGTTTCCTGAAAGTTGCCAAAGCTATGATGGCACAGGGTATTGTATAACCCGTACAGGGATTTACAGAAATTCCAAACATATTTATGCAGAAAAGAGGCGCATTTGTGCCTCTTTTCTGCATAAATATTGTAACACGCAAGAAAAAAAGCTACCTTCGCAAAAAAACACAGAAAACCGCTATGCCAAAGAAAGATAATGCCTGGCTATGGATTCCCACACTCTACTTTGCTTCGGGACTCCCCTATCACGCCATAACATCAATATCGGATATAATGTACAAAGATATGGGCATCGACAATGCCGGCATCGCAATGTACACCAGCATACTGCTCATTCCCTGGACCATTAAGCCACTGTGGAGCCCCATCGTAGAGATGACAGGCACACGCCGTAAATGGACAATTGTATCCCAGGGACTATTGGCAATATGCTTCGCATTGGTAGCTTTGTGCATTCCGTCAAGCAACTTTCTTGCACTCACACTAACGGCTTTTATGGTGGGAGCATTCATCTCCTCAACACACGACATTGCACTCGACGGCTTCTACATCATCTCACTGCCGCAAGAAAAGCAATCGTTCTTCTCGGGAATACGCAACACATTCTACCGCATAGCCGTGGTATTCAGCTCGGGCATATTGGTGATGCTTGCCGACCGCATTACAAAGCATAGCGGAGACACAACAACAGGCTGGAGCATCACATTTGCAACAACAGCTGCAATAATGGCACTCCTCTATCTCTACAACAGAAAAACGATGCCACATCCCTCCTCGGATGCTTCTCGCGGCACAAGCAACATAAAGAACATCTTCAGCAACTATGGCGAGATAATAAGCAGCTATTTCAAGAAACCCGGCATAGGCGCCACGCTTGCTTTTCTATTACTCTTTCGGCTACCCGAGGCGCAGCTTGCAAAAATAGGCAAACTATTTCTTATGGACAGTGCCGAAAAAGGCGGTCTTGGGCTTGAGATGGGAGACATTGGCTTCATCAACGGCGTGATTGGCATAACAGGCCTCATCGCCGGCGGAATAATCGGTGGAATATGTATCTCGCGCAAAGGCCTGAAATACTGGCTGTGGCCAATGGTGGTGGCAATATCGCTGCCCGATGCTGTTTATGTATATCTAAGTATGGCAATGCCTGAAAATCTCACCGTCATTGGCAGCTGCATCTTCATAGAACAGCTGGGCTACGGATTTGGATTCACAGCATACACACTGTATATGATATACTTTGCACAAGGGGAATACCCCACCGCGCACTTTGCTCTATCGACAGCTTTTATGTCATTGGGAATGATGCTTCCCGGAATGTTCGCCGGCATATTGCAAGAGTGGATGGGCTACAGCAATTTCTTTCTGTGGATAATGCTATGCACTGCAGTAACATTTACTGTGTCGGCAATAATAAAAATAGAGCCCAATTTTGGAAAAAGACAAAAATAATCTATCTTTGCAAAGATATAAAAGAAGATATGATACTAATTGCTGATTGCGGTTCCACAAAAACCGACTGGACATTGTGTTGCGGAAGCGAAATCATTGCCACCGCAAGAACACAGGGGTTTAACCCCACTCACCAGGAGAGTGAGGAGATATACACCATTCTCAGCGCCGAGCTCACTGAGGAGTTTACCTCGCACAAACCTAATAAAATCTATTTCTATGGCGCCGGATGCGCCTATGAAATGGCTAACGAAAGGATGCGCAGCGCACTATACAAGATTTACCCGATAAAGGAAATCCACATAAACAGCGACCTGTTGGCGGCTGCACGTGCATTGTGCTGCCACGAAGAGGGCATCGCCTGCATACTTGGCACAGGCTCAAACTCGTGCCTTTTCGATGGCGAGAAGATTACCGACAACACCCCTGCACTGGGCTACATATTGGGCGATGAAGGCAGCGGTGCTCATCTTGGCCGTCAGTTGTTGAGCGACTGCATCAAGAAACAGCTTCCCAAAGACATCTGCGAGAAGTTCTTCAAGCAGTACAACCTCGACATTGCCACAATCCTTGAGAAGACCTACCACAGCTCACTCCCCAACAGATGGCTTGCAAGCTTCACGCCGTTCTTGAAAGAGAACAAGGAGAAGCCCGAAATCAAAATGCTGCTAAAGCACTGTTTCACGCAATTCTTCCAGCGCAACACAATGATTTACCGTCGTTCCTGGTTGCCCATACACATAATAGGCAGCGTGGGCGTGAACTTCAGCGAGGAAATCAAGGAGACTGCAGAGAGCCTTGGACTCTCAATAGGCAACATAGTTGATAGCCCAATGAGCGGGCTCATAGAGTACCATAAACAGAACAACTAATAACAAAAAACCAATAAATTTATGAAAAGAATCATTATGACACTTACCGCGTGTCTCGTGGGCGCAATCGTTGCCACATCGTGCGGTAAAAGCGAAAGCAGTGCCAATGGCAGAAACTCAAAATCAGAGCTCGACACACTCTCATACATCGTAGGTATGGATGTTGCCAGCGGCATCGAGAACAATATGGTGAAGCAGTTTGATGTAGACTACAAAACACTCAAGAAGACCATCGAAAAGGCCTTGAACGGCAAGACTATTAAGGTTGAAGATGTTACCATCTCCAAGGAGAACATCAACGAGATTGGTCCCAAATATATGAACAACGAGTTCGGTGCACGCGTTATGGCCGCACAGAGCGACACCACCGGCAACACAAAAATCTATACCGATGAAAAAGAGCGCCAGATTATCTCGGCACTTTTGGGAGCCGACATAGCATTCAGCACCGAAAGATTGCAGTTCGAGGTTAATAAGGAGTCGTTCCTCGCAGGTATTGACGACACACACGAGAACAAAGCCTTTATGACACAGGAGGAGGCTATGGAGTATGTCCAGAACTACTTTACTGTTACTTTGCCCGCCAACAACAAGCGCGACTCTGAGGCTTGGCTTCAGGAGGTTGCCAATGAGAAAGGCGTGCAGAAAACAGAATCGGGCATCGTCTACAAAATTGAGAATGAAGGCGACAGCCAGGTAAAAGCAACAAAGGACGAGGATGTTGTAAAGGTACTCTACACCGGCCGCACAAGAACAGGCAAGGTATTCGACAGCAACCGCTGGAACGATATGCCCGCTGAGCGTCAGAGTATGATGGAGGCCTACCAGCCCGACCAGGCAGGCAAGGACAACCCCATTGAATTTGCCCTCAACCAGGTAATCAAGGGTTGGACCGAGGGTATGAAACTCATTGGCAAAGGTGGTAAAATCACACTCTGGATTCCTTCTGAACTTGCCTACGGCGAAAGAGGTACTGGCAGAGACATCGGCCCCAACGAGGCACTGCGTTTCGATGTTGAGCTTCTTGACGTAACAGTTAAGTAACACACATCACCAATAAAAACCAAACAGCCACCCCGCAAAGGTGGCTGTTTTTTATAACCTTATGCAAGGGATATTCACATTTATGGCACACGTTTCCACCTAATTATAAAAAAAGAGCTATCTTTGCAAGCAAGAATATAACAAACAGACTGATGTTGTAAAAGAGATGCCCCGTGATAAGAGACAAGGGTATCATAAAAAGCAATATGATATGAAAGCATTTGTATTCACAGGACAGGGTGCACAATTCAGCGGAATGGGAAAAGAGCTGTATGAGAACAACCCTACTGCAAGAGAATATTTTGAGAAAGCCAACGAAATACTCGGCTTCCGCATTACAGATATTATGTTTAACGGCAGCGATGAGGAGTTGCGCCAAACAAAGGTTACACAGCCGGCGGTTTTTCTTCATTCGGTAATCTCGGCCATCGCAAGAGGGGATGAGTTTCAACCCGATATGGTTGCAGGCCACTCGCTTGGAGAGTTCTCGGCACTTACAGCCGCAGGAGCCATCTCCTTTGAAGATGGGTTGAGACTGGTCTACAAGCGTGCGCTTGCAATGCAGGCCGCCTGCGAAAAGCAGCCCTCGACAATGGCAGCAGTGCTTGGTCTCAATGACAATGCCGTAGAAGAGATTTGCGACAAAGTGAGCAGGGAAGGCCACACTGTGGTTGCTGCAAACTTCAATTGCCCCGGGCAAGTGGTTATATCGGGCAGCATAGAAGGTGTAGAGAAAGCCTGCCTGCTGTTGAAGGAAGCCGGAGCCAAACGAGCGTTGCCGCTCAATGTGAGCGGAGCGTTCCATTCGCCACTGATGCAACCGGCCAAGGAGGAACTTGAAGCGGCAATAAATGCCACAACATTCAGCACACCACACTGCCCCGTCTACCAGAATGTCGATGCAAAACCACACACACAGCCACAAGAGATAAAGGAGAACCTCATCGCGCAACTGACAGCCCCCGTACGCTGGACCTCAACAATACAACAGATGATTGCCGACGGTGCCGAGGAGTTTACCGAGTGTGGCCCGGGCAACGTGCAACAGGGATTGATAAACAAGATTAAAAGTGCATTAAATAAAGAGTAACAAGATGTCAAGAATAATAATATACCAGCTTTTGCCACGTCTTTTTAGCAACAGCAACGCCAATTGTGTTGCCGGCGGCACCATAGAGCAGAACGGCTGCGGCAAGTTCAACGATATAACCCCCAAGGCCCTTCGCGCCATACGCAACCTGGGTGTTACACACGTGTGGTACACAGGTGTCATTGAACACACCACCCGCTCCAACTATTCCAAGTATGGTATTCCCACCGATCACCCTGCAATTGTGAAGGGTGAGGCCGGCTCGCCCTATGCCATCAAAGACTACTATGACATAGACCCCGACCTTGCAACCAATGTAGAGAAGCGTCGCGATGAGTTCAAAGCACTTGTAGAGCGCACTCACAAGGCCGGTATGAAGGTGATAATGGACTTTATCCCCAACCACGTGGCACGCCACTATCACAGCGACAACACCCCTGCCGGCACATTCCCCTTTGGCGAGCACGATGACAAAAACACATTCTTTGTTGGCCACAACAACTTCTACTATCTTGGCAACCAATCCTATGGCTGCAACCTCGACGCAAAGGATTGCGCCGATGAAGAGTACAGCGAAAGCCCGCTGCGCGCCACCGGCAACGACTGTTTCGGCTCTCCCGGCCGCAACGACTGGTATGACACCGTAAAGCTCAACTACGGCATAGACTACCGCACAGGCAACCGCCAGTTCTCTCCAGTGCCCAACACCTGGGTGAAGATGCTAAAGATACTCAAATACTGGGCTTCGCAGGGCGTAGACGGCTTCCGTTGCGATATGGTGGAGATGACCCCGGTAGAATTCTGGAGCTGGGCAGTACCCAAAATCAAGGAGGAGTTCCCTGGAATAATCTTCATTGGAGAGATATATCAGCCACATATCTACCGTTCTTTCATCAGAGAGGGACATTTCGACTACCTCTATGACAAGGTTGGTCTTTATGACTGCCTGCGCGCTGTTATGAACGGCCAGACATCGGCCAATGAGATTAGCAACACACTGCACAGCACAGCAGATATCCGCGAGAATATGCTCACTTTCCTCGAGAACCACGATGAGCAGCGCATTGCTTCGGACTTCTTTGCAGCAAATGCCCAGCGTGCATTGGCAGCCCTCATTATGTCGGCCACCATTGGTTCACAGCCATTTATGTTCTATGCCGGACAAGAGCTTGGAGAACGCGGTATGGACAAAGAAGGATACAGTGGCGTAGATGGACGCACCACAATTTTCGACTACTGGAGCGTAGACACCCTGCGCCGTTGGAAAGGAAACGGCGATTACAATGGCGAACAGCTCACTCAAGAGGAGAAGGCGCTACAGAGCTTCTATGCCCGCCTGCTCAACCTGTGCAACAGCGAGGCCGCACTCGACAACGGCAGCTTCTATAGCCTGCAGTATGCCAACCCTCACAGCAACCAATACGACAGCAACCACATCTACTCCTTCCTTCGCGGAACCGAGAAAGAACTGCTGCTCATTGTAACCAATTTCAGCAACAACAGCCAAGAGTGCGCTGTAACAATCCCCGAAGAGGCATTTGCCTACTATGGCATAGCCTATAACAACTGCACACACAAGGCAACGGAACTGCTTAGCGGCGAAAAAATGGAGCTACCATTGAACCCTTGCGACAAAGCCGTTGTTACTGTACCGGCCAACAGTGGCATAATAATAAAGTTCAGCATTTGAAAAGATGAAAAAAACAATTTCGGCACTAATACTTCTGCTTGCCTGCATCACGGCAAGCGCACAGGTGGTACTCGACAATGCCACAATTGAAGATATTGTAAAGAACGAGCGCAATTATTTCAATGACATAACCGAGATATACAGGAACGATGACCCACTGCTGCGCATCGATGACATAGCACTTGTATATTACGGTCAGGCATTCCTGCCGCAATACAAACCAGGCAGCGACGAGAACGAGAAAGAGCTGAAGAAACTGTTTGATGAGAACAAACATCAACAGGTCTATGAACTTGCCAAAAACGTGCTCACCTACAACCCGGTGAGCCTCAATGCACTGTTCTGCATATACATTGCATCAAAGGAGCTCGACAAGAGCGAAGATGAGTGCGCGTCATACCTAAAGAAGTATAACGGCATCATTGATATGATATGCTATTATGGCGACGGCAAGAGCAGCGACACAGCCTTCCGCATCATAACCCCCGAAGACCAGGACTACATCATATATGGCAAGCTGCAGATAGAGCAAGTGCTGTCGCAGAAACTCGACACTGAGACACTGTGTAACATAGTATCTGTTATGCCCACCAAGCAGTTCCAGGCACGAAGAGTCTATTTCGACCTAAGCCTCTTCCTCTCCCAGGCTTCAAGAGAATAATCCCCCTATGAAAGCCATTCTTGTTGCACTGCTACTATTTCTTCAGCCACTTGCCTTGCCGGGTGGCGAAGCCTCGGCACAGCCTGTCAGCAGCCAACAGGAGACAATCATAAACACCCTGCACAACGCCATTGACGAGCTCGCCACAGAGCTAAGGCAAAACAGTCTCAACCTACCGGGCGTGCAGAGCAACTACATAGTGCGCAGCGAACGCAGCAATGCCACAAGAAACGGCAGCACCCTGCCCAAATACACCGGCTACAGCAACAGCACCCCGGCCTCAATGCAGGCAGGCAGCGAAACACGCCACGCAATAGCGCAGTCGCGCCACAGAATAACCTACTACATCTATGCCCTTCGGCATATAATAATTTAGCGGTAAATATCATTCAGCAAAAAGCCGGAGAGTTCTATCTGGATACTCTTCGGCCCATTGGCTGTGCACACAAAAGCACACACCACAGCAAAAAAACGATATTAATGATTTAAAACCGCAAGTTATGAAAAATAGAATAGATGAAAACACACTCCAGAACAATGGAATAACAACAAAGACAACATTCAACCTCAAAGGGCTCATCATTGCAGCCCTGTCGGCAAGCATAATGGCCGGCACAGCATTCATCAGCAACGAAAACGAAGCCAAGATGCCCATAGCAATGCTTGCCTTTGTGCTTATGGTCATAGGCCTTGCATTAATGATGAAAAGCAACACATTCCTCATATACGCAGCCACCGGCGAACGACTGAAAGAGTATACACTCTTCTATCAGAACAACCAAAAAGAGATAGCCTTGGAACTGCTGCAGAGAGGAGACCTCGCCGGCGCCATTACACTCGCAAAGGAGAACAGCAACGGGGCAATAAAAGCAGAGCTGCACACCACTCCATCACACAGCATTGCCATTTACCGCCTCTACAAATTCGTCCCCTACCTCTATGAACCCATTGGTGAATATATAGTAATAAAGAAGTAGAACACAGCATTAATATTAACCGTACATTATCCCAAGAGGGTGGCTCCCCAAAGCCACCCTCTTGCATATAATAATGCGACATTAGGTTAAACGAACATTATACATTTCCCGCCATAGGTAATCCGAGCAAGAATAGAAAGACATAGTATTTTGCCAACTAGACCGGATAATTGTTTGATACTCCCTTAATCAGCTACATAAAAAGAAAATAGGGAAAAGTCTTTTAAACTTTCCCCTATCCTTCTTGCGACCATTTTTTTGCCGTCCTGTGACTCGCCGAACAGTTGCTTGATGATTGTTATGATTTACCCGAATTTGCCCGTCGCTATTTCGACATCGGGCAGTTCGCACGCGATTTGTTCGCATACGATTACACCTTCTGCGATGGATATGTGTTCTCCGATTACTAAGTTTACAGAGGAGGGGCATTCTGAATATCTGTTTTCATATGGAGAGTAATAAGCATTTCTAAAACAACAAGAGCTTAATTTTGCGAGAAAACACTATCTTCGCAGCATGGCAGACAGGATGACAAAAGAACAGAGGCACAAGTGCATGTCGCGCATCAAGGGCAAGGACACAAAACCAGAACTGATTGTGCGACGTCACCTGCACGCCCATGGCTACCGCTACCGCATAAACGTCAAGCGCCTGCCCGGTACCCCCGACATTGTACTGCGCAAGTACAAGACAGTCATCTTCATCAATGGTTGCTTTTGGCACGGTCACGAGGGTTGCAAATACTTTGTAATGCCCAAGAGCAACACCCCATTTTGGGCAAAGAAAATAGAACGCAACAAACAGCGCGACATCGAAAAACGCATCCAACTGCGCCACCTCGGCTGGCACACAATCATCATCTGGGAGTGCGAACTAAAACCAAAGAACCGACACACCACCCTGCAGGCTTTGGGACAGACCCTGAACAAAATCTTCCTACTGAATAATGGTGCAAAAGTAACCGCAGACTATTCCAATAAAGAAGAAAACACTAGGATGGTGGCGGAAGGGGTAAAAAAAGAGGCTGGGTCAAAAGTAATTTTGGCTCAGCCTCTTGTTTGGAGTAATTTTTCCGTTTTTATCTTCAGATTCGAAGAAATATCATTTTTGTACGCATAAATCCTTTATGCAGCCCGACAACATTCTAAATATGCTCC
>JAZONR010000058.1:0-41632 GCA_045654645.1 Bacteroidaceae bacterium
GTAATCCGTCGCCGAAGGCGAAACGGCACCGTTGAAAAATCCAACGGAGGGCCGACTGTTTTCAGGCCATTGTGTGAGGACTGTCCGAAGTTTTGTGCGGGTATAAATTTTCTTATATAGCCGCACAAAACAAGTTCCGCAGCACCCTGAAAACAGTCGAAAGCCTGGAGTGGCGAGCAAGTGCCCGACCGAGGGCTCGCCTTTTGGCGGCGCGAGCAAAGGGTGCTTGCAAAGATTTTTCCCGAGTGCCGAGTTCTTTGGTACTTTCTGTCTCACAGAAAGTACGTATAAACAAGAGCACAATGATAATAAAAGAGTGATTATTAAGGTTGAGAAAGTGGCGAGTTAGTGAGTGAAAGCTATTTCAACTAAGTTATAACAGCAGCCAAAATAATACAGCGATAGGCTATCCCCCCCCCAACTTTTGCAGGTGAGCCGATAAAAGGTCGTAATAGCATTTTACACAAGCCATCTATTGACATAAGGAATTCTATGCAATATAAAAGTAAAGCACCCACAGAGGAGTGCTGAATGTGTTTTGCTATTTTATGCCATTACCAACCTTGCAATGTTTCGCCTTAATAGCGTGAGCAAGGAGCGCAATCATAGTTTTTATAGGTAATTACTAAAAAGTGGCATTTTTATTTGCGGGTATTAAAAATAATACCTATATTCGCAGTAATAAAACCATATACAATATGCCTGAAATTTTTAGATTTTACGGATTTTCATTTTTCTTTTATAGCAGAGAGCACGAGCCATTGCACGTTCACGTAGAAGGGAACGATGGTATGGCAAAGTTCGATTTAGTAGAAGATGAATTTGTGCTAAAAACAGTTTATAATATCAAAAGCAATGACATTAAAAAGATTAAAGAGGTTATTGATTATAACAAGGACATTATAATTAAGCATTGGATTAAATATTTTGGAAAGGAGGATTAACGATATGAAGATAGTTAGAATTTGGTTTGACAAGAATTATATATATGGAGCTGATGAGAGTGGCAAAGAGTATCGCCAGTCCTTACTTTGGTATCCACATTTATTGTCTGCTAATGATGAGCTGCGTATGAATTACAAAATAGGTTTTGATGGTGTGCATTGGAGAGAACTTGACGAAGATATTAGTTTTGAGAGTTTTGAGTATGAAGATGCAGAACCAACACCTTTGCAAAAATTCTTCTTGACCCATAAAGAATTGAACATCGCAGAGTTCGCAAAGCTCATAAATATAAATGCATCTTTGTTGAGGAATTATATAAACGGTTTCAAGAAACCTTCAAAAGAACGTGAAGAACAAATTTTGAAAGAGATACACAAGATTGGAGCTGGATATATGAAAGTCGTTTTTTAACATTGAGCAACAAAGCAGGGCTCTATATTATGAGCAAAAAGAATAAAATTTATGATGTTAGCGCCGAACTTGCAAAGGAGTTTGGAGAGATTGGCACTCAAAGTCGTGCAGAGGCTACTGCAAAGGCTTGGAAAGAATACAATGCGCAGATTCTACTGGATGCTCATAAAAACGCACGTTTGACACAAGCATAACTTGCAGAGCGTATTGGTGCAGACAAAGGTTATATATCACGCATTGAACGAGGCATAACAGTTCCCACAGTTGCAACCCTTTATAAGATTGCAGCTGCAATGGGATTGACTGTTGAGCTGAAACCTATTTGATAATGTGCAACACCAAAGGCTGACGCCAACCCCTGAAAATCATCTATTTAAAACACTTTGGGCTATGAAACAAAGAAAGCTGCTCTTCTCAATAGTTCTAACCGTCTCCCTTGTCTCGTGTGTGCAAGAGAAGGCGACCTTCCCCATCGCAGAATGGGACTATGCAAAAGCTATTCTGATGCACACTCCCGGTGAGGAGCTGTTCGATGGTGTAATTCATCCTTATGCCGGGCTGTTTGAATACTACTTTGATGTGGAACAGGCTGCCAAGGAGCACAAGGGTTATATGGAGGCTCTCAAGCGCAACGGAATTGAGGTGTACACCGTGCGCGAGTTGCTTAACCAAGTTTCCATAGAGAAGTTGCGCAAATATGCCATTAATTCACTCACCTATAAGACCCCCGACACAACCGACAGTGCTGTTGCCGAGGTGGAAGAGTATCGCCGGAGCATCATAAAGCAAATGTCGCGCGCCGACCTGATACGTTGCATAATCCTGCGCCCTACGGTGAACCTGCAAGCCACTGCCAACAATACAGGATTGGAGGCAACATATACACACGCGCCACTGATGAATCTTTACTTTACACGCGACCAAAGCATCACCACCCCGCGCGGGCACATAATATCACGAATGAACTCTACACAGCGTGCCGATGAGACGGATATCATAACGCTGTGCTATGAGCAGCTGGGAGTGAAACCCATTCTGACCATAAGCGGTGATGGGCGTTTGGAAGGTGGCGACTACCTGCGTGGCGGAACTGTCTCATATATTGGTTGCGGAATGCGCACAAACATCGAGGCAATAAGGCAGATAATGCAAGCCGATGCCTTTGGACACGACACTGTTGCTGTGGTAAACGACAGAAAATGGTGGCAGATGCAAATGCACCTTGACACATATTTCAACATCATCGACAAGGACCTTTGCACGCTTGTTGAGAGCCGTTACCTGGCCAAAGAGGGCGAGCCGGAATGGGTTACCGTTGATTTGTACACCCGCAAGCCCGGTGATAAGGAGTATGCGCTGACCCTAAAAGAGATACCTTTTGTCGAGTTCCTGAAGAAGAGGGGCTTCACTATCATCCCCATAAAGATTGAGGATGAGTTGCACTATGCCAACAATTTCCTAACAGTTGCTCCACGCCACATAATGGCTGTGGGCAACCAATCCAAGGAGTTGCAGCAGGCCTTTGAACAATATGACGTGGAGGTGGAGTGGATACCACTTGAAACGCTTATTAAAGGTTATGGTGCCGCACACTGTATGACACAAGTGATTGGGGCAACACTCGCCAAATGAGCCTGTGCAGGTGATACATCAACGCCAAAGTCTTGCATTTATATTTCCATCCACTCTCTCACTTTGACAAACTCTTGTTCAAAGTTTGGGGTGAGCACTCCTTTACCAACGGCTGCAAGCAATTCGTCGATGCTCCAAAAGCGGCCCCCGTCGAGTTCTTCACTGGGCACTATTGCCCCGTCATAGAGTGCGCTATATACATACACAAATTCCCTTTCCCGTTCACTCTCAAAAAGATAGCTATTCAAGAAACGAGCATTGCAATCGGTTATACCAAGCTCTTCGCGCACCTCTCTGCTAAGTGCTGTGGCAACATCCTCGCCATAATCTACGTGCCCGCCCACTGCGGTATCCCATTTGCCCGGTTGTATATCCTTCCACAGCGGACGACGCTGAAGATAGAGCCTGCCACTGCTATCGAAAAGATGCAGATGCACCACAGGATGAAGGGGTTTTGAGCCATTATGGCATTGACCTCGCGTTGCGCTGCCAATGATGTTTCCTGCCTCATCGACAAGCGGCAACAATTCGGAACTATTATCTTTTTTCATAGGATTATTGCTTTTTTGCTTTGTGTGAAGAGAGAGATAATCTTCATTTGGATGCAAAATTGCATTTTAATAATGATATTTTTTACTATTATTCCCAAAAAATATTATAAAAAGCACTAATTTAGCGCAATATTTATATTTGGTGTAAAATGCGCCAACGGCACCATTGCCGCAAACTGTTAAGATTTTTTTAGAACTTGCCATAAATGCTATGAGAATGAAAGCATCAACAACAAGGTTATTTTGTGTGCTGCTGTGCTTCTTGTGCTCCATAGGTACATTTGCACAGTCGGGCATCACGGTATTCGGTACTGTAATAGATGATACCGACACACCTCTACCCGGCGCCAATGTGATTGTAGTCAAGAACAAGAAGATGGTTAGAGGCACAACCACCAACATCGACGGAAAATTCAAGCTTACCGTACTCTTTGAGGAGAATGACGAGAGAGAGATTTCTATCAGCTATGTGGGGTCTAAAGCCAAGACAATAAAGCTCACAAAGGAGAATATTGTGAAGCCTTTTAACGTGCAGTTGTTCCCCGATGATGAGATGCTTGAAGAGGTTACTATTGTAGAGGACGGATATGCCCGCTTGCCACGCAAGGATATGGTGGGAGCGTTCACAACAGTGAAGGCTGATGATATTATGATGCCTGCCTATCAAAGCATTGACCAGATGTTGCAGGGAAAGGTTGCCGGTATGTCGGTGGTAAACACATCGGCCCGCGTGGGCTCATCGCCAAAAATCACAATTCGCGGAACGTCTACCATTCTGGGAAACACCAGCCCGCTGTGGGTGGTGGATGGCGTTATTCAGGAGGACCCTCTGTCGATAGATATAAGCGCCGCACTGACATCGGATATGAAGGAGCTTATCGGCAACCAGATATCGTGGCTCAACCCACAGGATATTGACAACATCACTGTGCTGAAGGATGCATCGGCAACTGCCATATATGGTTCAAAGGCCTCTAACGGTGTTATTGTAATTACCACAAAGAAGGGCACCCCGGGGCGTATAAGCGTAAACTACAACACCAACGTATCGGCAAGACAGCGTCCCACGTATGAACTTTATGACTTTATGAACTCCTATGAGCGCATACAGTTCAGCAAGGAGGCCTATGAGGCCGGTGTGCGCTACCAGAGCGAGCCGCTGCCGCAAATCTACACCTATGAGGGACTTATGGCGATGTTCAACAAGCGTATAATAAGTGAAGAAGAGTTCTCTTCATATCTGCAGAGGCTTGAGACGGTGAACACCGACTGGTTTGAGCTGCTGACACGCAACGCCGTGAGCAACAACCACAATCTGAGCGTTTCGGGCGGCACCGACAAATATACCTACAACGCATCGGTGGGCTATCAGATAAACAACGGCTACGAGGTGGGCAACAGCAACGACCAGATTACCACACGCTTGAGCATAAACAGCAACGTAAACGATAAGTTCTCGTTCAACGCACAGCTCAACGGAAGCATAAGAAACTCCGACGGATATGCAGGAGTGAACCCCTACAACTATGCGATGAACACCAGCCGCGCCATACCGGCATATAACATAGATGGCTCACCGGCCTACTACTCCAAATACTACACCTACCAATACAACACACTGCTTGGCGGGCACAACCAATACTCCTACAACGTCTTTAACGAAATGGAGAACAGTTACTCCAAGAACCAGGGAACTGCGTTCAATGCATCGGTGAACATCTCCTATAAAATTCTCAGCTGGCTCACATACCAGGGAACAGCAAGTATGGCCATAAGCAGCAACAAGAGCGAAAGCTTTAACGGCGAGAAGAGTGCATCAGTGGAACAACTCTACCGTGGCTTCCCCTATGGCAGTGAGAAGGCCGGCTCTGACAAATACAATGCGGCTCTGATGCCATACGGCGGCGTGCTGAAACAGGCCAACTCGCTATCGGTGTCATATAGCACATCGCACCGTCTTGCATTCTCCAAGGAGTTTAACGAGAACCACCGTCTGAATGCGATGTTGGGTATGGAAGTGCGCTCAAGCAAAGGCAGCAGCGAGGGTAACACCGTGTGGGGCTATGTTCCCGAGCGCGGCGAGATACTGGTATCGCCCACCCTGCCCGAGAATTTCAAGCCCATTGGCAGCGATGTAGCCATTGGCTGGGGAGCGCTATCACAGCTTTACAATGGCGGTTGGAGCAAGACCTCCACACTCACCAACTATCTATCGTTCTATGCAACACTGGCTTACTCATTGAAGAATCGCTATGTCTTCAATATGAACGTGCGCTCCGATGCCTCAAACCGTTTTGGACAGGATGTGAACAAGCAGTTCGACCCCACTTGGTCTTTCGGAGTATCGTGGAAGATGGCACAAGAGCCTTTTATGATAAAGTACCTTCCCTGGCTCGACCAATTCAACATACGTGCAACATACGGCATACAGGGCAATGTGGTGAATTCATTGAGCCCGGAGATGATTGTGCGTTACCAAGGCCTGCACACAAGCTACAATGAGTATTACCTCACCATATCGAGCCTTCCCAACAACCTGTTGAAATGGGAGCGCACAAAATCATCAAATCTGGGACTTGACATAGCTCTGTTTGGCATAACAATGAACGTTGAATATTACAACCGTCGTTCAAACGCCATTATCAGACAGGATATTGCGCAGGAATATGGAATGGAGTCGATGCCCCTAAACGGCGGTATGATTACCAACCAGGGTGTAGAGTTCACTCTCAACTTCACACCAATCCGTAACAAGAACTTTGCCTGGACTATTGGTCTCAATGCGGGCAAGAACTGGAACCGCTCTGAGACCGATGACCGCACAGCAAAGGCCGATGAGCTTACACACGTAGACTTCCTTAGCGGCAACAGCAGCCGCCCGCTGAAACAGGGATACCCACTGTCGGCATTCTGGTCATATAAGTTCACCGGCCTTGACGGAAAGAACGGATACCCCACCTTCAAGCACGCCACCTATGACGACGTTAATGGAGACGGCAGTGTAGACCCCACAACATTCCTTGTCTATTCGGGCCAGGGTGAGCCCGACTTCTCAGGTGGTTTCAACACCAGATTCCGTTGGAAAAATTTCAATTTGGGAATGGACTTTGCCGTTGCTTTGGGAGCATCAAAGCGCTTGCCTAACCCATACTCTACATTCACATACGGCAAGATGCCGGACATATACAGCAACCTGTCAAAGGAGCTTAACGACCGTTGGAAGAAGCCCGGCGATGAGAAGAACACCAACATACCGGCGCTCTACACATCGGTGCGCGACCTCTACAACCTGAACTTGCCCAATGGCCTGTATGACAACATATACTCTATGTGGGCACAGTCTGATGCGAGAATTGCCAGTGCATCATTCTTGCGTTGTACACAGATTTCATTCTCCTACAACGTGCCACAAAAGGCGTGCAAGAAGATTGGCCTTTCGCGCATATCGGTGAGCGCCAATGTAAACAATCTGTTCGTTATTGCCAGCGAGGAATGGAAGGGATATGACCCCGAGCTTGGCTACACAATACAACCAAGAGTATATTCGATTGGTTTGGGTATAGGTTTATAATTTAATAAGAATATGAAGAAACTAATAAATATCTTTGCAACAATAGCCACAATTGTGGCAACAACCGCGTGCAGCGATTTCCTGGAGCCCAACTCACCAAGTGAATTCGTGCCCGAAGATGCCGTATCACTCAACGAGCTGTTGCTTGGTGAGGCATACCAAAGAAATGATATGGACGGGTTCAACGTATTCCTGAACCTCCTCGATGATGACATTGAGGCTGCACCGTTCCAAAAAGCAACCGACGGCTTTGATGCCAACAAATACCTTGCAGCCTTCACCTGGCAACCCGATATGTTCAAGATGATGGAAGAGGCCAATTCGGGACACACCAACCTCTACCAGTCCTACTATGAAGTAATCCTTGGCGCCAATGCAGTGATAGACTACCTGCCACGAGTAAAAGATACCGAAAACAACATAAACAAGGTTAAGGCACAGGCTTATGCCCTGCGCGGATTCTACTATTTCAACCTTGTAAACATCTTTGGCAAGCCCTATAACAGCGACTCAACAGCGTTGGGTGTGCCCTTGAAACTGCAGAGCGGCATTGAGCCCAGCGATGATTACCTGAAGCGCAAGACGGTGGCCGAGGTCTATGCACAGGTTCTCAGCGACCTGCACACTGCCGAGGCTGCATACCAGGAGCTCCCACACAGTGAACAGTGGAGCGACAACTTCCGCACAAGCCTGCCTATGGTGCAACTAATGCTCTCGCGCACATATCTTTATATGGAGAACTGGGGAAAGGCTGCCGAGTATGCAAAGATGGTTATGGATGACCAGCGCTTCAAACTCGTAGACCTGAGTGCAGAGCCCACAGAGGGCACCAACGACAACGGCGAAACGGTGAGGACATACATAACAATGCCCACCTACAAATGCAGCGAGACAATATGGCCCTATGGCGATGTAACCGATATGTTCAAGTGGACATACGACTATGCCAACACCGAGAACTCCATTACAGGACAGATGATGCACGCCTATTTTCAAGCATCCAAGGAGTTGCTCGACAGCTACCTCGAGTGGGATCTGCGCCTCACCCATTATATAGTGCAAGCCCCCGACGGCAATAATGGAATGATGAATATGGCATTTGGAAAGGTGAACGTTGGTACCAAATACTATCTGCCCATAAACCAAACCGGCACTTTTGGTCGTTGCCTGCGCCTCTCCGAGGCCTACCTGAACTATGCCGAAGCTATGGCTATGCTTGGAGGAAGTGGCGACACCGAGGCTGCTGCAACAATCAACAAACTGCGCGAGAAGCGTTTCTTTGAGGAGGATTTTGAGGAGGAGAGCTTCTCAAGCAATGCCGAATTGGTGCAGTTCATACGCGACGAACGCCGACGCGAGCTCTGCTTCGAGGGGCATCGTTGGTTCGACCTTCGTCGTTGGGGTATGCCGGCAATAACACACAACTGGCACACATCGGATAGCGAGAGCGACACCTATCGCCTCGAGGAGGGCGACCTTTTGTACACAATACCAATCCCCGATGAGGCACTGGCATCCAACAGCAGCCTGGTGCAGAACGAGTTGCCCGGCAGCAGAGCTAAACAGTAACCCATAAAGCAAGATAAAAAACACGATAACGATGAAAAAACATCTATTCACAGCAGCAATTGCACTTGCAGCCTTGATGCTAACCGTTGCTTGCAAGGAAGAGGAGAGCCTCACTCCGTCGGGCAACTACTCACCCATTCGTGGCGGTTTTCCACAGGGCACAACGGTTTATGACAGCATCATAAACGATATCAAGAAGGAGTATGGTGTGTACCTGTTATATAAAGACATCACAGAGGAGGACCTTAACCGCGACTGGGTGTCGGCCGGCACAGGCGACCTCTATGTTGCCGGCTATGAGGATGAACGCGATGACTTGGCCTGGAACCTCCCCGATGAGCATCTGCCATTCTATGTAGATTACTTCGAAAACTACATATTCCCCAACATAAGCAAGGAGTTTGCAAACTCAACGTTCCCCATAAAGATATATATGATACACAACCTGCGCACCGAGCCACGCGATTTTAGCGAGGAGAACAGTGGGGGCGGAACAGACACTGACCCGCACAAGTCCATAAAACTGGGTAACTTCGACAACTGGGCAATAAGTTTTAGCGATGATATAATCAACGGCACTGATACAGAGTATGCCCTGAAACAGCAGCGTTGCATCTTTATGATACAGGCTATCAACAACGCCATTGAGAAGGGCGAGATTGACTCCCCCGATGAGTTTTGGAGCGGTTTCGATTTCTCGGAAGACAAGAAGATGGAGCACAACGACTCCACAAAAGAGAACTACAAGTATAAACTGGGCTTCATTGATGATATCAACGACAATTTTGGAACAGGTCAAAAGAAACAGCTGTGGCGCCCCCTTGAGACAGTGGTTAGCTGCTACTATTGGGAGAAGGACAAATACCCCAGCTACAACCTTTTTACAGCATACATAAAGAACGCAATGTGGCTCACCCCCGAGAAGTTCGAAGAGCGCTACCCCAAGAACCTCTACCCTATGCTCACAGAAAAGTATAATATTGTGGTGGAGCATATGCTAAAAGAGTATGGCATTGACCTGCAGGGTATTGCCAAGGGCAAAAAGTGATAAAAAAGAATAGTCTCTATGAAGAACGTAATTGGAACGTTGGTAGCGGCACTGCTAATTGTAACGGCCTGTGGCAACGCACAGGAGAGAGCAGCACAGCAGGCCCGGGACTTGACTGCACAAATTGCAGAGATTGATAGCCTGTGGCAACTGCAGCCCGCCAGCGCACAAGAGATTATAGCAACCTACCAAACAGCGGAAGGGCTTATAAAAAGCAAAGAGGCCGTGCTGCACACGCACAACCAGTGCCACTATGTGTGGCACTGTGGTGAATATATGTTCAAGTGCCGTGGCAAGAACAGCGACATATATGACCTTCCGGCCCACGCAACAGAGTTGTCGCTCGACGACAGTATTGTGGCCGATTTTATAACAAAAGAGAAGAAGGGCAAATTCACCGACCACTACTTCACCCTTAGGGCAATGAAGAGAGGCTGCAGTTTCGATGAATCGCGCGACGGAATGACTGCAACGGTATTCTTCCCCATAAGGGCACTCAATGAGAATGATTTTGAGAAGCTGCGCTGCATATTCTCGAGCAGCAATGCCACACTGCACAACGCCTACCTTGAGAGGCTGAAATTCCCTCTTGGGAACAGCGGATGCAGTGAAGGACTCAAGAGTGTCCAACCACTCATTGAGAAGAACGTCTCCAACAACCCATTAAAGAGTGAGATTCTTGCCCTGTTTGAGGCCTATACACGCATTATGCCCGGTATGCCGGCACCCGTTTCAACACTGAAGGACACAAAGGGCAACGAGCTCATTTTCCCACAGATGCGCGGCTGCGTCATTGTCATCGACGTGTGGGCAACATGGTGCAGCAGTTGCATAAAGAATATGCCAAAGTTCATAGGGCTTGCCAAGGAGTATGAAGGGCGCAACGACATACGCTTCGCAACTGTTTCAATAGACCGCAGCGAAGAGAAAGATGAGTGGCTCTCGGCCATTAAGAGGTGTGGCATTGACCATCTGCTCAACCTTTTCCCCGACTGCGAGGTGCAGTCGCAGTTCGAGACCGATTATCACATATCGGGAATACCGCGCTACATAATAATTGACAAGGAGGGCAACATTGTTTCGGCATACGCCCCATCGGAGCCATCAGACCTTAAAGAACTCATCAACAAGGCGCTTTAAAATGTGATATGCAGGCACGCGTGCCTGCATATCACATTTTAACACTCGCCATACCTCATAAAAGCATAATTTTTCGTAACTTTGCGCCACGTAAACAGTGAGCGTCAGCACATTATTGAATAAATCATAAAACATACATATATGAAAAAAGTTCTACTCTCTATCGTTTGTATGCTTGCCATTGCCCTCACAGCAAATGCCGAGACATACAAGCACACATTCAAACAGGGCGACCTTAATGCAGCCGGTGGCGAAGTAACACTTTCAGGCTTTGTGTGGAACTGCACCCCAGCCACCACACTGGGTTGGACCAACGGCCGCGGTATCTCAATTGGAAAAAAGGACAACGTGTGTACTTCATACACTCTTAGCAGCAATGCTTTTGCCGAGTTCACCATAAGAAGCGTGAAGGTTACCACACAAAGACCTGCAAGCGGCGATGCAAAGATTACCATAAGTGCCGGCAACAGTGCAACCACTTTCGAGCTTGGAAGCACCGCAACGGCCTACACACTCGAATGTTACGATAAGGGCGAGATAAAAATCAACTGGACAGCAACAAGCAACATCTACTATGCAAACACCATAGAGGTTACCTACGAACTGCCTGCTGATATGGTTGAAGTGAAGCTCCCCACATTCAAGACCTTGCCCGGCATATACGCCGACAAGGTGCAGGTGATTGCCGAGACAACCGACCTTGACGCAATACTCTACTACACCCTTGACGGCACAGAGCCCAGCTACGAAGATTTCAACAGCGACTCCATTGTGGGAACCACAAAGTGCTCAAAGGGTTGGCAGTTGATTGAGACACTCACCGACAGCGCCACCATAAACACGATAAAGGTTTTGTCGGTTAAAACAGACGGCGAGGCTGTATACAAGAGCGAGATTGCCGAAGCTACCTACATTGTATCACCCACCACACCCTATATCAACATAAGCAACATTGAGAGTGGCAGTGCATATTCAATGGTGGCGAATGACAGCGCAGCTTGCTGCAACTACTATAGCGAGACCGGCGCTCATCTGCCAACAAAGACCGCAACAACTGCCAACGAGAACTACATTGAGACTGTAGCCTGTGCAGGCTTCACCTTCACAGCCACAAACGGAGGCTACACAATACAGGATGCGCTTGGTCGATACATCTGCCCCGGCAACAAGGAGGGCGAGTTCTCTTTTGCCACAGCAGAGCCCTCTGTGTGGAACATACAGTTCGACGGCGACAATGCAACAATAAGTTGCAACGGCCTCACAATTCTATACTCGGTGCAGGAGAGCCTTTTCGGCTGCTATAGCGAGAAGAGCGAGAACCATCTTCTCCCCAAGCTCTACAAGCAGCGCGCTTACCCTGAATACACAATATCTCCCGAGAACAACAGTTATTTGGACAAACTGGAGAGCATTTTTGTAACCTGCGAGGAGGGTATAAGCAATAACAACCTTGCAGTAACCTGCAACGAGGTTGAAGATGTCATCTTCACTGTAACGCAGAAGGACAGCAAGACTCTTGAGATTAAGGCAGACAAGCCGATTACCACACTGAACAACACCAACATCTCAATCAACATCACCGGCGACATAATACTCAATCCCGAGGGAATGAATATGAAGCTCCACGTACCCGAGAAATACAAGATGCGTACATTGGTGAAATACACCATCAATGGCTATGCCCCTGCGGCAACAATAACCGAGGTATCACCCGCCAACGATGCTACAGTGGAGGAGCTCTCACACTTCATCTTCACATTCAGCTACTTTGCAAGCCACAGCGATTATCCATCGCAAATGCCAGTCCTCTCTGTTGAGGGCAGCGAGTGGACACACGCACTTGAGAAAACAATAACCAAGAGCGACGGTAAACCAATAAATATGGACCAGGCTGCTCTCAAGACCACAGAGCCCGTGCTTGGAAACGGAGTATATCTCCTTGAAATTCCCACAGGATACTTTACCGACGGTAACGGCAAGGAGATTGAAGGCATTAAACTGCGCTATATTGTGAAGAACGATAGCGGCATACTTGCAGGCATCGAGAACATTGGCGCCGACGGCAGCGACACTTGGAGCGTCTACAATTTCGCCGGTGTGAAGGTTCTTGAGACAACAGATATTGAAGAACTCAACACACTTCCCAAGGGCATCTACATCATCAATAGCAAGAAAACTGTTATTAAGTGATTTGCTATCGGCGAGCTGTTTAGCGAACAGTCGCGGGCAGCGCAGAGACCGGTTGCGCCCCGCGGGTCGCTGATTAAAAAGCGAGCCAATGGCACTCTTATTAAGTGATTTGCTATCGGCGAGCTGTTTAGCGAACAGTCGCGGGTAGCGCAGAGGCCGGTTGCGCCCCGCAGGTCGCTGATTAAAAAGCGAGCCAATGGAATTCTTATAAGGTGATTTGCTATCGGCAAGCTGTTTAATAATAGAGCAAGGCATATACAAACCAAGAGGGTGCCCCAAAAGTATAATGGGGTGCCCTCTTTGCTGAGAGGTTGGATAAAAAGAGCCTTTTTTAGTAGGCTTCTATATACATTTAAAAAGATGATTACACAAATTAGAAGAACTGTCCTTGCCACACTGTTGCTGTCTGTGGCACTGCTTGGAAGCTGCGTGGGGAAGAGCACCGCTCCCATTGAGGGAGAGGCAGCCACAAACGATACTATGGTTGTTGAAAGAGAACCTATTATGAAATATGGACTCCCCATTGAGGAGTACAACGTTATATATGACACCATTGCACCTCGCCAAACAATTGCCGAAGTGCTTTACAGAATGGGCTTCAACAGCAACCAAATACACAAACTGTCGCAATGTCCCGACTCTATTTTTAACGTGCGCAAGATACGCCCCGGACAGGTGTGTGCACTGCTGTGCGACAAAGATAGCGCATCAACACCTCACTATTTGGTCTATGAACAGAGCCCCAAGGCCTATGTTACATTTGACCTTAGCAACAACTTCCACGCCGAGAGGAAAGAGAAGCCTTCAGCGTGGCGCGAGAGCGAAGTGGCCGGGCGTGTAAACAGCTCGCTGTGGATAGCAATGCAGGAGTGCGGCGTTACACCCCTGCTGGCCGTTGAGATGTCGCACATCTTTGGCTGGTCTATAGATTTCTTTGGAATACAGAAGGGCGATGAGTTCCGCATCATCTATGCACAAGAGTTTGTAGAGGAGACACCGCTCAACAACTACAAGATTCTTTCGGCATCGTTCTGTGCATCGAACAACCTGGTATATGCCATACCCTTTACACAGGCCGGTGAAGAACTTTTCTACAACAGCGACGGCAACAGCCTCGAGGGCGCATTCCTGAAAGCGCCGCTCGACTACTACCGCATATCATCAAAATTCTCAAACAGCCGCTACCACCCTGTGCTGAAGCGCAGACGTGCCCACCACGGTGTTGATTACGCAGCACCAAAGGGAACGCCTGTATATGCAATAGGCAGCGGCAAGGTCATAAAGAAAGCCTACCAGGCAAATGGTGCGGGCTACTACCTTAAGATACGCCACAACAGCACCTACACCACAAGCTATATGCACCTCTCGGGCTATGCCAAGGGGCTAAAGGAGGGCGACTACGTGAAGCAGAAACAGGTTATCGGCTATGTGGGCTCAACAGGTCTCTCCACCGGCCCACACCTCGATTTCCGCGTCTATGAAAACGGCAAGCCCATCAACCCGCTGACAATAAAATCGCAGCCCAAAATGCCAATCAGCAAGGAGAACAACGAAGCCTTTGCCATTGTGCGCGATTCGCTTGTGAAACGACTCACAAGCATACCAACGGCAAAGATTGTTGCAGAGAGTGATTCAATAGAGTAACCCCTTACTTTCTCTTTGGGTTTGCAGGGAACCATCCCTTCTCCACCCTTTTCCTTTGCTGAAACACCTCGCCGATGCTCCAGAAAGAGGAGAATGCCACAACACCCAAAAGTATTGAGATAATGAGGTTTGCAACCAACAGCGACGCCACACCCGATAGGATGCCAAGCACAAGAAAGAGCCACCAGCTCTTTACACCAATGTAATATTCGGCCTTTATCACCAATGGATGAAACAGACCAATAACCAAAAAGGTAGCTACACCTATAATTATCCCCGAGAAATTGAGTTCCATAATATCATCTGTTTGATTTAGAACACAACATATCATAGCCTGGTTCCGCAGATTGCGGAACCAGGCTATGATTATGTAAACAGTATCACCATTTTATAAACCTGTGTGTGCGCACAGCGCCATCATTCTTTATAACAAGGAGATAAGCGCCCTTGGGCTGTCCTGCAAGCGACACAACAGCAACGCCATTGTTCATCAAGGCACTGCCAACCTCCATTCCACCAAGATTCATAACAGCCAGCTTTGTGCCCTCTTCGGCATTTGTGCATATAACGGCCGACGCTGTTGAATCATAGACAACCTCGCACGCCGCCACACCGGGAGCATCAATGCCGGTATCCTTGCCATTGACGGTAGAGAAGCGCAAGAGGTGAGTGTATGTACCCGACTGAGGACACTTATACTGCGACTCGGTACCGGGGCCACAGCTGCCGTTGCCCAAGCCACGTTGCATATAATCGAATGTAGCATAAACAACATCATCCTTTTCCAAATCCCAGGGGTGCAGCTCGGGAACAAGGTATTGCACCTGATTATAGTGCGAGAGCGAGAATGAAACCTGGCCCTTTGTCTCAATTTTTATGGTGTTACCATTCTCGGGATTCACCAATGTGAGGTCGCGCAAATCCATTCTGTTGCCGTGAGACTGGGGGTGAGGATACATCTCAAACATATCATCAACAGTTGTGGTGTAACGTCCAAGGAAAGAGCCTGCCTGGCGGTCGATATAATTCTCCCACGGTCCTTTTGCATAATACTCCACATTCTCGTAACCTGCAGGGAACACCAGGTCGAGTCCAATGCGACGCAATTCGGCACTTGGAGTATACTTCACATTCATATCAACCACGCCGTTGGCATAGACAGTGTACTTTATCATATAAGGACACTTGTCGTGTTGCGCGTTCACCGTTACATTGCAAGACATTCCGTTGTCGGCAGGCTTCACACTTATTGTCGCCGATTTGACATTTGCCTCCTTGTCGCCAAACTTGTGCTCGCCATAAGGGCTCTCATTCTCAATCCAGCGGATATTGCTGTAGATAGGATGTTTGCCGGGCTCGAGCACCTTCACACCGTTAGCCACCCACTCGGTAACAAAGCCGTTGGCATCAAGGGCAAATGTGATGTTGCTGTTGCTGACCCTGCATCCATTGCCACTCTCCACAGTGAGAGCCTCGCCACCGGCCGCAACAGCAGGCAGTGTAGAACGCTCCTTCAGCACAAACTGCTCTGCTGCCACAGGATAACCTGCCTCGCACCACGAAGTGGCACTCTTGGTGAGCAACTCCACATTCAGGAGATACTCCTTGCCATCTTCAATGGCTGTGGTGTAGCCAAGCTTAACAGCAGCTGTGGCATCGGGAGCAACCGAAGGCATTGCCACGCACTTCTCTTCAACTATCATACCATTACACAGCACACTGTAGCGAAGGTCATATTCATCAAGGTTTTTAAAAGCATACTTGTTCTTCACAAGCAGCATACCGTTGCTGTAGGTAAACTTGGCATACTGATAGACCTTCTTCACCTCGGTGAGCTTTGCAGTCCAGGCACGGTCGGCAGTGATGACACCATTGTTGCAGAAGTTGCCCTGGTGGGGACCCGGATAGTCATAACCGGTAGTGAAGTGCGGAAAGCCTTTCTTCTCAAGCACACCGCTCTTCACAGCCTGCGGGTCATAGATTGACTGGTCTACCCAATCCCAGATGCATCCACCGATACCATATCTACTACCCTCTATTATATCCCAGTAGTCCTGCAGATTTCCCACAGCATTACCCATTGCGTGGGCATACTCGCACAGGAAGAACGGCTCGCCACCAATGCTGTTGTCGCAATGACTGCGTGTGTAGGAAAGATTGGGATACATCTTTGAATCCACATCGGTATTCTTTGCCGAATTAACGTTTGAATAACCCTCATAGTGTACAGGGCGGCTATCAAGAGCCTTTGTAGCGGCATAGGTTGCATCAAAGTTCACGCCAATGCCCGACTCGTTGCCAAGCGACCAAAAGACTATTGAGGGGTGATTGCGGTCGCGTATCACCATACGCACTGTGCGGTCTACATACTGTGCCTGCCAAGAGACATCGCTCGATATGCTGTTGTCCTTCTTGTCGCTCCAGCTCTTGTGGCACTCCACATCGGCCTCATCCATCACGTAAAGTCCATAATAATCGAACATCGCATACATCTTTGCAGCACGCGGATAGTGGCTTGCACGCACCATATTCACATTGCCCTGCTTCATAAGCTCAATATCCTTGAGCATTGTGGCAACATCCATTGTGCGGCCAAGAAGGGGATGTGTATCCTGTGTGTTCACACCTTTAAAATAGACGCGTTTGCCGTTTATGAGCACAACGCCATCTTTTATCTCTATGTTGCGGAAGCCATACTTTGTTGAGAATACCATCTCCTCGTTGCCTTGTGCATCCTTTTGAGAGATTTCCAGAGTATAGAGGTTGGGAGTCTCATCGCTCCAGGGAAGAAGGCCTGCAAGGTTGTCGAGCGTGATATTCTTCTTGCTCATCTTCACCCCTTCGGCAAACTCCACGTCAATGCTCTTTGTTGCCACCTCACTGCCATTGGGAGCAATGAGTCGAGCCTCGACACTCTTTGACGAGGCAACGCCCGTGCGGTTGTCAATCTCAAGAGCAATATCCATTGAGCCACCATCGTAGGCAGAATTAAGAGTGCTTGTTACATAGTGGTCGCGCACGAATGTCTTGGGCGTTGCATAGAGGTAGACATCGCGGTGCAGACCGCTCATATGGAACATATCCTGGCCCTCGAGATACGAAGCATCGCTCCAGCGGAACACCTGCACACAGATGTTATTCTCGCCGGTGCGCACATAGGCACTTATGTCAAACTCGTGGTCGGTGTTGCCACCCTGTGTGTAACCCACATACTCGCCGTTCACCCACACAAACGCAGCACTGTAGAGACCGTCGAAGTGCAGGAATACACTCTTTGCATCCCAACCGGCGGGAAGGTCAAATGTGCGGCGATAAGAGCCGACAGGGTTGTCGCCCACCCCGTTCACCTTGTTCTTTATATAAGGGGGATTATTCACAAAGGCATACTCCACGTTCACATAAAGAGGCAGGTCATAGCCTTTCATCTCCCAGCACGAAGGCACATCGATGTTGTCCCACGCCGAGACATCGGCACCGTCGGACCAAAAATCCTCCTTGCCTGGACGTTGCGAAGGCTCGGGCACAAGGTTGAACTTCCAAGTTCCATTGAGCGACAGATAGTCGGCCTTTGTGGGAGTGAGCCAGGGCTTTTCATAAGAGGCATCGCTCTTCATAGCGGCTGTAGAGGCATAGGGGATAAAGGTTGCGTGCGCAGCCTCCTTGTTCTCCTCAAATATGCTCTGGTCCTCCCAATATGCACCTTTGGGACCCGCAGCCACTGTAAAGAAGAACTTGCTGTTGTCGCCGTCCTTGTCGGTAGAAGCAACAAGCTTGTCGCCATCGGCCTTTATGTAATATTTAGTATCTTTGTAGGTACCTGAGAGATAGAAATATCCATCACCGGCATCCTCAAGAGAGACATTCTGATTGTAGTTCTCAACATCGGTAGTATAAAGGAGCGGTGTCCTATCGCCATTGAGGAACATATCCATTGAATAGTTGGTGCTGTTGGATGTGAGAACAAAAGCACTCTTTCCATTGGAGACCCTCCACGTCTGGCTCTCATCACCGGGCACATAGGGCTGCAGGCCTATGAGAGCAGCAAGCTCACTACCCGCCGGCGCGGTGAGCACTTTCTTTGTTGCCACATTGCTTATGACATAGCTTTTTCCCGCATACACCCCGGTGAGCGTAAACTGCTTGCCGGTGTTGTGAAAATAGAAACGTATGTCGTTATCGGCATACTCGGTGAGCATCATAGGATAGCCGTCGGCCGACAAAGCCAGGAACTGATAGGGGTTTGATGCATTTGCCATACGGTTATAACCGTCTCCGGGAGCAACAATCTTGAAACGCTGATTGGCATTTTTGGAATCATAGTTCCACTGCACAGGATATCCAACGTTCGGTGCCATATCAATTGCCTTGCCCGATGTGGGGTTCACAAAGCAGAACACGCCATCTACGTCGGTGGGATACATTGCCCACTCCTGACCGGCACTATTATCATCGCGCTCGGCAAAAATGATGCGAGCATCGTTCTGGGTGTTATCGCCATTGGAAAGGAATTTTCCATTGGAGAAATTCTCTATGCGATAAACCGTTACATTAACCACCGTAGGTTGCAACTCTTCGGCCACAGCCTGTGATGAGAGGAACAACGACAGCATCGCAACAAACAGTTGTAGTCTCTTTTTCATTGAATATTATGTTTATGGTTATTGGCACAAATTTTATGCAATAATAACACAAAATATTAACATAATGAATTAATGAAACAAATTTTAGACAGTTCCTTGCTTGTGCTTTTCGCCGGCATAATATATTTTTGCACAAAAGAGACAACAAAAACACAAAATAGACTATGAACATCTTTAAGAAAGCAATCAGGGCCGGCGCAATGCTCTCCTTGTTCCTTGCGGCAACCACGGCCGGTGCACAAACAGCACAGTACATCCCAACAGAGGAGAACCTGCAATCAAGGCAGGAGTTTGCCGACAGCAAATTCGGTATATTCATCCATTGGGGCATATACAGTATGTTTGCACAGGGCGAGTGGTATTTGCAGAACTTCCCCATAGATAAAGCCGAGTATGCCAAGGCGGCCGATGCCTTCTACCCCCACCGTTTCAATGCCAAGGAGTGGGTTGCAGCCATAAAGGATGCAGGAGCAAAGTATATATGCTTCACCAGCCGCCACCACGACAGCTTCTCAATGTGGGACACAGAGCAGAGCGACTATAACATCGTCGATGCAACGCCTTTCGGCCGCGATGTAATAAAGGAGCTTGCCGATGAGTGCCACAAGCAGGGAATAAGGCTGCACTTCTACTATTCCCACATAGACTGGGCACGCGATGAATACCCAATAGGCCGCACCGGCACACAGGTCATTGGCCGCGACAGGAGAAAGGCCGACTGGCCCGCCTACTACAAGTTTATGAACAACCAGCTCACAGAGCTCCTCACCAAATATGGCGAGATTGGCGCCATTTGGTTCGATGGAAAGTGGGACCGCGACAAGGACAGCATACCTTTCAACTGGCAGCTCGATGAGCAATATGCACTCATCCACCGCCTGCAGCCCGCCTGCCTCATTGGAAACAACCACCACGAGACACCGTTTCCCGGCGAGGACATACAGATTTTTGAGCGCGACCTTCCCGGCGAAAACAAAGCCGGCCTCAGCGGACAGGATGTAAGCCGTCTGCCGCTCGAAACCTGTCAAACGATGAACGGGATGTGGGGCTACAAGCTCGTAGACCAGAACTACAAGAGCACAGAGACACTCATCAGACTGCTCGTGAGCACATCGGGCAAGGGAGCCAACCTGCTGCTCAATGTGGGCCCACAACCAAACGGCGAGATTCCCGCCACAGCCCTTGCACGAATGAAGGAGATGGGCGAGTGGCTGCGCGCCAACGGCGAGACCATCTATGGTACAACAGCCGGCGACATTCCTGCACAGCCCTGGGGTGTTACCACACGCAAGGGCAACCGCCTGTTCGTGCACATCTTCGACTGCAAGGAGAAGGAGCTAACCCTGCCCCTCGACTGCAAGGTAAAGAAAGCCTTCACATATAGCGACAAGAAAGCCGTTAAGGTGAAGAGAACAAAGGATGGCGTCAAACTGATGTTCAACGAAGCCCCACAAGGCATCGACTACATCGTGGAGTTGGAAACAAAATAATCCGCTTCATTTGCATTTCCAATAAGAAGAATATTCAGGTTACCCAAAAAGACAAGAAAGAAGATGCCGATACTTGAAATTTGCGCAGGCAGCGTGGAGAGCGCCATTGCAGCACGCGACGGCGGAGCGCAACGCATTGAGCTTTGCGCAGCATTGGAGGTTGGCGGTGTAACACCGTCGGCAGGAGTCATTGCCGAGGCACGCAAAATAGAGGACCTTGTACTGAACGTCATCATACGCCCTCGCGGCGGCGACTTCCTCTACAACGAGTACGAAGCCGCCTGTATGGAACACGACATACGCACCTGCAAGGCATTGGGCGTTGATGGAGTGGTAATTGGTGCGCTAACCCCCGATGGCGACATTGACACCGCGCTGTGCCGCAGACTCATTGCCGCCGCCGACGGAATGAGCATAACCTTTCACCGCGCATTCGATATGTGCCGCAATGCCGGCAAGGCACTCGAAGAGCTCATTGCAATAGGTTGCCACAGGGTGCTCACCTCGGGCCAGGCAGCAACAGCAATGGAGGGCACTACCCTGCTCAAAGAGCTGGTGAAACAGGCCGACGGGCGCATAATAATAATGCCCGGATGCGGAGTGAGCAGCGCCAACGCAGCAGCCATTCTGCAGGCAACAGGAGCCACAGAGATTCACGCATCGGCACGCAAGAATGTGGGAAGCGGAATGCTTTTCCGCCACAGCGGAGTGTCAATGGGCAACCCCGACAGCGACGAATATGCCCGCAAGGAGACCGATGTAAATGAAGTAAGAGCCATAGTAAACAGCATACAATGAAAGCACTGAAAGAGCGCATATTGCAGGACGGGCGTTGCCTTGAGAACGGTGTCCTTAAGGTAGACAGCTTCATAAACCACCAAATGGACCCGGCACTGATGATGGAGATGGCCAAGGAACTGGTGAGCCGCTTTAAAGGAACAGCAATAGACAAGGTTATCACCATTGAGGCAAGCGGCATTGCGCCCGCCATTATGGTGGCCTACCAGCTTGACGTTCCCGTGGTCTTTGCCAAGAAGAGAGTTCCAAGCACAATGGAGGGCATACTAAAGAGCGAGGTATTCTCGTTCACGAAGAGCCGTTCCTACAATGTTTGCATAAGCGACAGTTTCCTGAAGAGAGAGGAAAAGTGCCTTTTCATCGATGATTTCCTTGCCAACGGCAATGCCGCCATTGGCATACTCGACCTTGCCTCACAAGCCGGCGCACAAATAGTGGGAATGGGATTTTTGATAGAGAAGGGATTTCAGAAAGGCGGCGAGCTACTGCGCAACAAAGGTATTCACGTGGAGTCGCTGGCCATAATCGAAAGCCTCGACAACTGCGAGATAAAGATAAAGGATTAAAAAGAGGTGTTTGCAACAAGCATTGGGAGCAACCGCACGCGGTTGCTCCCAATGCTTTATAGAATAAGCAGCTTTCTTCATCACTCTTCCACCACAGAGAAACCTATTGCTTCCACCGCCTTGATAACATCCTCTTTGCTTGGATTGCCGTGAATAAGAGTGCGGCCGCTTGCAAGGTCAATCTCCACACTTTCCACACCGGTAATCTTTAGGATTGCCGCCTCTGCATTGCTCTTGCAGTGGTTGCAGTTCATCCCTTTCACCACAATGCTCAACGGCGCCGCGCTGCACGCTTGGCAACTGCATCCACACTCTCTGCCCTTGCGGTAACGCTGTATGAATGCATTGGCAAGCAAAAGAGCAAGCACAATGGTGCAGACAGTGCTGAAATATGAGACCTCGTTGCAGCTGTGGCAGCTATGAATGTGCACAAGGGGCGCAGTAAACCACTCGCGCGGCAACAGGTAATCGGCACCCAGGCCAAAGAGTATTGCACAACCAATTATGGAGCACAGATAGGTGAGAAGGCTTTTGCGCCCCATAACCTTGCCAATAACAAGCAACGATGCCACATTGACGGCCGGACCGGCCATAAGCAGCACAAGTGCCGTGCCGGGAGAGAGCCCCTTGAGCATCAATGCAACAGCAATGGGAATGCTGCCTGTTGCACAAAGATACATTGGAACGGCAAACAACAGCACCATAAGCATACTTGCAAGGGGCTTGTCGGCAAAGAGGGAGAAGAAGGTATCGGGGACAAAGACGGTTATAAGCCCTGCAACAACAAGCCCAAGCAATAGCCAACGGCCAATGTCCTGCATCATCTCCACATAGGCATAGTTTGCTGCGTCTCTCATCTTCTGCGCAAATGATGTTCTCTTCTCATTGGCACAACCACACTGCTCTGCCTCCCCCGTTTTTGGTGCATCATCGCCTTTATCGACACAGTTTGCAAGCGTTCCGCCAAAGAGCGCCGTGAAAAGCGCTGCAAGGGGACGCAACAGAGCAAAAGGAAGCCCCATTAGCGAATAGGTAGCTATTATAGAGTCCACGCCCGTCTGTGGTGTTGCAATGAGAAACGATATTGTAGCACCCTTTGATGCACCATCCTTGCGCAATGACATTGCAGTTGGGATGACGCCGCACGAACACAATGGCAACGGAATACCTAAAATGGCGGCATTGAGCACCGAACGGAAATTTCTGCCACTGAGATAGCGGCTGTATATTGTCTTTGGCACAAATGCGTGCATTATACCGGCCAAAGTAAAGCCCAACAGCAGATAGGGCGACATACTGTTTATAAGTTCAAAAATCTCTCTCATATAATCATCAGAAACTCAAGACAAGCGAAAAGCCTTGCAGCCCCGGCATAGCAGCACACCGGAGACCGGCAAACACATTACCTAACAAAAATCAACCGCAAAAAAGTTTCAGACACAGCAGTTACTCGGCAAGTTGTTTTACAACCTTCATCAACTGCTCTCCAAGGCCTATTGAGTAGCCTTGCGACAAGAAGACAACACGGTTGAAGGTGTCGGCAACAAGGATTACAGGACGGTTGGGATTTTGCAGCTTCATATTCGCAACAATCTCGTTATAAATCTTGTCATCGATGTCGGTGCCCCACACAATGGTTGATGGAAGGTTGGGAAAATTATTGACAAAGCGGCCGGCCTCACCCTTGTCGCGGAATAGAAGCACCATCTTTTGGCCCCACTTCTCAAACTCATCCTTATAGGGCATAACATCGGTGAGGAAGTGGTTGGTGGGCTCGTTGCCGGGAGCAACCACTGCTATAATATAATAGCCACGACCTGTTGCCGAAAGGAGTGAGCGTTCACGCTCCACGTGAAGGTCATAGAAGAGGTTTTCACTGTTAAAGTCGCCTATCACCTGCAGTTTCTCGTCGCTCTCGCGCTGCACATAGGTAATATTGGTGGTTTTGTCCTCTTTCACAACAAAGAATGTGAGGTGGGCAAGCACACTACCGTCGGCCATACGTGTGCCGCTCATCATAAGGTAGTTGCCGGCATCCATCGCTGCACCGTTGGCAAAATGCGAAGCCACAGTGGTAGCCTCCTCGGGGTAGCCCAACAGCTGCAAGCGGCCGCCCACAATCTTTGAGATGGAGAAGTGGGAATAGTATTTGGGATCATTGATAAAACGTGTAGGTTTAAAGGCAACCTTAAGAGTTCCCTGAGGGGTATTTACCTTCTCAACAGTGCCGAAATTGACATCGACCCACTTGTCATACATCATATATTGGGTTTTGCCGGTAACCTCATCAATGCGCGAAGGCACTCCGAGCGCGCGGGCGCTGGCAACAAAGAAGATGTCGCGCGAGTGGGCATCGGCAACACCCATCTCCCACACGCTGCGCGGCGACATACAAATTGAGAGAGGGTTCCACTCGCCATTCACCTTGATATTCTTGCTGCACCAGTCTACCCAACGCTGTGGGTCTCCGGCATAATACTCCCTTTGGGCTGCAGTAAACTGCTCGGCAAAGAATTGCTTGTAGGGAGTGAGCAGTTCATTGCTCACACGGGGGTTGAGGATATAGTTGCGATAGGCGCTGTCATAGGCACCGTTGCGCACCGTAAAGCGCAGATGGCCGTTCAGTGTCTCAAGGGTAATATCGCGCAAGTCTTTATCCGAGATTGCTGAAAGGAGGTAAAAGGCAAGCTCTTGTTCGGCTATAGGGGTGGCGTCGAGGAAAGACTTTATAGTGGCGTGGTTTCCGCGTGATTTGATGAAGAGGTCGGCCACCTCGCCTGCCTTATCGCCATAGCCCAAATCGAGAGCATAGCGGGTAGCCTGCTCACGGGTTATGAAGGTGGAGACGTAGGCATTGCGAAGAGAATCCTCTATGGCAAAGCGGCGGGCGTTGCGCGCTGCCTGTGCCTCGCTCACATAAGGAACGGTATTGCGCTCGCGCGGAGGGGTGATGTTCATCTCGAGCGTTGCGCTGTAGCCGGGAAGCTTGTCCACAACCACCTTCACACAACTATCCTTGCCGGCGGTGAACTTTGCGAAGCCGAATTTTTCATCGAATGACGCCCAAGCCACCATATCTCCAAGGCCGCTTGTTATTGAGGTGAAGCCGTTGGCATCGGCCACCTTGGCAGCTGCCGTATAGAACTCGGCATAGTTGTATATTTTAAACTCCACTGTAGCCTGCAAGGGTTTGCCGTTACCGTCTACCACCTGCACACTGGTTGTTGCCACCGGTGCATAGTTGGCGGTTACATTTATCTCGGTGTAGCAGGGTGTGGTGCT
Source organism: Bacteroidaceae bacterium (assembly GCA_045654645.1). GTDB lineage: Bacteria > Bacteroidota > Bacteroidia > Bacteroidales > Bacteroidaceae > HGM04593. The sequence goes on from JAZONR010000058.1 coordinate 25,478, forward strand.
CAACACCTCCTCGGGACCGTCATAGCTGCCAAAGACATTGGTGTGCATAAGCATTCCACGCGAAGCGGGAGCATTGAACCAGGCGAGGTCGAGAACCGGTTCGGGCTCACAAGCGCCAAGGAAGTGCCACTTGCCATCTACCCAAGCCTCCACCCAAGCGTGGTTGTTATCGGTGTGGGCCCAACGTGGAGTGTAGACCTGACGGGCCGGTATTCCCACTGCGCGCAGTGCAGCCACAGTGAAGGTAGACTCCTCGCCACAGCGTCCATAGGCTGTGCGCACAGTGGCAAGCGGTGAGCTTGTGCGTATGTCGCTGGGGGTGTAGGTAACCTTCTCGTGGCACCAGTGATTGACCTCAAGCACAGCATCGCGCATAGAAAGGCCTTTCACCCTCTTCTTTAGCTCTTTGTAGAAGAAGACACGACTGCTATCCAGGTCTTCGTTATTGACCCTTATTGGAAGTACAAAATGAAGGAACTCCCTCACCGGCACGCTTTGGCCCCAAGGCATCTCGGCACGCGCCTTCAAGGAGTAGTTCACATTCTGCAAATAGTAGTCTGAGTCGTGGTCGGCAATGTCGGGCAACGGCATATAGGCGTAAAGAAACTGCATTGCCTGCTTTCTTGCACCGGTGAGTTTGTCAATAGGAGAGAAACGCTCCTCATCATTTACGAGTTTGCGCCTTGAGGAGAAGGCTTTTGCAATTTCACCACTTCTATCAAGGTTCTCCTGTGCACAAAGCGTAAACACCGAAAGAATTGCCACAAGGGCGAGTGTAATATGTCTTTTCATAGATAAAAAAATTTCAACCGACAATATAAGGCTGCAGGAAATTCCACTAAATGCGTTTCATAAACATCCTGAAGCTCTTTGTGCAAAATTAGTGATATTTGCCGAGAAAACAACACCCTGCGCCATTAATTGCCCGTTTTCACCGTCTCGCTTTCAGTTTTCCCCTTTCACACTTCCAACTGTTATCACTTTTTATTACATTTGCGACTGTTATGCAACCTACATTGGCAATGCATAGAAAAAATGTAACAAAGTGGAGAAGAACGGAAAGAACATATCTACAAAGAGACTGCTTGTGTGGTTGTGGCGCAACTCGCGCGGCACACGCAAACAGGCAATAATAAACACCTGTGTGGGATTGTTGGACGTGGTGAGCCAGTTGCTGTGGGTAATCGCCTGCAAGCAGGCCATAGACATTGCCACCGGCAATGACAGCGGCTCGCTTACAACGACCGGTATTCTCATTGGAGCGCTTATGCTGGTACAGATTACATCGAGAGCGGCAAGCCGATGGATTCACTCGGTGGCGGGCAACAAGGTGCGCAACAGGATGCGCCGCGAAGCCTTTGCCCGACTTCTGCGCTGCGACTGGCTGCATCTGCAACGCCACCACACAGGCGACCTCACCAACAGGCTCGAGGGCGATGTGAGCAGCATCACATCTCTTATGACAGAGGTTATACCATCGACAGTTGTTGCAGCAACACAGCTGCTGGCATCATTCGTGCTTCTCTTCACTATGAGCCCGATGCTTGCCGTGGCGGTGTTTATAATACTGCCTGTGAGCCTGCTTGTCAGTAGAGTATATGTAAATAAAATGCGCAAGCTCAACCGCGAAGTGCGCGACAGCGACAGCCGCATCCAGTCGGTGCTGCAGGAGAGCTTGCAACACAAGGAACTGATAAAATCACTTGAGCAGAACGACTCTACCGAGAAACAGTTGGGAGAGCTGCAGAAGAGACTGCAGACACAGATTGCCGACCGCACAAAATTCTCGCTTGGCGCCTACACACTTGTGCAACTGGGCTTTGCCGTGGGCTACCTTGTAGCTTTTATGTGGGGCGTAGCAAGCCTGCGCGACGGAGTGATAACCTATGGCACAATGGCAGCCTATTTGCAATTGGTGGGACTAATCCAGCGCCCCACAATGGATTTGAGCCGTTACCTTCCGGGCATAGTGTCATCACTTACAGCAGCCGAGCGAATGTATGAGCTCGAGGATATGCCAATGGAGCTGCAGGGCGATGCCATAATGTTCAAGGAGACTGCCGGCGTGCGCTTCAACGGCGTTACATTCAGATACGAGGAGGGCAAGCGTTTCATTCTCAACAACTTCTCATTCGACTTCCCGCCCAACAGCTGCACCGCCATAGTGGGTGAGACCGGTGCCGGAAAGACCACGCTGATACGCCTGCTCATTGCCCTGATAAACCCGCTCGAGGGAAACATAGAGCTCTACAACAGCAACGAGAAACACCTCTCATCAACGCTCACAAGACGCAATTTTGTGTACATACCACAGGGCAACAGCCTTGTGAGCGGCAGCATAAGGGAGAACCTTCTGATGGGCGACCCCAATGCCACCGAGGAGCAGATGCTGCAGGCACTGCACACCGCCTGTGCCGACTATGTGATGGAGCTGCCCAACGGGCTCGACACACATATTGCCGAAAAGGGCGGCGGCCTGAGCGAAGGACAGGCACAGCGCATTGCTGTGGCAAGGTCGATATTGCGACCGGGAAGCATACTTATCCTTGACGAAGTTACATCGGCACTTGATGAGGAGACCGAGCAGGAGATGCTGCGCAGGCTCACGCAAAGCCAAATTGGGAAAACCCTGATATTTGTAACACACCGCCCTGCCGTCATCGACTACTGCAGCCAGGTGCTGCGCATAGTGAAACCGCCCAAGCCCCAACAGGCTTGACACATAAGAAACACCCCACGCGGGTGTTTTTTTAATTGATAAGATAATTGCGACGCAATAAATCAATGAAAACACCGTTTTGTAAAAGATAAATAAAATTTAAAGAGATTATGATTGAATACTTGAGAGGGGAACTTGCCGAGCTTACACCGGCCACAGCCATAATTGAGTGCGGTGGCGTGGGCTATGAGACCAGCATCACCCTTAACACATACAGCGCACTGCAGGGAAAGAAAGAGGTTAAAGTTTATGTCTATGAGGTTATTCGCGAGGATGCTCACCAGCTCTTCGGTTTCAGCAACAAGGAGGAGCGTGAACTGTTCCTGTTGCTAATCTCTGTTTCGGGCATTGGCGGCAACACCGCACGCACCATATTGTCGGCATTCACTGTGGGCGAGTTGTGCGAGGCCATTGCCACAGGCAACGAGGTGGCAATAAAGAGTGTCAAGGGCATAGGCCTTAAGACGGCACAAAGACTCATTGTAGACCTCAAGGACAAGATAAAGGGCATAAGCAGCCATCCCGGCGCCACACCCATTGCAGCCACAGTGAGCAACGAGGCTGTCGAGGGCGCCGTATCGGCCCTTGTGATGCTTGGCTTCCCGGCTGCCGCAGCAGGCAAGGTGGTGCAATCCATTGCCAAGAGCGAGCCCAATGCCACCATAGAGCAACTGATTAAACTGGCGCTTAAACAGCTCTAAAGAGACTACCCCACTATGAAAAGACGCACGTTCATTCTGCTTACTCTGCTGTTTGTGGCAACATTTGTTGCTGCACAGGGCGACGTGCGCAGCGACTCATTGCGCCGGTCATTGAGAAGTGGGAGAACAGTTACCAACAGCCGCGACGTTACAGCCGACACAATAGAGGCACGCTACCCTGTTGCCGAGATATTGCCATCAAAAATAGAGGACACCAGGCAGCTGCCACTTGACCTGAAGTCCCCGTCGAACATCATCACCGACACCCTCTACAACGACAAGGACACCACCTATCTCATAAGCACCCGCCTGGGCAACACCTTGCTTGGAGCGCCCATACTGCTGAGACCCGAGGAGTATGCCAAATGGCAGGAGCGCTCAATGATGAGCAACTATTTCAAGAAGAAGAACTATGAGGCTTGGGAGAGTGCCAACAAGAAGGATAAGTTCGACTTCACCGATATGCACTTTGACCTGGGACCTGCCGAGAAGATTTTCGGCCCGGGTGGTGTGCGCATAAAGACGCAGGGAAGCGCCGAGCTGAAGATTGGCTACTCGATACAGAGCATCGACAACCCGGCACTGCCGTCGCGCAGCAGAATGACAAACAGCTTCGACTTTGATGAGAAGATAAACCTTAATATGCGAGGCAGCGTGGGCGACAAGATGAATATGGACTTCAACTACAACACCGAGGCCACATTCAGCTACGACGCCAAGAAAATCAACCTCAAATATGAGGGCAAGGAGGATGAGGTAATAAAGCTTCTTGAGGCGGGAAACGTGTCATTCCCCACAAATTCAAGCCTCATCAAGGGCGCATCGTCGCTCTTTGGTGTGAGAGCCGATATGCAGTTCGGCAAGCTCTTGCTGCAAACAGTGCTGTCGCAGAAAACATCCAACAGCACTGTGGTAAACTCCAAGGGCGGAACACAGCTCACCACATTCGAGATTGAGATTTCGAACTATGACGAGAACAAGCACTTCTTCCTGGCACACTATTTCCGCGACAACTATGACCGCTCAATGTCGCAGCTGCCAACAATTTTGTCGGGCGTGCACATCAACCGCATAGAGGTGTGGGTTACCAACAAGGCCAGCGACTACAACAACCCGCGTAACCTTGTGGCCTTTACCGATATTGCCGAGCACAGCCACATAAGCAACGATGTGTGGGAACCAACCAGCGGTTCTGCCATTCCGCACAACGGCGCCAACAACCTATATAGCAAGATAACCACCGAGCACGCCGCAATGCGCGATATCGACCAGGCCAACATTGAGCTTGGCAAAATAGAGGGAATAAACGGTGGCAGCGACTATGAAAAGCTCTCCAATGCAAGGCTGCTGTCGTCATCGGAATATACCCTAAACGCCGCATTGGGTTTTATCTCACTGAAGACCCCTCTGCGCGCCGATGAGGTGTTGGCTGTGGCCTACGAATACACCTACGGCGGACAGACATACCAGGTTGGTGAATTCTCGAGCGACGTAAAGGAGTCCAAGGCCACAATGTTTGTGAAGCTGCTGAAGCCAAACGCCTGCTCGCCCAAGAACGGCTGCTGGGACCTTATGATGAAGAATGTCTATTCGTTGGGCACACGCAACCTGCAGGGCACCGACTTTAAGCTCGACATCTACTATGCCAGCGACAGCCTTGGAACAAACATCACCTATCTGCCCGAAGAGGATTTGAAGAAAAAGACTCTGCTGCAGTTTATGTCGCTCGACAGGCTCGACAGCAACAACAGCAAGGAGAATCCCAACGGCATCTTCGACTACATTCCCGGCTACACGGTAGACCCTGCATCGGGTCGCATATTCTTCCCGTCGGTGGAGCCATTCGGCAACTACCTGAGGGAGAAGATAGGCAACGATACCATTGCCGATAAATATGTGTTCCAGGAGCTCTATGACAAAACCCGCACAGAGGCAAAGCAGATGGCCGAGAAGGATAAATTCTACCTCATTGGAGAGTACACCGGAAGCGCAGCCAACGTAATACAGACAGGGGCTACCAACATTCCACGCGGCTCGGTGGTTGTTACCGCCGGCGGCGTTACACTTGTAGAGAACAGCGACTACCAGGTAGACTACTCATCGGGAACGGTAACAATCCTTAACCAGAACATCATTGACGCAGGAACAAACGTGCAGGTATCGCTCGAGAGCAACACTGCATTCAATATGCAGCGCAAGACTGTGTTGGGCCTCAACTGGGCCTATGAATTCTCGGATGATTTCAAGTTTGGCGGTACTCTTATGTCGCTATCGGAAAAGCCGCTAACCACAAAAGTAGATATGGGGTCGGAGCCGCTGCAGAACTTCCTGTGGGGCTTCAACCTGTCGTGGAAGAAGCAAAGCCAATGGCTCACCAATATAATAGACCTTCTGCCGCTCATCAGTTGCACTGCACCATCATCAATAAGCCTTTCGGCCGAATTTGCGAGGTTGGAGGCCGGCACATCGGATGAGGTGCAGAGCGAAGCATCATATATCGATGACTTTGAGAACAGCGAGAATGGCATTGACATCTCCTCGCCGTCGCAATGGATGCTCTCATCATTGCCCCAGGGTATGCCATACAGCAACCTCACGAATGACATACGCACAGGCTATAACCGCGCGCGCATCAGCTGGTACACCATTGACCCGCTTTTCACACGTCGCAGCTCATCGCTTACGCCGGCCCACATAAAGAGCGATATGGAGCAGCTCTCCAACCACTATGTGCGCGAGGTATATGAGCGCGAGCTCTACCCCAACAAGGAGTCTACCTATGGCGAGTCATCGACACTGTCGTTGTTCAACGTAACCTACTACCCCGATGAGCGCGGCCCATATAACCTTGATACAGACCTGAACGCCGACGGAAAACTCAACAACCCGGAAAAGCGTTGGGGCGGTATCACACGCCAACTCACCACCACCGACTTTGAAGGTGCCAACATACAATATATAGAGTTCTGGCTGCTCGACCCCTTTATCTATGAACCCACATCGGCAGGCGGAGACCTCTACTTCAACCTGGGCGAGGTATCAGAGGATATTCTAAAAGACGGAAAGAAGTTCTATGAGAACGGACTGCCTGCCAAAGGCAACAGCCACACCTATGAAGAGACTGTGTGGGGCCGCGTACCCACAACAACCAGCCTTGTCTATGCATTCGACAACAATTCGGACAGCCGCGACCAGCAGGACACAGGACTCAATGGCCTGAGCAGCGCCGAAGAGGCAGAATTCACCACATACAAGGAGTACCTTGCCACGATTAAAAGCATTGTGAAGCCTGAGGTGTATGAAAGCTTTGCTGCCGACCCTGCCGGCGACAGGTACCACTATTTCCGCGGAAGCGACTATGACGCCCAGCAGCGCAGCATCATAGAGCGCTACAAATACTATAACAACAGCGAGGGCAACTCACCAAGCGACAGCGAAGAGGAATTCAGCAGTGCTGCCAAGACAACACCCGACGTGGAAGATGCCAACCAGGACTTCACAATGGATGAGTATGAGAATTTCTTCCAGTATCATATATCCCTGGTCCCCGATAAGATGAAGGTGGGAGAGAACTACATCACCGACGTGCGTTCTGTTACCACAAAGCTGCGCAACGGCAAATCGGAGAGCGTGAACTGGTACAAGTTCCGTATTCCCATAGATGAATACGTTGAGACTGTGGGTAACTCTATGCGAGACTTTACATCGATACGTTTCATACGTATGTATCTCACAAACTTCAAGAGCCCCGTAACACTGCGCTTTGCCACAATGCAGTTGGTGCGCGGCGATTGGCGTCCCTATCTTCAGCCCATAGCCTCGAAGAACAACGCAGCCCCCACCATTTCGGGCGAGTTCACCACATCGGCGGTGAGCATCGAGGAGCACGGCGACAGAAAGCCTGTAAACTATGTGTTGCCACCGGGCGTTACACGCATCATAGACCCCAGCCAGCCACAGTTGCGCCAGGACAATGAACAGGCCCTGGCACTCAATGTGAACAACCTGGGCAGCAAGGAGTCTCGCGCAGTCTACAAGAAGAGCAACCTCGACATACGCCAATATGAACGCATACAGCTCTTCATCCACGCCGAGGCACCGGAGATTGACGCCACACAGCTTTCCGACAATGACCTGTCGCTATTCGTGCGCCTGGGCTCGGACTACAAGAGCAACTACTATGAGTATGAAGTGCCGCTGGCACTCACACCACACGGCTCCTACGACGGCAACAGCACTGCCGCCGCATCCATTGTGTGGCCGCAGGAGAATATGATTGACATACCTCTCAACAAGCTCAGCGACATAAAGGTGCGCCGCAACACGCTGCGCAACAGCAACGCCGAGGGAGTGAGCAACACCACCATCTACAGCGAGTATGACAGCGATATGCCCAAAAACAGAATAAGCATCGTCGGAAGCCCCTCGCTGGGACAGGTGAAGGTGATGATGATTGGTGTGCGCAACAACAGTTCAAGCAACAAATCGGCAACAGTGTGGGTAAACGAGATGCGCCTGTTGGGCTTCAACAACAAGAGCGGTTGGGCAGCACAGGGCAACCTCAATATCAAGCTGAGCGACATTGGCTCGTTTGCTGCACAAGGAAAGATTGAGACTGCCGGCTTTGGCGGCCTCGAGGAGAAGTTGGCCGCACGCCGCACCGATGACTACTATCGCTACTCACTCACCGGCACAATAGATGTGGGACGCCTGCTACCGCAGTCGTTCAAGGTGTCGGTACCCACCTATTATTCGTTCACCGAGGAGGTTACATCGCCACTCTACAGCCCGTTTGACACAGACCTTGAGCTCAATGATGTGCTCGACACCTACAACGATGCCGGCAGGGACTCGCTGAAGAACATTGCCGAGGTGCACTCTGTAATGCGCAACTTCAGCGTGAGCAACGCCAAGGTGAACATTGCAAGCAAAACACCTATGCCCTACGACCCGGCAAACATCAGCCTGAGTTTCTCCCACTCATCGACCGACAACAGCGGAAGCACCGTAAGCTGGGAGAACAGGGTAAACTGGAAAGCATCACTCAGCTACAACTATGCCAGCCCCATAAAGACCATCAAGCCCTTTGCCAAGATGAAGAGCAAGTCGAAGTGGTTGAAAATACTAAAGGAGTGGGGCATTAACCCATTGCCACAGTCGCTGGCGATGAACACCGACCTCACACGCAGCTACCACGAGCTGCAGCGCCGCGACCTTCAGGCACTATCCGATGGCAATGATATACCGCTCACCTTCTCGCAGCAGTTCAACTGGAACCGCTCGATGGCAATGAAGTGGGACCCCACAACAAACCTAAGGATGAGCCTTAACACTGGCACAAATGCCGAAGTTGAAGAGCCCTTCCTGCCAGTGAACAAGGATAAATACCCCAACGAGTATGAGATGTGGAAAGACTCGGTAAAGATGAGCCTTGCAAGCCTGGGCCGTCCGTTGGCATATCAGCAAAGCTTCAATGCCTCATATACCTTGCCGCTCAACAAGTTGCCTATATTTGAATGGCTCACTGCCGATGCAAGCTATGCAGGCACATACAACTGGCAGCGCGGCAACAGGGTTGGTGGAGTGAATACCGGCAACAACATTGCCAACAAGCGCAACATATCGCTCAAGGCTTCTATGAATTTTGAGAAGCTATATAACATTATCCCCTACCTCGAGGAGACCAACAAGCGCTTTGCAAGCAACAAGAAGCAGAAATCATCAAAGACACGCAAGCCCAAGATTGAAAAGCCCAAGCCCTTCAATAAAGAAATCAGGCTGAAGCGCGATACAACCGTAACCCTTGCCCACAACCTGAAGAACAAGAAGATTGAGGTTACGGCACGCACCAAGGATGGCGAGAAATACAAGCTCAAATACAAGGTGCTCGATGAGAACAAGATTCTCATCAAGAACCTCGACAGCATAAGCATAAAGGTTACCGTGATAGCCCAGGCAAAGAGCAGCGAACGCAGCAAGTTTGCAATGGCGATGCAATACCCCACCCGTGTGCTTATGATGCTGCGCAGCGCATCAATAAACTACACCAACGCCTATGCAATGAACCTACCCGGCTTTATGCCCAACGCGGGAGATATCTTTGGCCAGAACAAGGTGAACGGCATCTATGCTCCCGGCCTTGACTTTGCTTTCGGCCTCACCGATGACAGCTACCTTGCCAAGGCACACAAACGGAACTGGCTGCTGCGCAACGACAGCATAGCTGCACAGGCTACATCAACGGCTGCCGAGGACCTGCAGGCAAGAGCCACACTTGAGCCGTTCAAGGATTTCAAGATCGACCTTAACGCAAGCTGGACACGCAACAACAGCAATAGCATACAGTTTATGTATGACGGTATGCCCACCAACGAATCGGGTGGTTTCTCAATGACAACCATCACCATAGGCACATCATTTGGTGGCGGCAATGCCGGCAACAACTATCGCTCGGCAGCATACGACAAGTTCGTTGGCAAGCTTGACAGCCGCCGCAAGGAGCTTGAAGAGATGTATAGAGGGTGTAAGTACCCCAATTCCGAGCAGATATACGACCCGACCAACGGCGGTGTGGACAAATACTCGGCCGACGTGATGATACCCGCCTTCCTGGATGCCTACACAGGCATTGGCGGCAGCGACATATTCCCCAGAATGTTGAGTATGCTGCCCAACTGGAAGATAAAGTATTCGGGCCTCTCCAAGCTGCCTTTCTTTGAAAAGTATTTCAAGAGCGTGAACATTGAACACGGCTACAAGAGCGTCTATGCGGTAGGAAGCTACAGCACATACGCCACATATATGGAAACCAACGGATTGGGTTTTGTAAACAGCACCACAACAGGGCTTCCCGTGCCGGGCAGCCGCTACAACATTGGTGCAGTGTCGATAAACGAGAGCTTCTCGCCACTCATTGGCGTTGATGTAACCACAAAATTCAACCTCAATGTGGGTGCCAAGTTCATTAAGTCTCGCACTATGAACCTTAGCCTCACCGCTATTCAATTGGTGGAGACACAGAACCAGGAAATAGCCGTAAACGTAGGCTACAAGATTCTCAACGTAAGACTGTTTGGAGGCGGCAAAAAAGCCAGCAAGGAGAAACAGAAGAGCAGCGGCAACGACATCAACATACGCGCCGACTTCTCCTACAAGAACGCAGCATCGATATGCCGCAGCATTGACAAGGGCACCACACAGGCCACAAGCGGAAACAAGTCATTCAACTACTCCGTTACAGCCGATTATGCCTACAGCAAGATGCTCACCTTCAGCCTCTACTTTGACAGGCAGAAGACCTTGCCGCTCATATCGGCAAACTCCTACCCCACGGCGACAACCGATTTTGGCATTAGTATGAAATTCTCACTGACAAGATAACGTATTTATGAAAAAGAAAAGCATAATTGCAATGCTGTTACTAATTGCCCTACCAATGGTTTCAGCAGCCGAAAACCGCATAATAGTCTCAAAAAGAGCACTGCAGCTCTATGTTGTAAATGAGAAGAATGACACTGTGTTCCAATGCCCGATAGCTTGCGGAAAGAACTATGGCAACAAAACCAAGGTTGGCGATAACAAGACCCCCGAGGGGGAGTTTAAAATAAAGATGATGTATGACGCTACATCCTGGAAACACGATTTTGGCGACGGCCAGGGTGTGCGTGAAGGAGCCTACGGACCACTCTTTTTCAGGCTCAACGTACCCGGATTCAATGATATTGGCATACACGGGACCATTTTCCCTCAGAGCATTGGCACCCGCAGCAGCGAGGGGTGCGTGAGACTTAAGAACGAGGACATAAAAGTTCTCTACCGCCACTGCCACAACGGGATGAGGGTTACAATAGAACCCGATGAGGTTGAAACAACAAATGAGTGAAGCGAGAAACGTGTATATGTACAAATCCACGCCAACAGCGCGCTGTTGGCGGGGATTTGTACCTCGGTCGGGAATCGAACCCGAATCTAAGTCTTAGGAGGACCTTATTCTATCCATTGAACTACCAAGGCAGGTGAAAACCCGCTGCTTTCACGGCGCGAAGATACAACAATTATTCGCAAACTTCAAATGATAGAATACCATTTTAATGCCGGTCTCTCCAAAATTCTTGCAAAATTCCTGTAAAAGTGTGTATAACAGTGAAAAAGTGCTGCGGCAGAAACAGAGCAAACACTTTTTAACAAATGCCCGAAAACTGTTATATTGTTTTAAACTTTCGGCAGTTAGTGTAACTACTTGAAATAAATGTACTAATTTCGCACAGCAATAGACAAACATCGACCAAGAATGAGAACATACGCACTGCTTATTTTGACACTTTTGGCCATCACCTCATCGGCACAAGGCTTTAGAGAGTTATGCCGCAAAGGGCTTGAGCACATAAAAGAGTACAACTACAAACAGGCTGTCGAATGCTACAAGGGCGCCCTTTCACAGAGCGCAAGCGAGAAGGAAAAGGTGTATGCACTGGTGAACCTTGCCTATTCTTATCAGATGATGAGCAAACTGCCAAATGCGCTTGAGAGCTACAGCAAAGCCATTGAAATAAGCCCCAACGAGATGACACTGGTGCAGCAACGCGCCAACATCTACCTGCAGCTCGACAGCACAGACCTTGCATTGGCCGACTATAACAAGATTTTGCAAAAGGAACCAAGCAACACGGGTGCGCTGCTGTGCAGGGCACACATCTATTCCAACAAGGGGAAATTTGCACAGGCTTGGAGCGACTATGGAGAACTTCAAAGACTGCTGCCCGAAAATTTGAGTGTGCAACTTGGCATAGCAATGCTCTATCAGAAGGAGAAACGCTACAACGAGAGCCTTATGATAATGAACAGACTCATTGAGAAGCATCCCAAGATTGCCGAGCTTTACATTGCACGCAGCGACGTGGAGAGGGAGCGCGGCCAATATGAACTGGCAATGATGGATATTGAGAAGGCAATTGAGATTGACCCGCAGAACGCAAACAACTACATTCTTCAGGCCATAATATTTGAGAAAATGGGCAAGAAAGAGGCTGCAAGGAAAAGCCGCGAAAAGGCAGCGGCACTGGGTGGCAAAAACTTTTGAATGTAATGACATACACTCCTTAATTACACACAGCCCGCCATCATAGGGCACATCTCTATACACACCGGTTGTCCATTACCTGACAACCGGTTTTTCTTTGAAAATGCTATTACTGCAAGGGATAACAGCCAATTGGATTGTTCTGCTATCGCCCATAAGGTTGTGTGGCTGTGTAGTTTGCTTCAACAGTTGCTTTATTTCATAAAAAAGTGTTGAATTTTTGATTACTTCAACTTTTGGTTGTACATTTGGGGAGAACATTGAAAACAACGCTATGACAGAGACCACATCGACACCTTATAACATAAGGGAGAAGCAGGAAAAGAATGCTCCTTATCGTTCTTTAATAAGGGCTGAACTTGCCGATGAGCTATATGAAAAAATTCTCAACATCATTATCATTGAGAAGCGCTACCGCGACAAGAACTTCTCGGCAAAGGAGCTTGCCCGGGAACTTGAGACAAATACCAGATATATCTCGGCCGTCATAAATTCACGTTTCAACACAAACTTCTCGTGCCTGGTGAACGAGTACCGCGTGAAGGAGGCCCAACACAGGCTCACCGACAAGAGATTTGCAGGAATGACAATTGAGGAGATTGGCGAGATGGTGGGATTTGCCAACCGACAGTCGTTCTATGCTTCATTCTATCGCATAGCCGGCGAACCGCCTAACAGTTACCGCAAGAAACATACAATAACAAGATAAGGCGACACACTATGGCAGAAACAGTACAGGATGAGGTGCGCGAGATAAAGAAGAGTTTGCGTTTGGCAATGAACGGCGTGGTTTCTACGCTGCAGCGCCGCCAGGGGCTCAACTACAAGATAAACTTCGGAGTTGAAATTCCAAGGCTGAAGAGCATTGCCGAGTGCCACACACCAAGCAAGGAACTTGCCGTTGCACTGTGGCAGGACAACATAAGGGAGTGCAAGATGCTTGCCATCTACCTTATGCCGCTGGAGCAGTGTGCCACAGTGGCCCGGGAGTGGATAGCGCAGACACAGTTCACCGAGATTGCCGACCACCTTTCGATGCACCTTCTGAGCCGTATGCCCGACGCCACCAACGCTGCACTGCAGTGGTGCACGCGCCCCGACGGGATGTTTGCCTATTGCGGCTACCTCACACTCTCACACCTTCTAAGACGTGGCACACAACCCACTGCCGAGCAGGAGCTGACGCTTTTCGAGAGCCTCTACAAGCAGAACTGCGACAACGGCATTGTGGCACGTTGCACACAAAACACAATGGCAATATACACCGACAGAGTGCCCGATTCACTGGAACGCTTGCGCAAATACACGGCAACAAAAGAGAGCGTGCCGCCAACAGTGGCAATGCTTCTAAACAACGACGTGGAATAAATCCTCACTTCACATACAAGAGGGTGACCCAAAAGTATTAAAGGGGCACCCTCGTTTGTGAGAAGTTGAATAAAAAGAGCTGTTTTTAGGCTTGCGAAGCCCGAAAAAGCGCAGTTTACTAAGCGTAAATGAGCATTTTGAGGGCGAGTATAACAACAAAAGAGCCTTTTTAGTCAGCTTCTTTTTCTTTGCACAAGTAGCTCTTCTTTCCACTTTTTATGGAAATTTAAACGCATTTCTTTACTGTAATATAAAAATAAGCAATAACTTTGTAGCAATTGGCAGAACAATGGACAACGGCAAGCTTGTAGATATCGCAACCAGGATATTCGCCGAATATCTAAAGGAGAACAGATGCAGGCGCACACCAGAGCGTTTCGCTATCCTGGAAGCAGTCTACTCAATGAACGGCTGTTTCGAGATAAGGGAGCTTATGAAGCACCTCGAGGAGAAGAAGAAGTTCCGTGTGAGCCGTGCAACCATCTACAACACCGTCATACTGCTGACAAAGGCCAACCTTGTTACACACCATCAGTTTGGCAACGAGTCGAAATATGAAAAGAGCTATGGCAGTGAGAAGGCCTACACCATCTGCACCAAATGCGGAAAGGTTACTGAGATTAACATTGATATAACGGAAAGTATAACAACCAATATAAAGAAGTTCCATTTAACCCATTACTCGCTGCACCTTCACGGTCTCTGCAACAAATGCCATCAGGCAATGAAGAGACGCAAGGCGCGCCTGACAAAAAATAAATGAAAATGAAAAAGAACATCGATGTACTATTAGGACTCCAGTGGGGAGATGAAGGTAAGGGAAAGGTAGTTGACGTGCTCACACCCAACTATGATGTTGTTGCACGCTTCCAGGGCGGCCCCAATGCAGGCCACACACTGGAGTTCGACGGCAAGAAGTTCGTTCTGCGCTCAATTCCTTCGGGCATTTTCCAGGGAGGCAAGGTAAATATCATTGGTAACGGCGTTGTGCTTGACCCCGCACTCTTCAAGGGCGAGGCACAGAGCCTCATTGAGGCAGGCTATGACCTCACCAAGAACCTCTATATCTCCAAGAAGGCACACCTCATTCTGCCCACACACCGCGTGCTCGACGCTGCCTACGAAGCAGCAAAGGGTGATGCCAAGGTGGGCACCACAGGCAAAGGCATAGGCCCCACATATACCGACAAGATAAGCCGCAACGGCCTTCGCGTGGGTGATATTCTCGACAATTTCGAGCAAAAGTATGCCCAGGCCAAGGGACGCCACGAGCAAATCCTCAAGGATATGAACTACAGCTATGACATCGCCGATATCGAGAAGGAGTGGCTTGCAGCCATTGAGTATATCAAGCAGTTCCGTCTCATCGACAGCGAGCAGCTCATCAACGACCTTATGAACGAGGGTAAAACAATTCTGTGCGAGGGTGCACAGGGAAGTATGCTCGACATTGATTTCGGCAGCTACCCCTTCGTAACATCATCAAACACAGTATGCGCCGGTGCCTGCACAGGCCTTGGCGTTGCCCCCAACAGAATTGGCAATGTATATGGTATAACAAAGGCCTATTGCACACGCGTTGGTGCAGGTCCATTCCCCACAGAGCTGTTCGACGAGACCGGCAAGGAGATGCGCGACCGCGGACACGAGTATGGTGCCGTTACAGGACGTGAGCGCCGCTGTGGCTGGATTGACCTTGTAGCACTCAAGTACACAATTATGGTGAATGGTGTAACACACCTCATCCTTATGAAGAGCGACGTGCTTGACACCTTCCCCACCATCAAGGCCTGCATCGCCTACAAGAAGAACGGCGAGACACTGACACACCTCCCCTATGACATAGAGGGTGTGGAGCCTGTCTACACCGAAGTGAAGGGTTGGATGACCGACCTCACCCAACTGAGAAGCGAAGAGGAGCTGCCCCAGGCATTCAAAGACTACATCGCGTTCCTGGAGAAGGAACTCGGCGTGCCTGTGAAATACCTCTCTATCGGCCCCGACCGCGACCAGACAATCACACGCTCAATTTAAACTAACATAATTAAGCATCATATAGAAGGGGGCGCCCCAAAAGCAAAATTGGGTTGTTCCCTTTTTGAGAGGTTTTTAAAAAGAGCTGTTTTAAGGCTTGAGAAGCCCGAAAAAGTGCAACCGACGCAGCACGCGAGAGCAGAGAATGCTTGCATTCTATGCCGAGCAGCAAGGAGGAAAAACCAAGCATTGCGGATTAACCGACGCAGCACGCGAGAGCAGAGAGTGCTTGCATTCTATGCCGAGCAGCAAGG
>JAZONR010000059.1:0-21456 GCA_045654645.1 Bacteroidaceae bacterium
ATTGGAGCATATTTAGAATGTTGTCGGGCTGCATAAAGGATTTATGCGTACAAAAATGATATTTCTTCGAATCTGAAGATAAAAACGGAAAAATCACTCCAAACAAGAGGCTGAGCCAAAATTACTTTTGACCCAGCCTCACTTTCGATTATTTGTTTTTTAATTACTCAGCACGGAGTGTGAAACGCTGGAAGCCTGTAGCTGTGAGCTCCTTATCGAAGCCCTTCAAGAATTCAGCAACAGAAATCTTCTCGTTCTGGCAGTAGCCCTGCTGGAGCAAGCAAACCTCCTTGTAGTACTTCTGAATACGACCGTCAGCGATGCGAGCTATCATATTCTCGGGCTTACCCTCCTCACGAGCCTTCTCCTCAGCAACAACGCGCTCCTTTGCAATCAAAGCGGGATCGAGATCCTCGTTTGTGAGTGCAAGAGGTGCAGAAGCAGCAATCTGCATTGCAATCTCGTGGCCTGCCTCAGCGTTAGCCTGTGTCAAAGCAACCATTGTGCAAAGCATATTCTTCTTCTGGTGGTTGTATGTGTAGATGTTCTCACCCTCGAGAGTCTTGTAGCCATCGAGCTCCATCTTCTCGCCGGTGATACCTGAACGTGCCACGATAGCATCCTGAACAGTGCCATCACCCATAGGGAGAGCCTGAACTTCCTCAATTGTAGCGCACTTGGCAGCCACTGCAGCATCAAGGATATCCTGTGTCAATTTAACGAAGTCTGCACCCTGAGCAACGAAGTCGGTCTCACACTTGAGAGCGATGATTGCACCAAAGCCATTCTCAGCCTTTACAAGAACACAACCCTCAGAAGCCTCACGGTCGCTGCGCTTTGCAGCTACCAACTGACCCTTCTTACGGATAATCTCGATAGCCTTGTCAAAATCGCCCTCACCCTCGGTCAAAGCGTTCTTACAGTCCATCATACCAGCTCCGGTCATAGCGCGCAGCTTGGCAATATCAGCCATTGTTACAGCCATAGTATTTTCTGTTTTTTAAGATTAATGAATAAATTGAGAATTACTCGGCAGCAGCCTCTGTGTTCTCAGCGCCCTCAGCCTTTGCAGCACGAGCTCTTGTTGTGCGACGACGGGGAGCCTTCTTTGCCTCTGCATTCTCCTCTGTCTCCTCTGTATCTACCTTCTCAACCTTGCGCTCCTCGAGACCCTCGGCAATAGCAGCGCAGCAAGCATCGAGGATTACCTCTACTGACTTTGTTGCGTCATCATTTGCGGGGATTACGAAGTCGATATCGTTGGGGTTAGAGTTTGTATCAACAATTGCGAATACAGGAATACCCAGACGGTTAGCCTCGTGAACAGCAATGTGCTCCTTCATTACGTCTACTACAAAGACTGCTGAAGGGAGACGTGTGAGGTCGGCAATTGAACCAAGGTTCTTGTCGAGCTTTGCACGCTGACGAGAAATCTGAAGAATCTCACGCTTTGAAAGGTTTGAGTATGTACCATCCTGTGTGAGCTTGTCGATTGTAGCCATCTTCTTCACAGCCTTGCGGATTGTGGGGAAGTTTGTGAGCATACCACCGGGCCAACGCTCGATAACGTAGGGCATACCAACTGCCTGTGCCTTCTCTGCAACAATCTCCTTGAGCTGCTTCTTTGTTGAAACGAAGAGAATCTTCTTGCCGCTCTTTGCAATCTGCTTCAAAGCCTCAGCTGCTGTCTCAGTCATAGCTGCAGTCTTGTGCAAATCGATGATGTGGATACCATTGCGCTCCATAAAGATGTAGGGAGCCATAGCGGGATTCCATTTACGCTTCAAGTGACCGAAATGTGCACCGGCCTCAATCAATGTTTCAAATGTAATTCTTGACATTTTGTTTAAATTTAAATCGTTTACCTTCTTTTTAATTAATTTTTTAACCAACCTCCCGGGTAGCCCACCAATCGAAAAGCGGAGTCCCGGGTGGTTTAGATACTAAACGTATATTTCGAGACCGAATATTAACGTTTACTGAACTGGAACCTACGACGTGCCTTAGGCTGACCCGGCTTCTTACGCTCAACCTCACGAGCATCGCGAGTAAGGAAGCCCTCAACACGCAAAGCCTTCTTGTCCTCGGGGTTAATCTTAACCAACGCGCGGGCAATTGCAAGACGCAAAGCCTGAGACTGGCCAGTGTAACCACCACCGTCCAAGTTAACCTTGATGTCATATTTCTCAGCAACATTCAGTGTTGTAAGCGGCTGCTTAACAACATACTGCAGAATGCTTGAAGGGAAATAAACCTGCAGATCCTTCTTGTTAATAGTAATTTTACCGCTACCCTCAGTAACGAAAATACGGGCAACGGCGCTCTTGCGACGACCCAATGCATTTACCATTTCCATCTGCTATCCTTATTTATAAGAGTTAATATCAATTGTTTTAGGAGCCTGAGCTGCGTGATTGTGCTCGGGACCATCATAAATGTAGAGGTTGTTCAAGAGGTGAACACCAAGACGGTTCTTGGGGAGCATACCCTTTACAACGTGCTTGATAAGGCGCTCATAGCCCTTGTAACCAGCTGCAACATCAGCGGGGCTGAACTGCTTCTGACCACCGGGATAACCCGAGAAGCGCAGATAAATGCGGTCTGTCCACTTGTTACCAGTCATACGAACCTTGTTGGCATTGATGATGATTACGTTGTCGCCGCAATCAACATTAGGTGTAAAGCTGGGTTTATACTTACCTCTCAACAGTTTGGCAACCTTTGTGCCAAGACGACCAAGTACCTGGTCTGTAGCATCTATAACAACCCACTCCTTCTGAGCAGTTGCTTTGTTTGCTGAAATTGTTTTGTAGCTTAAAGTATCCACTTTAAATCATTTAAAAAGTTAATAATTCCATCGTTCACCGACACTCCTCCACTGCCTTCACGGAATTAAAGGACAAGCAGAAACCCTCTTCGCGCTACACCCGACCAATTGGCTAAATTGTATCATTGGCATAGCTCAGAGACCTGAAGCATCGCTCACCCATAGTATGGGTTGATAATAATCGGCTCGCAAAATTACTTCTTTTCAACATAATAGGCAAGTATTTGAAACTTTTTTTCAAAAAAAATGTCTTTTTATTTGCCACAACAAAAAAAAGCACTACCTTTGCACTCGCAATCAAGAATTGCCCAGATGGCGGAATCGGTAGACGCGCTGGTCTCAAACACCAGTGGGGCAACCCATCCCGGTTCGATCCCGGGTCTGGGTACTGAAACGGAGAAAGTTGAAAAACTCTCTCCGTTTTCTTTTTTACCCACCCGTAACTCATTGGTTTGCTGATATATTAAATCAAGCACCTTGTTATATTCATTGGTTCGATATTTATTTCCGTCAAACTCTATTTTTTGAGGAAACATCGAACCAAGCAACTTTATTTTAAGCGAAACGGGAGCATCTAGAATAAACCTATCTATATTACTTATCAAGGAGATAGCATACCCCAACTTTGGTTCGACCTTGACATTGTTAGGGGTTTCCACAAGAGCGATACGCTCTTTTAGATTTTCTGCTTCATTGGAATACCTCTCCATCAGTCTATTATAAGACTCCTTTTCGAGTTCTCCATCAATATATTTGTCTTGAACACTATCCATACGCTTGACAACAGTACTCAATTCGCTTTTAAGGCGTTCTGTACGCCTTGTCTGCTCCACTCTATCCTCTTTCCTTATATCGTTTAAAATCTCCTTATAGAGGTCAAGAACAGTGTCATAAGGTTTCAAAACAGACAAGTAATGAACAAAAGTATCGTTTACCCTTTCTGCTCTTACCCTTATGTGTTTACTATCATTACAACAAAAATAATAGGTGTACTTGCCACCATTACCCTTGCTTGTAGCACCCGTGAGGCAATGCCCACAGATAGGGCAAATAAGGAATTTACGCAAGAACAGCATTGGGTCTTGAGGCTTGGATAATTTAGGTGCTTTACGCCTCTTGCCATCAAGAACATCTTGTACCTTATTATATATAGCCTCATCAATTAGAGGCTCGTGCACACCATCTACCAACCTTTCGGGTTCATCCTTATACGCTGGAACCCTTATCTTACCTATATAGAAAGGATTTCTCAACATAGCAAAATATGAGCTTTCGGAAAACCTTTTTGCATATTTCCTACGGATGTAGTTAGGCGTTTCAATACCTTTTGCAACCTCTGTAAACAGTTTCCTTATGAGCGGAGCAACTGTTTCATCAATCTCAATATGGGTATCGTGCTTGCTTGTACGGATATTCTTATAACCTCGTGGGGCTTTGTTTGCACACTTGCCATTGAGAAGCGTTTCCCTTATACCATCACGAGTTCTACGAGAAATCTTGTTGTTCTCTGTCTGCGCTATACCTGCATATAGGTTGAAAAGAGTACTCCACTCTGTTGCTTCAAAGTCAATGGGATTTTCAACAGCATTGAACTTTATCCCCATTTCATCCATAAACACACGCTTGAAAACATGAGCAAACTCTGTGTTACGGCTAAACCTATCCCAACGCAAGAAAAGTATCATATCCACCTCACGCTTATGCTTACGGCAGTAATCCCTCAACCATTGCATTTGAGGACGGCGAAAATCGTGGTGTTTCGCTGAAAAGTCCTCTCTACAGCAATGTACAACCTCATAATTCATACGCTCACAATATGAGCGCAAAGTCTTTTCTTGAAAGTCAAGACTTGTACCATCTGCTTGCTCATCACTACTTACTCTACAATATAATATCACTCTCATAACTAATCTAAAATTTGATTTTCAACATTATTTTCACATTCGATTTGGAGAGTTGCCAACAGATACAGGTACTCTCTAATCATCTTAACTTCTTCATTGTCGTTGTTTCCTAAAATTCGTTTACATACTTCTAAACTTAACATTAAAATTCATATTTTCCTTGCCACAGCACTCTGTGGCTTATTTTTTGGTGCTTTGTGGCATACCAACAACGAGGAAACGCTAGAGCGTAAAACACCTGCTCGTTGCCTTTCGTTTGCAACAAACTACTTCTTTCAAGGGTTGCCACCTTGTTTTTTTTACTATGTCTTTATTGATTATAACCCACTGTTGGAATATTCACTTTTTCGCTTTGTTTCAGTGAGTTGTTTCGAAACATGGCAAACATATATTTTTTATTTTGAAAAAACAAATTTACGCTTGCATTTTGTTAATATTTCTTAATTTCCTTAATGTGTTTACACTTGTTGAGGTAATTGCAGATACATTACGAAGCGATAATCCCTTGCGTAAGAGTTGGATTTCCTTTGCATATTCTAGCCTCATCGCTTCCTCGCTCTTGCGATAACCCTCTTTACGACCAACCTTGCCACCTATCGCTCTGTAATGGTTATAGCCACTCTCCATACGACTTCTGATGAGGCTACGCTCCATTGAGTTGAACTGTGCAAGAATGCCCATAACCAACTGTGCTATTGGGTTGGGTTGCCCATTGGGGAGCAGTGTTTCAAGTCCATTTTGGAGGATATACACGCTGATTTTCTTTGCTGTAAGATTTTCTATTACAGTAAGGAAATCTATTGCACGCCTCGATAAGCGACTGCACTCATAGATTAGAACTTTATCCACCTTGTTGCACTCAACGAATGAAAGCAACTCTGTGAGGGCTTGGCGTTCTGCTACAGTCTTTGCTCCACTGACTTTTTCGCAAAACTCCATTACTACCTCGTATTCCATCTTGCGAGCGTACTCACGCAACTCTGCCAACTGTCGCTCATAGTCTTGTCCTTGCGTGCTCACACGAGCGTATATAACGACCTTTGCCATACTCCTACTACTATTAAAGAACCTCGATAAGATTTTCAAATCTCAATGAACGAAATCCACCCTTTTCACAATCCCAATAGCAGACAGTGTTCACGCTATCCCTTGAAATGCCTCTGCCATTGATGTTTGCTTTCATAAGGTTGCTTGATGTTGTACCCCACGCCTCACGAAGCGTACCATCTTTCTTCATATATACGAAGTGAGCAACACCCATCTGCAACTTTGCTTTGAGCAAGTCAATCATCTGTGCCTTGATTACGCCCATCGCCTCGCTGTTGGTTCTATGAGCGATTACGCTGGCTCTACGACTTGTAAGATTATTTATTACAACAACTGAATTATTTGTTACTGCTATCATATCTGTATTGGTTAAGTGGGTTAATACTCTGTGTGCCTCAATCACAATGCAAATTTAGTTATTCTATTTTAATCCTGCTAATATTTTAGCAAAAATCCAGCTTAAAAATATGATTTTATTTCAAATTAGATAATATTCCCCTAAATTTGCACCAAATTCACGATATGGAAAGAACGATTTTACATTTACAGATAGAAGATAGACACGAATATTTTGGTTCTCCATCTTCACTATTCGATAAATACACACGAGAGGAAATTGGTATCTCACAAGCGGCATTAAACAACTATTTCAGCAAGTTGGGAGATAGTGATGAACCAATATATAAAAACAAAAAGTGTACCATAAGAAAAGGTACACTCTATGTTAAACCCACTACTAGGGGGCGTAAGAAGCAAAGAGAATGAAAAAAACATTTAATCATTCGGTATAATCGCAAAAAACATATACATTTGCATAAACACAGCAAATATAATTGCCTATGAAACATTGACAAATTAAAGACATATAAATAAAAAGCGTTAGCTTGTATTCTTGCTTTCAGAAAATCGCCAATTTAATGAAACAACCAAGAGTAAAAGTTGATGCTCACGTCATTCTATGGCGTGGGCTTTTACTCATTTATGGTTGTATGGTGTTTGGCGATACCTCTGAAAGCGTAGATGAAGTTTTAGTCCACGTTTTTTATTTGTCTATACTTTGAGGATTTTTTGGACTATTGGACATTTTAAATATACAAACATTTTATCATTATAATTATGAGTAAAAAAGACGATGATACTACTCCATTAGAGAAGTTAATAGGAGCTGCGATAGTTTTAGTTATTGTATTTTTTGTTTATAGGTGTAAATGGTCAGACAATGACAACGATAGTAAATATGATAAGAAAATTGCAAAAACAGAGCAAACTGTCAAACATACTGAAAGTTTTGTTGGAACATACATAACAAAAGGATGGTATGGTTCTGTAAAACTAACTATCAATAATGACGGCAAAGTTATAGCGAAGTCAACAGTAACCAGTACATACAAAGACGAACACACTGGAAAAGTACATCAAGGAACTAGAGAAAGAACCTTTTATGGTGTATGGAAAAAAATGAATGGAGGTGTTGTGCAGTTAGAATTTACAAAGCCACCCTATATATTTCTTGATAACAGTCGTTTCTGTTATATAAAGAATGGATATATATATGAAAGCAATATAGCTATAGAGGCAAATGACCCTAATAAAAGATTTAAATTAACAAGACAGTAATAATTTAATATTTTAAGTTATACCGATACAAAAAGAATGTATCAAGGTTGTCTTTTTACTGATTACCTTGATACATTTTTAATTTGATACAAATAGCGTTTATATATAACAAGTTATATCAAATATATGTATATTGACAGAGGTGGTTGTTATATACTTGGGAAATATGTTTTTCACGCTGACTTGCCACCCAAGAGTTGTTCCCATTTAATATCTTCCTTGCCATCCTTAAAATGAATGATACTGTTTAGGTGATAAAAGAACATATCCTCTAGCACCTTGTAATCGGGCATATAAGGATTAAGTTCTATATTCCTATTCTTAAGGTAATCTTTGATTTCTTCGTTGTTTAAATGTACCTCTGTTCTGTAAAGTTTCTTGGGGTTACCATAATATTCGAGGATATACTCTTTGTTGGATGAGTTGTGTATTTCTGCGGCTTTGTCATAGGTTTTTAATGAAGCACCCGCTTTCTTGTCTTTTATAGCATTGCGTTGTTTCACATAAATGGTTTGGTATTTGTCCTTGTTTAGACTACCGCTTAAAACTCGTGAGATTTCTGGTCTATCCTCATCCCTATTTATGACACGCTTGCCATTTAGCATTGTTGTTTTGCTTTTATCCCTATATAACTTGTGTAATGAAGTGCTTGGATTGAAAGGAGTGTCCTTGCATAAATCCAACACTGTATGGTTATGGGCGTTCAAGTGCAATATCTCACAGATGTATCCTAAATATCCTAGGGATTTGGAATACAAAGCTTCGTTGTCTATTTCAATCCAAGCTTTGGGTTTGCCATTTGCGTGAGCATTTGACTCTATTGTGCCACTATTAAGTCCGAACTTTAATTGCCCTAAAGTCTTTACTTCCTCATTCTCAATGTAAGTGATGTTATACACATTTCGATAGTATCTACCATCGACACGAGTTAGGGAAAAATCCTCAAATTCCATAACCTCACCAAATTCGAGTGAAGCAATCTTGTTGAATAAAACACTGTTTTCCACTTCACAGCAAACAGTAAAAGCATCAATCATTACAGGTCTTTTACATACTCTCTTCATCATTTAAAAAGTTTTTACTCTCGTTATTTTCATCGTTTGGTTTATTGGGGATTGTTGCCCAATATGCTCTCATACCATCGCTGATGGCTTGCTTGTGGTTGTCGCTCAATGTGCGATTTTTCAACCCTTGACTGATACGCTGTTTAGTATCATCATTCAATTGTCTATATGTTCTCATTGCAATATGTATTTATATATAAATAGTAGCATAAGTAGAAAAAGAGTAAATAGTAACTAACTTTTTTAGAAAAATAATTTTGCAAGAAAAATGGAAATCTGTTTTTTACCTTTACTACTAAAAATGATATTTGATAAGCGATAGAGGTTACATACATAAAAAGCACCCACAGAGGGGTGCTGATTGTGTTTTGCTATTTGATACCATTACCAACCTTGTAAGATTTCTCCCTTGTAGCGTGAACAAGGAGCGCAATCACAGTTGGCGTATTCAAGTTTATTAGGGTCGGGTATATAATAACGCAACTCCCAAATCTTCTCTAAATCCTCTAAAAACCTGTTCGAGAAAATTTCGTTATGGGGTACTGAAACGGAGAAAGTTGAAAAACTCTCTCCGTTTTCTTTTTCACCCACCCGTAACTCATTGGTTTGCTGATATATTAAATCAAGCACCTTGTTATATTCATTGGTTCGATATTTATTTCCGTCAAACTCTATGAACCGTATATAGGGATGTATAGTATGGATTACCCAAAATCGGAAACATCGACAAGTTTGTTCATTATGGCATAGACTGTGAGGCCGGGAATACTGTTAATTCCGAGTTTCTGCGAGATATTGCGCCGGTGCGAAATGACTGTATAGACCGATATATTAAATTCATCGGCAATCTCTTTGTTTGTTTTACCTTTTGCAACTGCAGCAAGAATATCACGCTCGCGCGATGAGAGGTCGTTGATATCGCCTTTGGGGGTTTGGGCATTAACGTCCACGGCACTCTTCAACTTCTGCAATATACGCGCTGCATTATCGTAGATACCTATGCACTCATCATATTGACGCAGAACGTTCTCTTCGTAATTACCGTGAGCCAGGGCCACAATTGCACAATCGGCCCCACCAAAGCAGGAGCGTATATCGAGCCTGTCATTGTAGTCGATGACAGCCGGATTAACAACTATTATATCCGGAGCTTCGTTGCTGTTGTAGTAGCCGGGGTTGGCAAGCGATTGCACAAGCACAAACTCGGGGCTGCGCCCAATGATGGCCGCAATGCCGGCTGCAACAATCTCCGACGGCTCAACGAGCACCACCCTATGTCTTACATCTTTACTCATACTGTGCCTCGAGTTTTTCCACCAACGGTATCAACAGCTTATTCTCAATATGCGAGTGCTTTTGCAGATCGCGGTTAATAGTGTGTATCTCGTTTACAATATCAAAGTGCAGCTGAGAGGTGCTGTTCTCATCGAGATATTTTACAATAATGCTACCCAGGTCGCTCAATTTCTCATTGACATTGCCGTGAGTGTTACCAAAGAGCGAGATTCGATACTCTTGCACACTGTTGCCCGACAATTGTTGTTCAATGTAGGGGAACACCACCTCCTCTTCATACTTGAAATGGTTGCACACCTCGCTATCATAGTCATCGAAGAACTTATCGATGAGCCTGCGGCTCACATCGTCGAGCTGCTTAACCAGGGAGTGTATCTTTGCGTGAAGCGAGGGGAAGCACACTGTTGTGTAGTAGCGATGCGAGGCACGCAGATAGGCTGTTATATTCACAGCATCTTCACGACCAAGCGACGCCACATTGGGCTCATAATCGCTAAAAGAGTAGATATTGCATATTATAATGAAAAGGTCTACCGATATTCCGCATCGCGAGCACACCTCGCCCACTGTAGCCTCGCCAAAGCCTAACTTCAGACCCAGGCGCTGCAGTATCGACAGCAGGCTTATATCGGCGGCCACAAGGTCGGCCATCTTCATTCGGGAGTTATATATTGTTTCGTTCATATTCATAGATTTGATTTATATCTGTTAAAAGAGCCCGCCAACGGTATATACCAGGAAGGCTGCCACCCAGGCCACTGCCGTGTTGTACAGAATTGAAAACAGCGCCCAGCGCCAGCTATGTGTCTCGCCGGCAATAGCGGAAACGGTTGCTATGCAGGGGAAGAACAGAAGGATAAAGACCAGGAACGACATTGCCGAGCGGGGGGTGAAGTCGCCCGATTGGCGCAGGTCATCGGCGAGTCCTTCATCGGAGTCGCTGCTATAGAGCACGGCAAGGGTGCTGACAACGAGCTCCTTTGCGGGAATGCTGGTTACAAGCGCTATGCTTGAGCGCCAATTGAGACCGAGCGGCTGAACAACCGGTGCTATTGCGTGGCCTATTGCTGCAATAAACGAATTCTCGTTTATGCCGCCATCGACGGGTGCATCATCAACAGACGACGCACCTGCTGCACCACCGGCAACACTCTCCACGGCAAAATCGCTTTGTTCCGGGGCCTGCGGCCTTGGGTAGTAGCCAAGGAACCATATAACAACAGTAGAGAGCAGAATTACTGTACCTATCTTCTTTATATATTGCGCACACTTCTCCCACATATGACGCAGTGTAGCACGCAATGTTGGCCAGCGATATGGGGGCAGCTCCATAACAAAAGGTGTCTCATCTTTTGGGAACTTGGTGAGACGCAACAGACGAGCCGTTACAATTGCCACTGCAATGCCCAACAGATAGAGCCCCATAAGCACAAGTGCTGCGTACCCGGGGAAGAAGGCTCCCGCAAAGAGCACAAGCACAGGCAAACGGGCGCTGCACGACATAAATGGCGTTATGAGCACCGTTATTATGCGACTGCTGCGGCTCTCAATGGAGCGCGTTGCCATAATTGCCGGCACGTTGCAGCCAAAGCCCATAAGCATTGGAATGAAGGACTTGCCGTGAAGCCCCATTTTGTGCATAAGGCGATCCATAATGAAAGCCGCACGCGCCATATAGCCCGAATCCTCCATAATGGAGATAAAGAGATAGAGTATCAATATTTGCGGAATGAAGACCGCCACACTGCCAATGCCGCTTATCACTCCATTGATTAGAAGGTCTTGTAAAGCACCGGGAGCCATTATGTGCGACACCAACCGGCCCAGCCACTGGAAAAGTTGCTCTATCCACCCTTGGGGATAGGCACCAAGCTTGAACACCGAGCTGAACATCACCCACATAACAAAGATAAAAATGGGGAAGCCAAGCCAACGGTTAGCCACCAGACGGTCTATGCGGCGTGTTTTTCGCTGCACATCGTTATTTCCGGGGGTGAAGGTCTCCTGCAATGCTCCGTTTATGAAACCATACTTTGCACCACTTATGGCAGTCTCCACATCAACGCCCACCTGAGCCTGCACCACCTTTGCAGAATGAGCGGCCAGCGACAGCCAACGGGGAAGCTCAAGACAGCAGCCAAGCTGCTTCACAGCCTCGGCATCGTTCTCTAGAAGTTTCAACGCCCAATAGCGCACCGGGAACTGCTGCGGCAAGTCATCGGCGCGGTGCATCTCGGCCGACAGAGGAGCTATCTGCTCCTCAATTATTGAGCCGTAATTGATGTGAATGTGGCGCGCAGTGCTGTTCCTGCCCTCAAAGAGTTCAATGACAGCATCGAGCAATTTATCGAGTCCTTTATTATTTTTTGCAACAGTTGGAACAAATGGAACACCCATCATTGCACCCAGATGGGCATAATTAACCCTGGCGCCACCGGCCAACAATTCATCATACATATTGAGCGCCACCACGGTGCGCAGGTTCATATCTATGAGTTCGGTGGTCAGGTAGAGATTGCGCTCAAGGTTTGACGCTACAACAGTGTTTATGATGATATCGGGCATTTGCTCAAATAGATGGCGGCGCACATACACCTCCTCGGGCGAATATGCCGCAATGGAGTATGTTCCGGGCAGGTCGGTAAGATTTATGCGATACCCTCTGTAGTTGAAACTCCCGGTCTTTGCATCTACCGTAACACCGCTGTAGTTTCCCACGTGTTCGTTTCTGTTGGCAAGAGAGTTGAAAATGGATGTCTTGCCACTGTTAGGATTACCGATGAGTGCCACATTTATGACATTCTTGCGCTCTGTGCTTGTGTCGCACGCCGATGTTGCTGTGCAGCATCCGCTGCAACCCGAGCAGCTGTCGCAGGCAGATATACAAGTGTAGGTGGGAGCGGGGCCAAGCTCGCGACGGGCATCCTCCTCGGGGAGCACCTCAATCATTGCCGCCTCATTGCGGCGCAACAGCACTTCATAACCCATAACATTATATTTTATTGGGTCGTGCATAGGAGAGTCGAGCACCGATGTAACCTTCTCGCCACGAATGAAGCCCATCTCCATAATACGTTTGCGGAAGCCTCCGTGCCCCGATAGGCGCACAATAACCGCAGTGTCTCCATTTTTAAGCTCCGAAAGTTTCATTATTATTCTCCTTTATTTGTAACACGCCACACGGCAAACTGTGGCCCAGCAAGTATATGTGTTTATTTTTGCTTGCAAAAATAGCTCACTTCAACAAAAAAGGCAATAGCAAGAATGTTCTAAAAGTGGTGTTTTTTTAATTATTTATGACTATGCGCAAAATAACACCCGAAATGAAACCGCCGCCAGGCAACAAGGGTTTCACATCCGCACAAAAAAGCCGGAGAGAAACTCGTTCTCTCCGGCGCGTCTAATCAGTTTCAAGCATTTTCAAGTAGTTGTGTCTACTTTTTCACAAATTCATTACAATATCCATTCATCATTTTTCATTAATCGGCAATGAGAGCAATTAAGGCCGCCAGGCCCACCACTGTTGCTGCACCAACGGCATTATCTGCCCTATTGCAATAGACATTAACCGGTGGAGGTGGCGGGGGGCAAGGACGTGGGGCAGGACGCAGCGCCGGTTTGTTGATAATAACCACTGGTCTGTTGTTAAAGTTCTTTCTGTTATCCTTGAAACCCCTATCGTTCTTGTAGTTCTTCTTCTCCTTGTACTCCTTTCTACCATCCTTGCCCTTTCTGTCGGCAGGCTTGTCTTTCCTAAACTCTACCCTGGGCTTGGCTTCGGCTCTGTTGTTGGCAATCATCTGTGCAGGCATAAGCATTCCACTTATCAACGCTGCAATCATAATCATCTTTTTCATAATCGTTCTTTTTAGTGGTTAAACCTGTTTATAATTCTTTTTTCGTTCGTGTTACGAACTTGTTACACCACAAAGATAGGGGCATAAAACACCCCCTGCAACGTTTATCTCCTATGCGTTGCAGGGGGTTACCCTAATGTCAATAGGGGAAATTCCCCAATTGCTGATTTACAACAAGATAGTTGCCTTTATTTATCGCCTTTGGAACCGGAAACAAATGAGAGCAGCCACGCTACCACCACGCTAACCACCATTCCTGTAGCTCCAAAGAGCAGGAAGTTGGCATTGGTATATTCACTCATAAGGAACACCACAGCCTCGCCGGCAACAAAGCCTGCAAGTGCTGCATATCCCTTGACACGCTTCATAAACACAGCGATGAAGAAGAGACCTCCCAATCCGCTGGTGAGCAGTCCCAAAATCTCGTTAAAGAAATCAAGGAACGACTGGATGTTCCAGGTTGCCATAAACAGAGCCAATAGCAAGCCCACTGTGCCACTTACCACCGAGGCCCATCGTGCCACCTTCACAAGCTGTGAATCGGTTGTTGAGACGCGGAAGCGTTTCCAAAAATCGATGGAGAATGCTGTGGCCACACTGTTGATGTTGCTTGAGATGGTGCTCATTGTTGCAGCAAAGATGGCTGCGATGAGCACACCGGCAATGCCGGCAGGCATCTGGCTCATCATAAAGAATGGGAATATGGCATCGGACTGCTCCATTGTGATGTCAAGTTCTGCCGGATGAGTTTTGTAGAAGGTGTAGAGACAGGTACCTATCATATAAAAAGCAACTGAAACGAACACGCTCATAAGACCATTGACAAGAATTCCACGTCCGGCCGACTTCTCATCCGGTGTTGTGAGATAGCGCTGGATAACAGTTTGGTCCGAGGTGTAGGAGATTAGATTATTGGCCAAGCCACCAAGAATGATTACCCACCAGGTTGCCTGCGACCAGGTGTTGCTGAAATCGAACAGGCGCAACTTATCGTTCTCCAGTGCTATATCTATGCAGCCGCTTATTCCGCCCTCGGTGCCCACAGCAAGGTACACCACGGCAAAGATAGCTCCAAAGACAAGAATCAAGCCCTGCACCACATCGCCCCAGATAACAGCTTCCACACCACCCATTGTGCAGTAGACAATGGTAACAAGCCCCATAAGCACAATACAGAGATAGATGTCTATGCCCGTAACGGCTGTGAGCGCCAACGAGGGGAGATAGAGTACAATTGCCATTCGCACAATCATAAAAATGCAGAAGAAGGTGGAGGCAAGCATACGGGTGAACAGGTTGAAACGCAATTCAAGTATCTCGTAGGCACTGGTAACGTTGAGCTTGCGGAAATAGGGGAGATAATATTTTATGACCGGGAAGCTGACAAGCAGTATCATCCACAGCATTGGATAGTAGGTCCAGTCTGTGGCATAGGCCTTGGCCGGGATTGTCATATAGGTGATGGCGGAGAGCATAGTTGCATATATGCTGATACCTGCAGCCCACCAAGGAATGCGGCCACCGCCCTTGAAGAAGTCGTCGGCGCCATTCTCCTTGCGCATAAAGTAGATGCCCATTCCAAGCATTGCAACAAGATAGAGCACAAGCACTGTCCAATTGAGCCAACCGAAATTCTTTTCGTTGGAGACCTCAATGTGTGTAACATCAGCACTGCGCACACCGGGCTTCAGTTCACCTCCACTGTAGCTCCATCCGCGGCCTCCCACCTCGGGGGTGAGACAGGCACCGGCACGAGCCAAAAGGCTGTTGCCGGGTAACAAGCCCCAGGAGTCGGTGATAGTGTGATAGGTGAGCACATCCTCGCGGAAACAGTACCATTCGGGGGCGTGGCGCAAATAGAGACTATCCTGTTGCCCGCAGATTGCACTGTAGAAGATATCGTGGTCCACACCTCCAAAAAAGAGTATGTGGCTGCAGCCCATAGGTGTGCAGGCGCTGCCCACCACTGCCTGCAAACGACGCACGTGTTTCCCATCAACTATTTCATCTGTTACAGCCATAGCCGATGATGTTCGCTTCCATTGACTTGGTGAAACACCCCCATTCTTGAGCTCGGCAACGGGAATATGGACTCCATCGGTGTGCAGCACGGCCTCTTGCCCCTCGGCTTTGGGCTGGTAGCCGCCAAAGACAAAGAGTCTGTTGCCTGCAGAAGTATTCTGCACTGCCATACAGGGCTGAAGACGGCACTCATCGGGCAAAGAGGCTACCACCTTCCACTCTTCGTCCTCGCCAGGGAACGGCAAAGCATAAACATCCTTGTTTGGAATGCCGTTGCTCTGACCACCGGCAACAAAAATCACGCCATCGTGATAAGCAGCTGCAAAGTTATCGAGCCCTTTGGGCAATGAAGCAATGTTGGATGATGTGCCATCGGTTGCATTAACAAAGCGGCACTCGGCTATCGAGGAGTCGGCATTCATTCCTCCCAAGAAAACAACACCTTGGGGCACACCGACACTTGCTCCATAGGCTATGGGGTAAAAGACCTTTTGGCCGCCGTCGGCACAAGGGACATCGGGGAAATTGCATCCGCCATAGGTCATCAGCTCACCATTTATCCAACCGGCATAGTGCCCGGAGACAGCCCTATCCATTGGAGAAGAGGATGAAACGGTTATTCTATTCTGCGCAACGCACAAAATGGTACACAACAACAGATGTGTAAGTAACAGATATTTTTTCATAAAAAGTGAAAGACACTCTCCCACTCCATCTTTTCACAGGCTGCACCTTGATTTTATGAAGTTGGAGAATGTCGATATTAATTGTTTATAATTGATTAATTGCGTACAAAGACGACGTGTAGACCTTAAACCGCGAACACGGGGGTGGCACCATCATCATTCTGATAAAAGTTTGCACAATTCGTATGACTTAACCATCATTCTGGGAATGTGGAACGGGCCTTTGAAGATGTTGCCCTTTGCTGGCTGTGCCACTGTTCCGTCACGGTGCAAATAGCCATACCACTCGCCACACTCATTATCGGGGAAGTGAGCGTATGTCCACTCGCTAATCTGCTTGTGCCAGATGAGATATTTATCATCGCCGGTTGCTTCATAGGCATAGAGGGTGGCAATAATTGCCTCGGTCTGCGGCCACCAGAATTTCATATCCTGTGAATAGTCCTGTGGTGGCAGGTTGCGACAGTCGCGGAAATTGATTATACCGCCATACTGTTTGTCCCAGCCCCACTCCCAAGACCAGTCGAGTATCTGCAACGCCATTTCGGTAATCTCTTTATCCCAACCACGGTGCTTTGCCTCTTCAAGCAGGAACCAAGCAGTCTCAATGCAGTGTCCGGGATTGATTAAACGGCCGTTGATAGTATCTATAAACTCGCCGTTGGGACCCACAGTCTCAAGAAGGGCCTTAAATTCGGGCTTCAGGAAGTCCTTGAGCGAAGCTATTGACTCATTTATCTGCTGGTCGAGTACCGGGTCGCTGATTACGTTGCGTATGCGCGACGCTGTGTTAATGAGTATCATCACTAAAGAGTGTCCTTTGGCCTGCAAAGCATCGAGATATTTTGGCTCCATATAACCGGGAGTAGAGACAAACTTGCGTATATCCTTAAAGAGCGCAAGGGCCTTATCGGCATATACACTGTCGCCCGAAGCCTTGGCATACTCGGCCATTGCAATGGCTGCAAAACTCTCCGAGAACACATAGCGGCGCTTGCGCAATGGTGTGCCATCGGCCATAACCTCGAAATACATTCTTCCGTCCTTGTCAAAGCAATGAGCCTCAATAAAATCGATTGTACTCTTTGCTGCGGCAAGCCATTCGGGGTTTTGCTCTATTGTGTTATAGGCAAAGCTGCATACAAAAGCAAAGCGACCTTGAAACCAAACCGACTTTGTGGTGTCAATCAGTGAGCCGTCGCGGTCTACACAAGTATATACACCGCCATTCACACGGTCAAGACCATTCTTGAGCCAAAAAGGCATAATATCATTCACAAGGTCATCGCGATATTTCTGCGACCAACCTTTCAAGTATTCATTCCAATTCATAGAGGTATAGATGAAGAGCGGTTAAACAGCTCCTTTATAAATTATCAAAACTTGTTACAACGCTCAAAGAAGTTGATAGCCTCCAATTCCTTGCGCATAGCATTCTCCTCATCATCTGTCATA
Organism: Bacteroidaceae bacterium; assembly: GCA_045654645.1. GTDB lineage: Bacteria > Bacteroidota > Bacteroidia > Bacteroidales > Bacteroidaceae > HGM04593. Next base: position 17,776 of record JAZONR010000059.1, read on the forward strand.
TTTTGGAACGGAGTACGATTCTTGCCAAGGTCGAGGCCAATGAGTTTCATAATGCGCTTGCCGCCCACAATGTTACCACGATAGTGGCATATCACATTTATCACCTCTTGCGAGAAATTCTGCAACTCGCGCGCCTTCTCCAAATCACCGGCATTCCAAGCATCGATGATACCGGCAAGGTTGCAACCGTTGTAGTTGGTTGTGCCACCTATGCCACCCTGTGCGCCGCCCATTGCAAGGCAAGGCAGGATTGTCTCGTCCTGGCCGTGAAGCATATCAAACTTGCCGTTCTTATATAAACGGCACTGGTTATATTCATAAAGGCTCTCGAAGGTGTACTTTATACCCGCGAAATTGGGAATGCGACCATCAACAGCCTCAAGGAATTTCACCATTGGCAGGAATGCGCCATTGAAAGCGGGAATATGATAGAAGTAGAAAGGCAGCTCGGGAGCGGCAGATGCAATCTCCTCGCAATACTTCACCAGTTCCTCTACACGACCCACCTTGGGGAAAGGAGGCGCCATTGCTCCAATGCCAAACACACCCATCTTCTGTGCGTGCTCTGCCATACGGCGGCTCGACTTCACACAGGTGCTGCCCACGTGGACAATAATCTTGAAACCTTCGGGAGCAGCTGCAACCCAAGCCTCGGTGAGCTTGATACGCTCCTCCTCGGTGAGCATATAGCCCTCACCCGATGAGCCGTTGATAAAAACACCCTTCATTCCATTCTTGGCAAGCATCTGCGCGTATGCAGGAATGGGTTCATAATTAACCTCACCGTTCTCATAGAAAGGAGTAAACGGTGCATCAATCAAGCCAATTATCTTTTCCATAATATCTGTATTAGAATTTCTTTTTCCAACTAATTTACAAAAGAAATTAAAAATACCCAAAAAGCAAAATTATAGATGCACATTTATTAAAGAAGAGCCACAGTTTCACATTTTGACAAGCGGATACGGCATCAAAGAGTAATAAAAAAGAAAAGGCAGCTCAAATTTGAACTGCCTTGGTACGCCGTCAGGGACTCGAACCCTGGACCCATTGATTAAGAGTCAATTGCTCTACCAACTGAGCTAACAGCGCATTTCCTTAATGCGATGCAAAGGTACTACTTTATTTTTATTCTACAAATCTTTTGAATGTTTTTTTTAACCAAAATTCAAACAGCAAAGCAGGCTTTTAACAAAAGAGAACAGCAAACTATTGATTATTAGCAACATTGAATATCGCATAAAAATCACAAAACCGGCGTTTCTTCCGTTTCTGTTTGCAAACGGGGACATTATTGCTGTACACATCACTCCAACTCTTGTTTTCCGTTATCATCTGATAAATTAGGCCCAATCAGAAATTCCGCCAAGATTGCAATCATCAATAAAAATATCAGCCAAAAAGAAAAGGCAGCTCTATTGAGCTGCCTTCGTACGCCGTCAGGGACTCGAACCCTGGACCCATTGATTAAGAGTCAATTGCTCTACCAACTGAGCTAACAGCGCATTTCCTTAATGCGATGCAAAGGTACTACTTTATTTTTATTCTACAAATCTTTTGAATATTTTTTTACCCTAAATTCAAACAGGAAAGCAGGCTTTTAACAAAAGAGAACAGCAAACTATTGATTATTAGCAACATTGAATATCGCATAAAAATCACCAAAACCAGCGTTTCTTCCTCTTCTGTTTGCAAACGGGGGCATTATTGCTGTACACATCACTCCAACTCTTGTTTTCTGTTATCATCTGATAAATTAAGCCCCAATCAGGAACTCCGCCAAGATTGCAATCATCAATAAAAATATCAGCATTTATTTTTCTGAAAGCCCTATCACCTTCAACCTGCTCTTCGGGGAAATTCTTATTCACGGCATAGAACTCCACCCCACGTTTACTGCACCAGTCCACGGCTTCATCAAGAAGTTTGCCACTGCGCACAGTCCATAGAATAAGACGGTGATGCTGCTCGGTAAGCATACGCAGGGTTGAAGTTGCAAAAGGCAGTTCATCACCAATATTCGGGTACTTGTGCTCAACTATGGTACCATCGAAGTCTACTGCAATAATCATAGCATTTTGTTAAGGAAGTTATTGACTGCCGCTAATATAGTAATTTATATTTAATTACACCAAAATTAAATAGATATAGTACAATATAGATGCAACATTTTTAAATAAGTTCCTTAAAAAGAATGGCTGCTGCCACCGTCATACACCCTGCAACAGCAACCGAAAGACTGCTCATTGCACCTTCGGTTTTTCCAAGTTCCATAGCTTTTGCCGTACCCATAACGTGAGAAGCGGTACCAATAGCAATGCCCTTTGCAACAGGATGTTTAATACCAAGCACACGGCACAACACACCTCCTACAATGTTTCCAAAGAGACCGGTCATCATAATAGCAGCCACAGAGATTGGAACATAACCGCCAAGCTCCTGAGACAAGCCTATGCCAATGGCTGTAGTAATAGATTTTGGCAAAAGGGTTACATATTCAATGTGCTGCAAACCAAACAATAAAGACATTCCAAAAATAGTTATGGCACTTGTGAACACACCGGAAGCAATACCAACCAGAATAGCCGTAAGATTGTTCTTCAACACCTGCAGCTGCTCATATAACGGTATCGCAAGCGCAACAGTGGCAGGTGTAAGCAAATACCCCAAATACTTGGCACCATTGTTATAGTGAGCATAGTCTATACCCGTTAGCAACAGCACAACAATTGTTATTGTAATTGAAATCAATAACGGATTGAAAAGAAAGAAGTTGCACTTTTTCTTTATCCAAGAGCCCAGTATATAAGAAAGGATGCTGAGAGCGGCACCAAAAAAAAGCGAATTTTCAAGAATCTCCTTCATCTCTTCCTCCTCTCCATAATATTTATGAAAAACTGCGTAACTCTACCGGTAACAAACATCACAAACACTGTTGATACCAAAGAGATGACAATAATAGCAGTGAGAAAACCTTGCATTATCCCCCACGCCTCAAGCAAGCCCACCGTTGCAGGTATAAATAACAACGGAAGAATCTGAACTAAAAAATAGCCGGTCTCCTTCACAGCGGAAAGTTTCACTCCTCCCGTGCACAGAGCTATAAAGAGAATAGCCATACCATATATGCTCGCCGGCACAGGCAATGGAATCAAACGATTAAGCAACTCCCCCAAAAGGGAAATTGCAAGAATTATTGCAAATTGATTTATATATTTCATAGCCTACATTAAACCGTGCAAAGATACGAACAAACAAACGAGAAACATAAATCTTGCTTTAATATTTTTCTAACGACCAAATCCAAGAGTTGTAAAACATTTTATATTACCCACTTCTCCGTTTTGAAAAAATATAATTGCCGCCCTACGTTTGAACGGTCCTCACACAATGGCCTGCACACGTCAGGGCTCTACGCTGTCTCAGTTACGGTGCCGGTATTGTTTTTAGAATTACCATTATGCGCTGGAGAAGTTGTGTGGCGCTGCTGTGGTCTTGCTATACGCTATTCGCGCTAAAAGGTAATCCGTCGCCGAAGGCGAAACGGCACCGTTGAAAAATCCAACGCAAGGCCGACTGTTTTCAGGCCATTGTGTGAGGACTGTTTGAAGTTTTGTGCGGGTATAAATTTTCTTATATAGCCGCACAAAACAAGTTCCGCAGCACCCTGAAAACAGTCGA
>JAZONR010000060.1:0-109014 GCA_045654645.1 Bacteroidaceae bacterium
ACCTTCTTCCAGGCAAAATGCCCTGTGTTGCCCACCGACACCCCCGATGACGTTGCGGCAAAGGTCCACGCTCTTGAATATGAGCACTTCCCCCACGTCATAGAAGAGATTTTACACACTCTCGACTGATAACAAAATAAGATTCAGCACGCGTGCTGAAGCTTATTCTATAGTCTATTACCAAAGCGCCAACGGCCCGGCTAAAATCAATCTTTTTTTCACTTTGCCATTTCTGCCACGCCGGCAGCGATGTTCACAATTGTCATCACAGCCTTCTCCATTGACTGCACCGATACAAACTCGTAGCGGCTGTGGAAGTTGATGCCACCGGCAAAGATATTGGGGCAGGGCAATCCCATAAATGACAGCTGTGCGCCGTCGGTGCCACCACGAATAGGTTTCACCAAGGGAGCTACGCCGGCCTGCTCCATAGCCTTTTTGGCAAGTTCAATGATGTGCATCTTGGGTTCAACCTGCTCACGCATATTGCGATACTGCTCTTTGAGTTCAAGTGCTACCACCCCATCGCCAAATTTATCGTTCATCCTTGCCTCCACATCCTTCATAAAGGCCATACGGTCGGCAAAAATATCACTGCTGTGGTCGCGGATTATGTAGGACACTGTAGCGTGGTCCACGCCGCCGTTGATGCCCATAAGATGATAGAAGCCCTCGTAGCCCTCGGTACATTCGGGCGACTCCACAGCCGGTATCTCCCCAACAATGGCTGTTGCCACACGCAGCGCATTCAGCATCTTGCCCTTGGCATAACCGGGATGCACGTTGCGGCCCTGGATGGTGAAGAGCGCGCTGCCGGCATTGAAGTTCTCGAACTCCAACTCGCCCTCGCCGCCACCGTCCATTGTATAGGCCCAATCGCAACCAAAAAGCGGCACATTGAAGTTGTGGGCGCCACGACCAATCTCCTCATCGGGATTGAAGGCTATGCGTATCTTTCCGTGTTCAATTTCGGGATGTGCCTGCAGATAGGCTACAGCCGATACAATCTCGGCAATGCCGGCCTTATCGTCGGCGCCAAGAAGTGTGTGTCCGTCTGTAACCACAATGTCGTGGCCACAATAGTTCTCCACCTCGGGAAAATCGGCAACCTTGAGCACAATATTATCCTCCTTGCACAGCTCTATATCCCCACCGGCATAATTCTGCACAACACGTGGCTTCACATCCTTGCCACTGAGGTCGGGGCTTGTATCGAGATGTGCTATAAACCCAACCACCGGCAGTGCCTTATCGGTATTTGCAGGAAGTGTGGCATAGAGATAACCCTTCTCATCGAGGACCACATCGCTGAGCCCCATAGCCTTCAGCTCCTGCTCCAGGAAACGGGCAAAGACAAACTGTCCTTCTGTTGTGGGCACTGATGTTGCATCGTCGCACGACTCGGTATCGAATGTTACATACTTGAGGAAACGCTCAAGCATCTTTTCCTTAATTTCGCTCATAATATCTTATCTTTTAATTGTCAATAATCATTTTATTATCACCATTGTGGCACCAAAACCATATTTCTGGAACGAGGCATCCTGGGACAAGCAACGCGGATACTTGCGGTGCAGCTCTTGCATTATAGCGTTGCGCAACACCCCTTCGCCTTTGCCGTGAATGAACACTATCTTCTTGCCTTTGTATTTGATATTCTCATCAATGGTCTTGCGCACAACATCGAGCTGATGGTTAAGAATGTCGAAGCTGTTCATTCCGGATGTAGTCTCAAGCAGTTCTTCAATGTGAAGGTCTATCTCCAGAATATCTGTGCCTTTTGTCAATTTGGGACGCTGCGTAGGCTTAACACCCACTGCATCCTTCTTCGACAGCATTGCATCGCGCAGCTCTTCGGCATCAGTGAATATCTCTTTCGTGGGTTTGTCATCAACAACAATGTCATAGATGAGTGCTCCCTCATCAAAGAAGGGATTTTCGCGGAAGAGATGAAGCTTGTAGAATTTAACAGTGTCTATGCGACGTTCAACATTCATCGCCGGTTTTAGTGCAAAAGGCTTCCCCTCCTTGAATGGCAACAGTTGCACACACACGCGCTCCATATCATTGAGTTCTTCACGCCCGAACTCCTCAATGAACACCTTGGAATTGGGTTCAAGAAGGCCATTGCCACGCGCTGTCCAGCTGCGCCCCTGCGCTGTGAGGTAGGTAAAATAGAGCCAGTAATTGCTATCGTTTACAATATATGCCTCGAAACGGGAATTGTTGAGCGACTTCTCGTCCATAGGCAGATAGGCAAGCACCACATTGAGTTTCTCCCCCTCGGGGCGCTCCATAGGGCGGAATGTAACCTTGGGCATAAAATCCTCATCGTCATCGGCAGTGGGTTTTGCCGGCTGTGCCTTGCGCACCGGCTGCTGAGGCTCCTCCTTGGGGGCAACACTCTTCTTCACAAAGTTATACTCATTAGTATCAACCACCACACATTCACGCACCTGCATAGGTATCTCAAAGCCATCCTTGTCCTCAACAAGAACAATATCCTTACCACGGAAGCCTGTTACCACACCACCGCCACTCTCATAAATGAAACGTACCTTATCTCCTATCTTCATCTCAAAACTATTTATCTATGCGAAGATAGAAATAAACGAGCAAAAATAAACAAAGTTTACTTTGATTTTTTTTACAGCGAGTGCAGCACTATCTGCACTGCACCACATTTCCCTCTGCAATCTCAAGAAGCTCCAACGGCACCTTCTCTACACACTCAACCCAGAGCAGGCTGTCGCCGTGCTGCCTTACAAAGTGAAACGACAGCTCGGCTACATCATCACCACAATGCTCCACCTCGTAGTGCAAATGCGACAACACCCTCATCCTCTCATCCAACACTGCAAACGGCAACATCCCCACACCACCAGCAGTGCGTGAACGCAATGAATTGCTGCTGCACGACACCACCACCGCAAGAGCCGCCATCAACACAAAGAAACGGGCTGTTCTACCTTTCATAAAAGATAAAACAGCCCATAATATCATTTGTTCAGTGATGCAAAAGTTCTACATCACCCAATCACCTGAAAACCACTATAATTCCTCAACATTGCCAAAATGTTCCCACACGCGGGCAAAGCCATACTCGCCCACACAGCCCTGCGGAACACGCAGCACAGCCGTTGAGTAGACTGCTGCATCGGCAATTTCGCCCGAACACATTGGAGCAGCCTCGCACAGCACACGCAGGCTCTTCAGTGCCCTGCAGCTGCGCAGTGCCTGGTCGCCGACATTCACCACCGCAGCAGGAATGGTTATCTCCTCTATGGCACAGCAGTTATAGAAAGCACCATAACCAATGCTCAGCACACCATCGTGCAACTCCACACGCTCAAGCGAAGTACAATTGGCAAGCACACCCTGGTCGAGCATATTCACACCCTTTGGCAAAACAAATTCACGCAGGGAGGAACAGCCCCAAAAGGCACCCTTCTTCACAGCAGCCACAGTGGCGGGAAACGCAATACCCGTTAAGGAGACACAGTCGCGGAAGGCCCATCCCTCGACAGAAAGCACCCCTTGGGGGAGCTCCACGCCGGCAAGAGAGCGACATCCGCAGAAGGCATACTCGCCCACCGACTCAACCATTCCGCCAATAGAAACACTCTGCAGCATAGCACAGCCATCAAAGAGCGAAGGCTCTATATTTATGAGATTATCTGGCAGATATACACTCTCCAATGATGTACATCCCATAAAGGCCGCCCTGCCAATGACAAGTACCTTTGGTGGCAACACAAGAGCAACAAGCGACTCGCACCCCTTGAAGGCCTGCATACCAATGAGATGCAACGCCTCATTAAAAACAACCTTGGCGAGCATAGTACACCCCTCGAAAGAGCCTATGCCGATGCTATCAACATTCTCTCCAAGCACCACCGAGCGCAGCCCAGTGCACTCCTTGAACGCCTCATCAAGAATATCGGTTACAGCATATACATTGCCACCATATTCAACAGTGGCAGGAATCTCTATGTCGCCCGAATATGGCACAAGTGCTTTGGTTACTATTGCCGAAAATTTGGTGTCATCGAGCAGATAGGTCAGTTTTCCTATATTAACAATCATATATTCTTATTTAAGGTATAAGCAGCGAACTGTCGCCATAGCTAAGGAAGCGGAAGTCGTTTGCAAGGGCATAGTCATAGACAGCACGCCAGTTACCCTTTAAGAATGCCGACACAAGCAACAGCAAAGTGCTCTTTGGTTGATGAAAATTCGTTACTATGGCATTTACAATGTGAAACTCATAACCCGGCGCAATCATTATTTGGGTGTGGGAATGAAGCCTGTCGAGCCCCTGTGCATCGAGCCAGGCCGCCAGTGAACGCAAGGCATCAACCGAAGATATTTTGTGCTCACGGCTATAAGGAGTCCACTGCCCCACAAACAACTCATCCATCGTAATTGCCGGATTTTCGGCCACAAGCTCGCCCAGGAAGTAAAGGCTCTCAAGCGTGCGCACAGATGTTGTGCCAACGGCAACAGCCTTGCCATTATGAGCTATCAGCTTCTCTATCAAGGCTCGGTTCACCTCGATATACTCCTCGTGCATCTCGTGGTCGGCAATGAGCTCGCTCTTCACAGGTTTAAAGGTGCCGGCACCAACGTGCAGTGTAACCTCGGCACGCTCAACCCCCGCAGCATCAAGTGCAGAGAGCACAGCAGGAGTAAAATGCAGACCGGCAGTGGGAGCGGCAACCGATCCCTTGACTTTTGAATAGACAGTTTGATAGGTGTGCGTGTCGCTCTCCTCGGTGCGGCGATTAAGATAGGGAGGAATAGGCAGCTCGCCCGCAGCCTCAAGCAACTCGGCAAACGAGCATCCACAGTCCCAGCTGAAGCGTATGCTGTTCACAGCTGCAGCGGCGCTCACACGCTCCACCCGCAAAGTAACCTGCTTGCCACCAACCTCGATAAGTTGCGACAATGCACCACTCTTCCAACGGTTGGAGTTACCCACAAGACACTGCCACACACACTGCTCCGTCTCCTGAAAAATCTGCTGATAGTCGGCCGGGGACTCTGGCTCAAGGCAAAAAACCTCAATTTGGGCACCCGTCTCCTTGCGAAAACGCAAACGCGCCTGAATGACACGTGTATTGTTGAAAACCATCAGAGCTCCCTGCGGAATATATTTAGGTAAAGAGGAGAAATGCTCCTCGCTTATCACTCCTTTGTTATAGAACAGAAGTTTGGAGCTGTCGCGCTCGGCAAGCGGATATTTTGCAATCCTCTCATCGGGCAACGGATAGTCATACTCTGCAATAGCTATTTCCTGTATATCTTTCATTTCATTCTCCTTGTAGTTTTTTCTATTGCAAAGATAATAACAAACGAGCGAGATATACAAAGCTTGCTTTGATATTTCACAGCGAGTGCAGTTTATCTTCGCTGGCACAGCAGAGATAATAACAAACGAGCGAGATACACAAAGCTTGCTTTGATATTTCACAGAGACGACGCGCAAACAGCGTCGTTTGCGACGCCAATGCGAAAAAAGCATTGGTTGCGACGAAGGGAGGTTTACCTCCCCCGAGGAGTGTGCTTTAGCACCGAGATTCATCTTCCCAAAGGAGTGCGGTTTACCGCCCCAAAAGTTTATCTTCGCCGTTCACTGCAGATATAAAAAACGAACAAGGATGAATGTGCATATGCACACTCATCCTTGTTTTATTATACCCTATTATTTCAGGGCCTTACGCAATTAAGCGAGCTTGTTGTCTGAACCAAGAACATTCACAATCTTGTGGATGTACTGCTTCTTCATATTGTCGCGAGCGGGGCCAAGATACTTTCTGGGGTCGAACTCTGCGGGGTTTGTAGCAAATACCTCGCGGATAGCAGCTGTCATAGCCAAACGGCTGTCGCTATCGATGTTGATTTTACATACAGCGAGTGATGCAGCCTTGCGAAGCTCCTCTTCGGGAATACCGATAGCATCCTTCAATGCACCGCCATACTTGTTGATGGTCTCAACCTCCTCCTGGGGAACTGAAGAAGAACCGTGGAGAACGATGGGGAAACCGGGTAGCTCCTTCATACAGCCCTCGAGAACGTCGAATGCCAATGGGGGAGGAACAAGCACGCCCTTCTCGTTGCGTGTGCACTGCTCGGGCTTGAACTTGTTAGCACCGTGAGAAGTACCAATTGAGATAGCCAAGCTGTCGCAACCGGTCTTTGTAACGAAATCTACAACCTCCTCGGGACGAGTATATGTGTGGTGCTCAGCAACAACATCATCCTCAACACCTGCAAGGATACCAAGCTCACCCTCAACAGTAACGCCATACTGATGAGCATACTCAACAACCTTCTTTGTGAGAGCAACGTTCTCCTCATAGGGGAGGTGTGAACCGTCAATCATCACTGAAGAGAAGCCCATATCGATGCAAGACTTGCAAAGCTCGAATGAGTTACCGTGGTCCAAGTGAAGAACAATCTCAGGGTTTGTGCAACCGAGCTCCTTTGCATACTCAACAGCACCCTCTGCCATATAACGGAGAAGTGTCTGGTTAGCATACTTGCGAGCACCGCTTGATACCTGAAGGATAACAGGAGACTTTGTCTCAACAGCAGCGCTGATGATAGCCTGGAGCTGCTCCATATTGTTGAAGTTGAACGCAGGGATTGCGTAACCACCCTCCATTGCCTTTGCAAACATCTCTTTAGTGTTTACAAGACCCAATTCTTTGTAATTTACCATAATTAAATCTATTTAAAGTAGTTAATGATAATCCTTTACCATCACCTTGCGGTAATTCTCTGCAAATTTAATAAAATCTTTCATTATAACATTATATAGGAATAAAAATTATGCACCACAAGCACTAAACTTTTTTTTACACGGAAAACATCGCTCATTATTGATAAAATGCACTATATTTGCCTAAATAAATTCAAGCACAATAGAATACTATGTACATTATTGGCATTGCAGGCGGCACAGGCTCAGGAAAAACCACCGTCGTTAAAGAGATTGTTAATTCTCTACCCCAAGGCTCGGTAGTCGTAATTCCACAGGACTCCTACTATAAAGACAGCAGCAACGTCCCCGTTGAGGAGCGCCAGTTCATAAATTTCGACCACCCCGATGCCTTTGACTGGGAACTGCTCATTGAACAGATTGCGCAGTTGCGCAGCGGCAAGGCTGTTGAACAGCCCACCTACTCCTACATTACCTGCACACGCCAGCCCGAAACAATACACATCGAGCCCAAGGATGTGATAATCATTGAAGGCATTATGGCACTTGTCCACCCCGAGCTGCGCGAGCTTATGGACCTGAAGATTTTCGTTGATGCCGATGCCGATGACCGCCTCATTCGCATAATACGCCGCGACGTCATTGAACGCGGCCGCACAGCCGATGCCGTCATCTCGCGCTATGAACGCATTGTAAAGGAAATGCACTGGGAATTCATTGAGCCTACAAAGAAATATGCCGATATAATTATGCCACAGGGCGGACACAACAAAAAAGCCATAAAAGCACTGCAGATGTCCATTGGATATTTCCTCGAAAAATGAGTATAAAGGCAAAAGACCTGCTTGCACCGGCACTGATGCTCGCACTCACTCTCACCGCCGTTGCAACATACCGCACCTCAACAACCGATAGCATAGACATAGAAAGTTGGGGCAATATACCATTATACACCTACATATCGCCCTATGCAGAACTATCGCCCTATGACAACTACTTCAGGGAGGCAGCAGATACTCTTGGCTATGATTGGACACTTGTTGCAGCCATTGCATTCACCGAGTCGCGTTTCGACAGCACAGCCGTCTCCGACGCCGGAGCACGCGGTGTTATGCAGGTAATGCCCAACACAATGCGCGGGTTCAACATCCCCGACTCGCTGCACGCCCACAACCGCACAAACATAATGGCTGCGGCAAGGCTGTTATTGTCGCTCGACAAGCATTACAGATACATTAAACAGCCCGAGGAGAGGCTGAAATTCGTGCTTGCAGCCTACAATGCCGGCTATGGACACATAAACGACGCTATGCGCCTCGCCCACAAGTATGGCTACAACAAGTACAAGTGGGATAACAATGTCGATTCGTTTCTCATAAACAAAAGCAAGAAGGAGTATTATACCGACCCACTGTGCCGCAACGGCGAATTCAACGGTTGGCGGGAAACGCTCTCATTCGTCAAGAAAGTGCACAACAACTGGCAGCGTTTCTCCCACACGCAGAAAGACTACAGCGACTCCATAAAAAGAGAAATCACCACCAACACGCTCAAGAGAATAAAGTACAGCGAATAAACGCACAAAAAAAACGTTCCTTGAATTCAAGGAACGAATAAAAAAAGGTTTTGCTGCACAGAATAGCACGACGAAACTCCGAGAATACAAGATTTGAGCGCTCCTGTCCTTTGTAATCCACCGGCTCTCAATAGCTACCCGAAGGCGTGGCCCGCCATTGGACAATTCTGAAGCTTACTCGGTTTTCGATAAAAATTGATGAGTTTCCCAGTCAATCGATGCAGCAAAACCGTATGCAAACATAACAAGCATTTACGAGTAAAGCAAGCTATTATGCCACATTTTCTGTTTTTTTCAGAAAGAAGAGAGGTTTTTAAAAGCTTTTCACATTTCTGCAGCCGCAAAATCACACCTTCAAGAAGATTTTATTCCTATACATAAACCTCAAACAAACGAACAACAGCAAACTGTTGCAAAGCGTGAGCAACACGCCATACCAGTTGCCAAGATACTGCTACCTTTAAAGAGTTTTAAAAGCCGAACAATGGGCTCACCAGACAGGCGAGCCGAATAATGCATAAAACCTTTACAAAAAGAGACAAAAAAAATGGACAACTCAAATTGAGTTGCCCATTATAATTATCGATGACTGATATTTACTTTACCTTATCAACGATAGCCTTGAACGCTGCAGGGTTGTTCATAGCGAGGTCAGCGAGAACCTTGCGGTTAATCTCGATACCGGCCTTGTGAAGAGCACCCATCAACTGAGAGTATGACATACCCTCGAGACGTGCAGCAGCGTTGATACGCTGAATCCAGAGTGCGCGGAACTCGCGTTTCTTGTTACGACGGTCACGGAATGCATAGGTCAAACCCTTCTCCCAAGTATTCTTGGCAACGGTCCACACATTCTTTCTTGCACCAAAGTAACCTCTGGTCAAACCTAAAATTTTCTTTCTTCTTGCTCTTGAAGCAACGTGATTTACTGATCTTGGCATAGTTTTAAATTCTTTTGAATGTTAGCGTCGCACAACGGCGAACTTTTATGCTAATACACTCGGTTAATAATACAATACTTAACGCAATGACAACAGCTCCTTAACACTCTTAACATTAGCAGCGTCGAGAGTTGTGAACTTCACAAGGTTTCTCTTCTGCTTGTTTGTCTTCTTAGTCAGGATGTGACTGTGATAAGCATGCTTTCTCTTGATTTTACCTGTTCCGGTAAGAGCGAATCTTTTTTTGGCACCGGAGTTAGTCTTAACTTTTGGCATTTTTAAAAAATTATTAGTTAACAATTATCGGTAGCGTACTATCCAACACTACTCGCTTTTTCAATCTTCGTTTGCAGTATCTGCTGCAGGCTGCTGAGGTTTAGCAGGCTTCTCCTTCTTTACAGGGGCGTTCTTCTTGGCAGAAATCATAATTGTCATACGCTTTCCCTCGAGCACCGGCATTGAATCAACCTTGCCATACTCCTCCAAATCCTTTGCAAAACGGAGGAGAAGAATCTCGCCCTGCTCCTTGAAAAGGATTGAACGGCCCTTGAAGAATACATAGGCCTTAACCTTATCGCCATCCTGAAGGAAGCTGATAGCGTGTTTGAGCTTGAAATTGTAGTCGTGCTCATCTGTCTGAGGACCGAAACGTATCTCCTTCACATCAATCTTCACCTGCTTGGCCTTCTGCTCCTTCTGGCGTTTCTTCATCTGATAGAGGAACTTTGAGTACTCAATCAAGCGACAAACGGGCGGGTTGGCTGTAGGAGAAATTTCTACAAGGTCCAATTCTTTTTCCTCGGCGAGGGCAAGTGCCTTGAATGTGGGCATTACCACTGACTCAATGTCATCGCCAACAATGCGCACCTCTTTGGCACGAATCTGTTCGTTTACACGATACTGGTTCTTCAGGTTGTCGTTCTTCATTAAATTTTATATAAGTTCCTTCTAAATTTTATTTGACTTTCAACAATTTGTTGCCCTCCCGGGGCACAACTATTCAAAATCGGGTGCAAATGTAACATTTATTTATCATATAACGAAATGGTTTTACTATTTTTTCTCTCCCGAAACGTAAAAAAACACACCATTTCAATAAAGACAAGAGGCGAAACAAATTTATTTCGCCTCTTGTCATTATTATATAAGGAGTCTATTTATTCGGCCTGTGCCACCTCCTTGCGTATGGTGCGTGTGCGAATCTCCTCACAGATTGCCGAAACAAACTCGGCAACGGGCTTCACACCCTCATCACCGGCAAAGCGACTGCGCACTGCAACTGTGCGGCTCTCGGCCTCCTGCTGACCAAGAACAAGCATATAAGGCACACGGTTGTTGCGTGCATCGCGTATCTTGTAGCCAATCTTCTCGGAACGATTATCCACGTGCACAAGCACACCGTTCTTCTTGAGCTCAGCTGCCACCTCATAGGCATAGTCGCCATATTTTTCAGAGATAGGAAGAATGCGCACCTGCTCGGGGGCCAACCAAGTGGGGAACTTACCCTCGTACTTCTCTATGAGCCAAGCCAATGTGCGCTCATAGCAACCCATACTTGTGCGGTGAATAATGTAAGGACGCACCTTCTCTCCATTCTGGTCAATATAATACATATCGAACTGGGCAGCCAACAGAGCATCCCACTGCACTGTAATCATTGTATCCTCTTTGCCATATACATTCTTGGCATTGATATCAACCTTGGGACCATAGAAGGCTGCGCCACCGACCTCTTCTACAAAAGGTATGTCGAGCTCGACAAGCATTTCGCGGATGTGCTGCTGTGTCTCTTCCCACACCTCGGCATCACCAATATACTTTGCACGGTTCTCGGGGTTCCACTTTGCAAGCACATAGGTAACATCATTCTGCAAACCAAGTGTCTCCATAACGTGCTTTGCAAGGGCAAGACACTTCTTGAACTCCTCTACCATCTGGTCGGGACGAACAATGAGGTGGCCCTCACTGATGGTAAACTGGCGGACACGTGTGAGACCGTGCATCTCGCCGGAATCCTCGTTGCGGAAGAGGGTTGATGTCTCGCTATAGCGCAAAGGCAGGTCGCGATAAGAGTGATGTGTTGCCTTGTATACATAATATTGGAAGGGGCAAGTCATTGGACGCAATGCAAACACCTCCTTGTCGGTCTCCTCATCACCAAGAACAAACATACCATCCTTGTAGTGGTCCCAGTGGCCGGATATCTTGTACAGGTCGCTCTTTGCCATAAGAGGAGTCTTGGTGCGGATATAGCCCCACTCATTATCCTCGAGGTCCTCAATCCAGCGCTGCAGTGTCTGCACAATTTTTGCACCCTTTGGCATAAGCAGCGGCAAGCCCTGACCTATGACATCAACTGTTGTAAAGAGCTCCATCTCGCGGCCGATCTTGTTGTGGTCTATGTTCTTTATGTGCTCAAGGTGTGCAAGATAGGCCTCACACTCCTCTTTGGTGAAGAACGCTGTTCCATAGATGCGCGACAAAGAGGGGTTATTTTTATCTCCACGCCAGTATGTTGTTGAAGATGAGAGCAGCTTAAAGCCCTTGATGAGCCTTGTGTTGAGCAAGTGGGGGCCCATACACAAATCAACGAAATCATCCTGTGAATAGAGAGTGATGCGCTCGCCCTCGGGGATTGCCTCAATAAGTTCAAGCTTGTATGTCTCGCCCTTGGCCTTCATCAACTCGACAGCCTCCTCGCGAGAAACCACCTTGCGCTCTATTCTTGGGCTTTGCTTGATGATTTTCTTCATCTCCTTCTCTATGGCCTCGAGATTTTCCTTGGTAAAGGGTGTGCACTCAAAGTCATAGAAGAAGCCTGTCTCTGTTGCAGGACCAATGGTGAGCTTTGCCTCGGGGAAGAGGTGCTTCACAGCCTCGGCCATAATGTGGGTTGCGGTGTGGCGAAGCACGTTCAGCGCCTCCTTGCTCTCAACACCAACAAGCTCCACCGATGCACCGTCGGCAGGCACATCGCGAAGGTCAATTATATTTTCTCCATCCTTTACGGCAACATAGCTGCTAAGGAGTTTGGGGTCAATCGACGAAAGCAGGTCAATATAGGACTTGCCCTCTGCGGCAAATTCACGCACCCCATCATTAAATGCAATTCTTATCATATTGTTCAAATTTTATTTTCCACTTTACATTTTATCTTTGCAAAGATAAGGAATTAGAATATACGGCACAACACGGATGCTGTTTTTTAACCTGCAGAAAGATGCTTTTTTTCTTTTTAAAAAGCCGGCAGACCGTCATTATCAACGCGAAGGCTGGAAGCGGAAACGCTTTATCACATTATAGGCCTGAAAAAGACCAAGCTCGCCGGCCCTGCTAAGGTCCACTACTCCACCATCGGCATTTCCTGTGTATATCTTCGCCAACCCTCGATTAAAATAGGCCTCTGCAAAGCGGTCATCAAGCTCTATGGCACGGGAATAGTCTACTATTGCCGACTTGAAATCGTTGAGTTTTGCCGATACATTGGCACGGTTAAACCACGCCTCGGCAAGCGTAGGTTGCATCTCTATGACACGGTCAAGGTCGGCCTTCACAAGACGGTAATCAATATCGGGCAACGCCGACAGCTGCTTAACTGCAGACACTACACCCGCCTCGGCCCCATCCAAGCGGGCAACCTCGAGCAAACGGTAACGCACAAATGCACGTATGAAATAATTTTCCCAAGCATTGCCATTGCCCTCCACGGCCTTTTCTATATCCGCCATAGCGGCCTCAAGGTCTTGAACCAGATAGTAGTCAATGGCACGCTCGCGGCGCACTGTAGCATCGTCTCCCGCATCGGATATATATTTCGAAGCCTCGTCAATGCGCGCAAAATGGCGCTCAACCTCGCCACCGGCAAGAGCACGTTCACTATTTGTGAGCAACAAGGGATAATTGACATCGCGCCCCACATTGAGCTCCTCAACAATCCTGTTATAGCCGGCACGTGCACCCTCTTTGTCGCTCTTATAAAATGTGAGGACAAACATCGGTTCAAGCTCTACATAGACATTGCGGTTCTGCACCTTGCCACGCATTTCGGCTACATAGTGCTTGGAGCCGTCATCGGGGGTTATCATCTTGTTATAGTTGCGCACATTCTCATCCGAGCGACGGCGCGTTACATCATTTTCGGCGGAATACTCCTGCTGCACCGACTCCACACCATTGAAATATATCTCCTGACGGCGTTTCAAGAGCCAGGCCTCATCGGCCTCGGCACCGGCCTTGTCGCCACTGCTGCGGCGCGCCTCGGCACGACAGCTATAGGCATACTCAAAATTGGGATAGGCAGCTATAACTGCAGAATAGTCGCTCACTGCGCCCACATAATCGCCCACAGCCGACCGCAGCAAGCCACGGTTGAAACGCGCCATAACATTATCGGGGTCTATCCCAAGCACCATATCAAAATCCTCTATGGCACGGTTATTGTCGCCCACCTCCATACGCAGCAAACCACGATTATAGTGCGCCGTGAGGCTTGTTGAATCCACCATAATGGCTGTATTGAAATCCTCAAGTGCCCCTTCGAGGTTTTCCCTGCAGTAACGCACCACAGCGCGGTTCAGATAGGCATTGCCTCGCGCCGGAAGCAGGTCGATAGACCTGTTAAGATCAGCCTCGGCAGCCTCATAGCTGCCCATTGCGTGATACACCATAGCACGAGCCTCATAAACGTCGGCTGAATATTTATCGACAGCCACAGCTTTCTCGGCCATTGCAAGCGCTTTCAGCGTATCGGCATTGTTAAGCGCCACCCTGGTGCGCATCATATATGCAGCTGAGTTGCGAGGCGAAAAGAGCAGCAAAGAATCGATTATGCCCGCTGCTTTATTCCAATTACCGGCCTGCATAGAGACTGCTGCAAGATTTTGCCACATATTGACATTCTGAGGGTCGTATTTAATACCCACGCGCAAATCGGCCTCGGCAAGCACCAGACTGTCCATAGCCGCACGACAAAGACCGCGCAGCTGATAGCTGCGCGCCACATAAGGGTTCCTCTCTATTGCCGAGGTAAAATCGGACTCGGCACCCACAAAATCATCAAGATAATACTTTGCCAGACCGCGAAAAAAATAGGGCTCGTGCAGGAAAGGCTTGGCATCGACAACCTGGTTGAAATACTGTATAGAGAGCACATAGTCCTCGAAATAGAGCGCGTTGCGCCCTATCTCCATCACCCTTGTCGTATTCAGCTGTGCAAAGCAGAACAACGGGGCAAGCAGCGCTGCAACAGCAACTTTTGCCCTTGAGAACATCATCTCAACACACGCTTTGTCTTGTAGCCGCAAGAGACATTACCCTTGGCAAGATTACCCAGCTTATTCTTGTTCATCTGGCGGCGCAAGGGGGAGATGCGGTCGGAAAAGACCTTACCCTCGAGGTGGTCAAACTCGTGCTGCATAACACGAGCGAGGAAACCCTCAACCCACTCATCGTGCTCAACAAAATTCTCATCAAGATAACTTACTCTTATGCGTGATGGACGTGTAACCTTCTCGTGAATGCCGGGAAGGCTCAGGCACCCCTCTTCCATTGCCTCGGTCTCATCAGATGTCTCAAGGATGCGGGCATTAATGCACACCTTGCTAAAGCCCTTATACTCGGGGAAATCATCACTGAGAACATCAAGGTCTATCACAACAAGACGTATGGCAAGGCCTATCTGCGGCGCGGCAAGACCAATACCCTCGGCCTGATGCATAGTCTCAAACATATTTTCGATGAGAGCCTTAAGCTCGGGATATTCGGGTGTAATATCTTCGGCAACCTTCCTGAGAACAGGCTGGCCATAAAGATAGATGGGTAGTATCATATTCCTATTTCTAATTTATAAGTTTAACGCAAAAAATCTTTCTCAAAAATCACTTACCCTGCATTCTGCGGCTCTCCATATAGGACTGCAAGATGATGGTTGCACTCACCTCATCGACAAGTTCTTTGTTGCGACGTGCCATTTTGCCTATACCGGATGCAAGAATAGCCTGATGAGCCAGCACTGATGTGAAGCGTTCATCGTGATACTCTACCGGAATTTCGGGCAGAATGTTACGCAGACGGTTCACAAAAGGTGTTATGCGACACATATTCTCGGAAGGGGTATTGTTCATCTGCTTGGGCAGCCCCACAACAATGCGTTCAACGGGCTCGCGCTTCACATAATCGAGGATATAGGCCTCCAAAGAGGTTGTAGCAACAGTTGTCAAGCCATTGGCTATTATCTGCAACTCATCGGTTACGGCCAGGCCGGTACGCTTCTTACCATAATCAATTGCCAGTATTCTTGCCATATATCTCTTTTTATAACACCCTCTTTAAAAAACAATATCAGCAATCGCGCTGCACCATACGACAGCCGTGGGCATAAACACCCACCACCACAAAGCACAACAACGGGAGAGCATAGGAGATATTCACAGCCGACATCCCAAACACCTCACCAAGGTCTATAATCATTCCTTGCAAGGGGGGCATCAAAGCACCGCCCACAATTGCCATAACAAGGAACGCCGCACCAAGAGCGGTATCCTCGCGGCTCACATTCTCAAGTGCAATGCCATAGATTGTGGGGAACATTATAGACATAAAGAAACTGATTGCCACAAGACAATAGAGACCGGGCATTCCCTCTATGAATATGGCACCCATTGATGCCAACGACGCACCTATGGCATAGACATAGAGCAGTGTGGAAGACTTCACATACTGCATAAAGAATGTAGAAAGGAAGCGGCTGCAGAGGAACATTGCCATTGCAAAAATGTTGTAATTCTGCGCAGTTGCCTTGTTTATACCAAGATTGTCGGCATATTGTATTATGAATGTCCACACCATTATCTGCGCGCCCACATAGAACATCTGCGCTACCACGCCAAAGCGATAGTGTTTATTCTTCCACAAGCGTGAAAGAGCCTGCACATTGTCGGTTCTCTCGCCTCTGTGGCCCTGCATATTGGGGAATTTCACGCACGCGAACACCAAGAACACCAAAAGCACCACAATGCCAAGTGCAACATAAGGGTCGCGGATAACGGCCAGGTCGTGCACACGGATGTTTGCCTTCTCGGCCTCGGAGAGCGTATTGAAGAGTACCTCGCCGGCTGCATCGCGTTTATCGGAGAGCAACGACGGGAGCACCGCCATTGATGCCACCGACATTCCAAGAAGCGACCCCACTGGATTGAAGGCCTGAGCAAGATTCAAACGCCTGGTAGCTGTTCTTCGGTCGCCAAGCGACAATATCATTGGATTGGCCGTGGTCTCAAGAAAAGCGAGGCCGAATGTGAGTATGTACAACGACAGGCAGAAGAATGAGAAGGCCTGATAGTGCGCTGCAGGAATGAAGAGTAATGCACCTATGGCATAAAGGGCAAGACCTACAAGAATTGCCTTCTTGTAGCTGAAACGGCGTATGAAAAGCGCCGCCGGAACAGCCATTGTGGCATAGCCGCCATAGAAGGCAAACTGCACCATCGCTGCCTGGGAGGCCGGCAACTCCATCAATGTTTGGAAAGCCGCAACCATTGGGTTGGTTATATCATTGGCAAAACCCCACAAGGCAAACAAAGATGTTACAAGTATAAAGGGTAACAAGTAACGCTTGTCTATCAACTTTGGCTTCTTTGTATTTGTGTCCATAGCTTCAAATTATTCATAGAGGTGAAACATACGCTCCATCATCTGCCATTTTTCATCAGCCGAACTGCCGGGCTGTGCCTTTTGGAAGCCCGACATATAATCTTCCCACTCCTGCTGACGCGGCAATTGCGCCAACTGCGCCATTGCGCTCTCCCAGTCAAAATCCACAGGAGTCTCCACAATCATAAACAGACGTGTGCCCAGAATATAAATCTCCATCTCCAAGATACCCACTTGGCGAATGCCATCGAGCACCTCCTTCCACACACCGTCCTGTGCGTGGCGGCGGCGATATTCGGCTATCAACTCGGGGTTCTCCTTGAGGTCGAGTGTGCGACAGAACCTTTTAACAGGCACTGAATAGTGCTTTACAGCATATCCTTCGGTATTTTTCTCTGTCATAGTAATACTATCCCGGTGTTACGACTTTAATAGATACATTCTCCCCGACACAACCAGGTCGAGGAGAAACAGTGCGTTTTTTACTTGTTATAGAGCAACCAAGCCTTCTGGAAGTCATTGTTACGAGGGTGCTCGGCCTTGAACTTGTCGCGTGCCACTGCAGCCTCCTCCTTTGTGTCGCACGATGCACACACAACACGGTAGAGACCTGATTCGGGATTCTGAACTATAATGGCATTGTAACCCTCATCAACCAATGACTGGCGAATACCCTCGGCACCCTCTTTGCGGCCATAGCTGCCACACACCACACTGAATGCCTTGAGAGAGCCCTCTTCACCCGATGAAAGAACAACTTTCTCGGTGCGATAGGTTGTATCAATATTTTGGTTTACACTCTTTGTTGTATTGGAAACAACGGGTGCAATATCTACAGGTTCGCTCTCCTGGCCATTGCCCTCGGCAAGCTCGGCCTGACGTGCCTCATCATAGGCTGTCTTATAAACGCTATCCTTTGATGACTTACAAGATGTAAAAGAAAAAGCTACACACGCAGCAAAAGCAAATACAAAAAATTTCTTCATAGTATAATATTCTTTTATTTAAAGGTACAAATTTCTGCAAAATTAAGCAGAATGCTCTAAACCATCAACTTTTAGCACATTTAATTTATAAAAACAAAAAAGAAAAAAGAATAAAGAGCCAACCTTAATTTTTTATAACTATCTTTACATAGATTTTTCAAAGATAGAACAACAGATATGAAAAAGAGTTTTTTAGTAATTCTGACAGTAGGAGCACTGCTCTCCTGCTCAACAGCAAAGAAGGCTGCCGTCATAGAAGCCGAAGAGAACAGCATAGACTACAGCAGCTGTTTCACCGGCAACACTATGCGTTTCGACTTTCACCACGCAGGCAACAGCAAACAGGAGCACTACTATTTTGACAGAGTGATACGCGAAGGAGAATGGGCCGGTTCCGAGGTTGCGCTCATAAACCCATTCGACTATGGCGAGCAGCATTTCAAGATAATTGACACTGAAAGCGGAAAAACAATCTACAAGAACAACTATTGCACACTCTTTAACGAGTGGCAGACAACGCCCGAGGCTGCCACAACACAGCGTTCCTTCCCCGAGGGCGTAATATTCCCCGAGCCAAAAAGGGATTTCCGCATTGAGTTCTATGCCCGCAACAAAGAGACCAAGGAGTGGGAAAAACGCTACGAACAGGAGGTGCGCGTAAACGACTACAACATAACCACAGGACACAAGGAGCACGAATATTTGAGCATACACAAAGGCGGCGACACAAAGCACAGCCTCGACATTGTGCTGTTGCCCGATGGTTTCACCGCAAGCGAGAAAGAGAAGTTCCTTGCAGCCTGCCAAATGTGGTGCGATGCCCTCTTCACCTATGCACCCTTCACAAGCAACAGACACCGCATAAACATACACGCGGTGTGGGCGCCGTCAAAGGAGAGCGGAATAAGCGAGCCAGGCAACGGCAAATGGGTGGAGACACTGCTCGACACACGTTTCTACACATTCGGCAGCGAGCGCTACCAGATGACCGAAGAGTTCCAGAAAGTGCGCGACATTGCAGCCAACGCCCCTTATGAGAGCATCTTCATCCTCACCAACACCGACAAGTATGGCGGTGGCGGCATCTACAATTTCTATGGGCTTGGCTCGGCCGGAAAGACAGGGCGCACCGGCGAGGTTTATGTTCACGAGTTCGGGCACTCGCTAATGGGGCTTGGAGATGAGTATATTGAAAAGGGCAACACTGTGAGTGCGCTCTACCCCGAAGGACGCGAGCCTTGGGAAGCCAACCTCACCCGTTTTGTAAACTTCAACGGCAAGTGGGAGAAGAAGATTGCAAAGGGAACACCCATACCCACCACTGCTGCCGAGGACCCTCAGGAGTGGGTAATTGGAGCCTACGAGGGCGGTGGCTACCTTGAAAAGGGTGTATTCCGCGGCTGGCCCGAATGTATGATGAAGGCACTCAGCGATTTCTGCCCGGTGTGCCAGGAGGCTATAACACACTACCTCGACTACATCTGCAAATAAACGAGAATGCCCCAAAATTTTGGGGCACTCTCGTTTGTGAGAAGTTGAAAAAAATGAGCCTTTTTAGTCAACTTCATTTATATTGTCTCTTTTCAATCTGCATAAGTTACTTCGGTCTTCACGCCGTCGGCATCAACAAAGAGCGATGGACGCCCTTTTGAGTCATAGCTCCACTCGCCATACACTCTCTTGCCATTCTCTATAACTCCCCAAGGCAACTCTTTGCTTGTGGTTCCCAACATTCCAAAGGCGCCAAGCTGATAGAGAGCATAATAGGGGACATCGCTTCTCAAGCCTAAACTGCGCTCAACGCCCCAGTAGCCCAAATAGGCCGAGAAATCGAAATTGGTCTCGTTTGCAATGGGAGAATAGAAATAGCGTTTGCTTGTTGAGATATGAGAATCGCTCTCTGTTTCAAACACACTGTAGCTCACCACATTTTCACCATCACGTTCAATGGTGTAGTAGACACCATAGTCATCATAGGCTTGTCGCAGGATGCTGCCCGAGTAGACAAAATCGAGCGCAGAGAAACGTGTGAGAGCCCCTGAGCGGTTAAAATGGCCACTATCCTTGCTGCTGCCGCCAGTGTTCAATGAAGGAGATGAGGGATAATTGAGTTTGAAACTAAACTCAACCTCCAACTGCGCACCATTGTAGATGTAATTGGCTGTTGAAAGAGCTGTGTATTCCAAATAGTCGGTAGCATTGTCATACTCCACTGCACGATAGGATTTCACATCACTCTTCACACTCTTTATGCGCCCTTTGGCATCATAGGAGAATTGGTGCTCCCAAACATAGTCGCGACCATCAACAGACTCGCTTGTCTTAACCGATGCCACCATTTGTTTGCCGGTTATCGGCTTATAGTTTGACTCTGCAGTGTCTGCATCATATTCCGAAGTACAAGCCACAAAGAGAATGCAGCACAGTGGTAGAAGCATTGAAAAAAAGTGTCTTTTCATAGTTTAAAATTCGTTTTGGGCGCTAATATCGCTCTTTCCACGCAAACTGGCAAGAAATTAGGCTTAATATGAATTAAAATAGGGATTTTACAAGCATCAGGTGGCAGCTGCTCTCATCTGAAGCAGAAGCTCGCGCTGCTTCTCATTGAGCTGCGGCAATGTTACATTCAGCGTAACAAGGAGGTCGCCAAACTGCCCCTCCTGTTTATAAAGAGGAAAGCCCTTTCCGCGCAAACGCAGTTTGCTGCCGGGCTGCGTTCCCGGCTTAACAGTTACAAGCACATTGCCCGAGAGTGTGGGGACCGTTACACTGCCGCCAAGCCACAAGGTGTATATATCACAAGTTGCTGTTACCAAGAGATTGTTACCCTCGCGTGTGAAACGGCCGTCGGGAAGAATGTGGAATGTTATGTAGAGGTCGCCTCGTTCACCTCCTGAAGCAGGAGATGGAGCACCTCGACCGCGCAATCTTATGCGCTGACCATCGGCCACACCGGCAGGGACAGTGATGGAAATGCTATCTCCGTTAATATTCATTACCCGGCGATGAGTGGTTGCAGCCTCAAACAGTGTTAGCTCGAGTGTTGCCTGCAGGTCGTTTCCCCGCCGCCGGCTGGCCCCGAAGCTACCGCCAAAAAGTTGCTCAAAAAAGTCGCTGAAACCACTGTCATTGCCTGCACTGCTGCTAAAATCGCCAAAGCCACCAAAGCCGCCGTGCCCGCCATAACCACCTCCCGCACCACTCTCTTCATCCACCAAACGCCAATGCTCGCCATACTCATCATAGCGTCGGCGCTTTTCGGGGTCGCCAAGCACCTCGTTGGCCTCGTTAATTTCCTGAAAGCGCTCTTTGGCATCAGGAGCATCGTTGTTCACATCGGGGTGAAAGTTTTTGGCAAGCCTGCGATAGGCCCTCTTTATCTCATCCTGTGAAGCTGTGCGCGGCACACCAAGAACTTTATAATAGTCAATAAATGTCATAATCCGTCAATTAAAAAGCACCACATATCCATTGAGGTAGGCTGCGAAAAGCAGCCACAGCAGATAGGGGACATTAAGCAATGACGCCCAGCGATGCCTTGCATAAGCACCTGACACATAAGCTGCCACACACAACAGCAGTGCAATGAGCACCACAAGCGCCAACAACGGCATCTTCAGGAAGAAGAAACAGAAGCTCCACATAAGATTGAGCAGCAGTTGCAGATAGAAGAGCAGCACAAGCACCCAGGAATAGTTTGTGCGTGCCCGGCTGACAAGAGCCACCGACACACCCATAAGCACATACAGGATACTCCACACAATGGCAAAAACATAACCGGGAGGAGTGAGCGATGACTTTCTGAGCATCGGATACCAAATCTCAAGCGGCTCACGCTGCAGCAGCATCGACAAATAGCCTGCAAGCAACGAGATTGCCACAAATTTCAGCACAGTAAAAAAAGTATTCATATTGCAACAAATAAAAAAACAGCAGCTATGCAAGCATAGCCACTGTCTTTAACCAATATCACTGCAATATTGTTCTATGTCAGTTCCATATAAGCCCAAAGGACTCTTTTATAATCATAATAGTCAATATCACCGAATATGCAATTTTAACGCCTGTTGTTGCCAAGAAGGCGAGGAACGACATAAATGCCACACGCAACGAATCCTGGGCCGAGGTGCGCACTGAAAGCTCACCAATGAGAGCACCCAGGAAGGGACCCAGCAACACACCCACGAAACCAAAGAAGAGACCCACAATGAGGCCTATTGTGGCACCCGTTACTCCGGCCTTGGTGCCGCCTGCACGCTTGGCAAACCATATAGGTGCTATGTAATCGACAACCGTAACCACCACTGCAAGCACGCCCGAAACGATGAGCGATGAGAGTGCCACCTCATTGTTGTCGCAAAACGACAGCAGCAACAACCCCAAAAAGTTGAGTGGAGGGCCGGGGATACCGGGAACAACAGCACCTATGAAGCCTATCACAGAGAGAAACAGAGCTATAGCAATGAGTATATAATCCATAGTATCAAGCATTATCGCCCTCTTGGGCCTCTTTGTCAGCACTCTTTGCCCTCACAACATCATTTATCTGCGAGTCGGAATAATAGGGCACCTTGCCCGACGGCACATATTTGCTTGATGACGAGAGGTGGGTATCCTGGTCATCGAAAAAGATGTGTGCACCAAAAGCCTTGAGCAGTTCATCCTTGCGCAAGCCACCAAGGAAATAGGCCTCATCGACATACACGCCCCACTTGCGCAGAGTCTTTATCACACGGAAATGCGACGGCAAGCTGCGCGATGTTACAATGGCCAGACGCAACGGAGAGAGCTCTATAGATGTTGGCAGACACTCCTGTATCTGCGAGAGTTTCTTCAAGAGATTGGCAAAGGGGCCCTCCTTGAGAGGCACATCGGCATTCTCCTTCTCATATTTGTAGAATGCATCAATCCCCTCTGATTTGAAGCGGCACTCCGACTCGTCGGAAAATATCACAGCATCGGCATCAAAGGCTATCTTAACCCTGCTGTCCTCGGGATTAAAATCGGTGGGCGGAGCATAAATGAGCGCCGATGCGCAGATACCCGAATCCATCACACGTTGCACATCGCCCTCATCCTTTGAGAGAAAGAGGTCAATTGAAAAAGCCTTTAGGTATTTGGAGAGCGACTCGCCACCCGATAGTGCAACGCGGGTAATATCGAGCCCATACATATCAAGGGATTTCAACATTCGCATTCCTGTCTCGGGGCTGTTGCGCGACATCACCACCACCTCCACAATGGGGCGGTTGGCTTGCTTGTTCAACTCCAACAGGCTCTTCACAAGATAGAAAGCTGTTCCGCGCTCAAGCGGTTCATCCTCGTGCTGCTCCTGATACTCGCGATACTTGGCAACACCATATTTCTCAAATATCTCATTCTCATTCTCCAGGTCGAAAAGCGCTCTCGATGAAACGCCGATAACCAACCTGCCGTCAAGACTTTCCATAGCTCATTTTCTTTAAACAGCCGCAAAAATAGCGTTTTTACTCTCATCAATCAACAAAAAGAGATAAAATTGTTAAATAGAGGCACTGCACACCACTCTTTACCCACGAAATTCAGTACCTTTGCCACATAAGACAGCAACATAATGATAAAGGATATTGTATTTGATTTTGGAGGTGTGCTCACCACCATAGACACAAATGAAGCCCTGCGCCGCTTTGCAGAGCTTGGAGTACCCGCCCCCGGCGAGATGATAAACTCCTATTGCCAGAAAGGCCCATTCTTTGAACTGGAGAACGGCGACATTGGTGCAGCAGGGTTTTGCCACAAGCTTGGCGCAATGTGCGGCAAAGAGATAACATTTGCCCAGGCACAGCACGCCTGGTTGGGTTTCCTTGTGGAGATACATACCCACCTGCTCGAGTACTTGCAGACACTGCGCAAAGAGTACAGGCTGTCGGTGCTTAGCAACACCAACCCTTTCATACAAAGCTGGGCACGCACAGCAGAATTCACCCCGCAGGGAAAATCACTTGATGACTATTTCGACCGTCTTTTCCTGAGCTATGAGATGAAATGCTCAAAACCAAGCCGCGAAATATATCTTAAAATGCTGCAGCAGGGCGATATGGCCCCGTCTACTACCCTTTTCGTTGATGACAGCACCAAGAACATTGAAGCAGCAGCCTCGGTGGGCATAAAGACACTGCTTGTGAAGAATGGTGAAGATTGGCGCGAAGCGCTCAACAGGCGACTTGCCGAGGAGTAAAAAAAACGAGAAGAGCATCATCTGCTCCTGCCCACAAATTTTCCGTCGAGAAGAGCCAGGCCAAGCAGAATGAGCAGCGCACCCGCAATGGCAAGCCAAGTAACACGTTCGCCAAGAACAATTGCCGATGACGATATTGCCACCACCGGGTTAAGATAGAGAAGATTTGTGGCACGCACGGTACCCAGGCGCGAGAGACACCAGTTCCACCCCAGAAAGCAGAGCATTGATGCCACACATCCCAAGAACAACAGATTGCCCCAAACAACCGCCCCACTGCAGAAAGCAGCCTCAAAATTAACCCCATTGTGCAAAAGCAACGGCACTATTGTGAGCAAGCCATAGCCAAACACCTTGCGGGTGATGAGCATATTGCCATACTTTCCCTGCAAAGGTTTTATGATTAATGAGTAGAGTGCCCAGCACAGACAAGCGGCAAGGGCAAGCAAATCGCCAAGCGGCGAGAGCTTGAGAATGAAATTACCATTAAAGACCACAAGCGCCATTCCCGCAAAGGCCACAAGAGAGCCTGCAATGCCAGCCTTGCCAAGCCTCTCACCGGGATAGAAGCAACCCACAATGAGTGAAGTTACCATTGGGGTGAGACAAACGATGAGAGCCACATTGGAGCAGTAGCCATAGGCCAGTGCATAGTTCTCGGTTACAAAGTAGAGAGAGCCGCCTGTAACGCCAAGCAGCAAGGCCGCAAATTCATCCTTCCAACTATCCAGAAACACCCTTTTCCCGGCCAAAGGTAACATAAGAAGATAGGCTACCACAAAGCGCAGAAAGAATATCTCATCGGGGCGCAAGCCTGCATTGATGAGTATTTTTGTTTGCACGAAGGTGCAGCCCCACACCAGTATTATGGCAATGGCGGCCACATAGACCGGTAATGATGTTTTTCCTTTTGTCTCTGTCATTGTTACAAGGAGGGATTATATAAAAGCGCGGCACCGCTAACCGGTGCCGCTATGAATATCAAATAGTTTAAAGTGTCTCGAGCACCTCTTTGGCACGGTCGAGTGCCTGATGAATGTTGCTGCATACATTCTCCTTGCCCACAAGCTTCACAACACCTGCCTTGCGCAAGCTCTTCTCCACATTGTCGTGTACACCGGAAAGGATGATTGTTCTACCCTCCTTGTGCGAAGCGTGTATAAAGATTTCAAGATTGTGAAGTCCTGTAGCATCTATGAATGTAACCTTACGCATACGAACAATGCGGATGGGCATTGCATCGGTGCTGCGTGTAAGCTCATCGAACTTGTTGGCAATACCAAAGAAGAATGGACCTTCAATCTCAAACACCTCGGTATTTGAAGGAATAGCAAGCACCTCATCATTCTCGCCATCGCGGTGCACCTCCATCTCTTCACGCACCACAGAGATGTGGGCGCTCTCCATTGCACGTCTCATAAACAAGACCACTGCCATCACAAGACCAACCTCTATGGCAAGTGTAAGGTCAAAGAAGACTGTGAGCAACAGGGTAACAAACAGCACGCTTGTGCCCGACATTGAACTCTTGCACATAGAAAGAATTGTTCTCCAACCGCTCATATTATAGGACACCATCACCAGCACACCGGCAAGGCAAGGCATAGGGATGAGCTCAACAAGGCCACCCAGCAGAAGAAGCACAAGCAGCAACACAAGTGTGTGCACCACGCCGGCAACAGGAGTGCGACCACCGTTGTTTATGTTGGCCATTGTGCGGGCGATGGCACCGGTTGCCGGTATACCGCCGAAGAAAGGCACAACAATGTTGGCAACACCCTGGCCAATGAGCTCGGTATTAGAGTTGTGGCGGTCTCCAATGACGCCGTCGGCAACCATTGCCGAGAGGAGCGACTCAATGGCACCCAACATAGCAATTGTGAATGCCACCGGAGCAAGTTCTTGCAATGTTGCAAAGAGACTCTTACCGGCAGGAATTGATGGAGCAGCAAGCTCGGGGAAGCCCGAAGGCAATGTATAGAGGTCGCCGATTGTGGTAATGGATGTTACACCGGCAAACTCCTTGAGAAGCCAGGCAATGAGTGTCATCACCACGATAGCAAGCAGCGAGCCGGGGATTTTCTTTGAGAATTTGGGTGTCAAGGCTATGAGCACAATGCTCAAAATTCCCATTCCTGCACTCCAGAAATCGATATTGGTAATGTTACTTGCATAGCACACCCACTTGTCGATGAAGTTGGCAGGCACCTTCTCAATGCCAAGACCAAGAAGGTCGTTCATCTGTGTGGAGAATATTGTTATTGCAATACCACCTGTGAAACCGATAATAATGGGATAGGGCATAAACTTGATTACTGTTCCCATACGGCAAAGACCCATCACCACCAGGAATATACCGGCCATTATAGTGGCTATGGCAAGACCGCCGACACCGTACTGCTGTATCACTCCATAGATGATAACTATGAACGCACCGGTGGGGCCGCCAATCTGCACCTTGGAACCTCCCAACACAGAGATTATGAGACCGGCAATGATGGCGGTCATCAATCCCTCGGCAGGGCCCACTCCGCTGGCAATACCAAAGGCTATGGCAAGAGGAATTGCCACAATGCCCACAATGATTCCGGCCATTGCATCGGCCGCAAACTTCTCACGCGAATAGCTTTTCATCGCGTCGATGAACTTCGGATGAAAATCAATCAGATTTTTTGCTTTCATTTATTTATGTTCTTAAAGTAAAATCCATATTCCCCAAACGGGAGCGCAAAATTACAAAAAATATAGTTTTTAACATATTTTACAGAATAACAATTTTCATCTTTGAAATATAATTTAACATTTGAAAGGATAAAAAAACGCTTCCGCGAGGGAAGCGTTTTTTATCATATATAAAAGGATGTATCACTCCTTTGTTACATTGACTGTGAATGTTTGGAATGGGAATTCCAGACCCTCCTTGGGGAACACCTCATAGACTTTCTTGTTGAGGTCGAACTTAATTCCCCAATAGTCTTCCTGCTTACACCACACACGAACAATGATATCGATTGAGCTTGCACCCATCTCGCCCAGCACAATAAATGGCTCGGCCGGCTCTTTAAGCACACGTGTATCCTCGGCAATGAGACGCTCAAGAACAGCCTTGGCCTTTTCAAAATCGTTGCCATAGCTTATTGAGAATGTCATATCGAGACGACGCTTGGGCTCGCGTGAATAGTTGTTGATGATACCTGTTGAAACAGCACCATTGGGAAGCAGGATAACCTTGTTGTCGCCTGTGTGAATAATAGTGTTGAAAATCTGAATCTGCTTAACGCTTCCCGAAACGCCCTGTGCCTCGATAAAATCGCCAACCTTGAAAGGACGGAAAAGAAGAATCATAACACCACCTGCAAAATTCTGCAATGTGCCGCTCAACGCCATACCAATGGCAACACCGGCAGAGGCAAAGATTGCGATGAATGAAGATGTGTCAATGCCAAGAACGCCAATAATCATCAATATCAACATTATCATCACAATAACGTCGATGATGCTGATAACAAAGCTTCTTACCGACTCGTTATCGACGTGCTTTACCATAATACGCTTCAGGAGATTAACCACTCGTTTGAGAATCCAGCGTCCTACAAACCAGATGAGAAGAACCTTGATGAGTTTGATTGAGAACGAAAGTGCAAACGCTGTAATTGCCTGCTTAATCTCCTCGGCACTCATACCTGAAATGGTAGACATCATCTCGGAAAAACCGGCTGTTGCAGTTGTATCTGCAGCTGCAACCTCATTAAGAAATAAAAAGGATAACATAAGTAATAGAATTTATTTAAAAAAGGATTAGTGTTTTTCAAACTGCAAGCAGTTGCCTTGCTGCATTCTTGGTTTCGACCTTGGTGATTACACGCTCTACAATGCCATTGGCATCAATGATAAACGTAGTGCGCAGAATTCCCATATATACCCTTCCGGCCATTTTCTTTTCGCCCCACGCTCCAAAAGCCTGTATTGTACTCTTCTCCACATCGGCAACAAGCGGGAAATTTAGTTTCTGTTTCTCTTTGAAGCGACTGTGTGAAGCGGCACTGTCTGCACTTATGCCCACAACGGCATACCCGGCAGCCACAAGATCGTCCATACCGTCGCGCAAGGAGCAAGCCTCGGCAGTACAGCCGGGGGTGCTGTCCTTGGGATAGAAATAGACCACAAGTTTGCGACCGCGATAGTCGCTCACCCTCACCTCGTTGCCACACTCATCTGTCCCAAGAAAATCGGGAGCTTTATCACCAACATTAAGCATAACGCATCACTTTATTATTTCAACCTTCAATATTCTCACATCTTGCAACGGACGGTCATTGCTGTCGCAATCCACTTTCTGAATTTTCTCCACCACCTCAAGGCCCGAAGTAACCTCGCCAAAGACAGTGTAGGCACCATCGAGATGCGGAGTGCCTCCAACGGTGGTGTAGACAGCCTCCTGTTCAGGAGTTATAACCATCTCGCGCCCCATACGCATCTCATATATCTCTTTATACTCTGCAAGCTCTTCGGGAGTAAACACCCTGCCCCACACAATGTAGAACTGGCACGATGATGAAGCCATTGCCGGATTTACATCATCGCCCTCGCGCGCTGCCGCCAAAACACCGCGACGATGAAAATGTTTGTCGGGCATAATCTCGGCATCGATGGTGTAGCCAAGGTCGCCCTCGCCCAAAAGCGAGCCCGGCGCAGCATATTTTGATGAAGGGTCGCCACCCTGTATCATAAAATTCTCAATCACACGATGAAAGAGAAGCGAATCGTAGCGTTGCTCCTTCACAAGCTTCACAAAATTATCCCTATGGGCCGGTGTATCATCATAGAGACGCAGTTCAACAACACCCTCGGTTGTGTACATCCTTACCCTCACATTCTCAAGGGGCTCCTTCACCATTCCGCAGGCGGCAAGCAACAACGCAGCCACCACAAACAAAAGAGGTCTTTTCATAGTGCTTTTCTTTGTGGCTACGAAGATACAAAAAAAGCACGGAAATGCGCGCATTTCCGTGCTTTTACTACATATACACCCCAAAAAAACTTCAAGCGTGCTCGTGAACAAAAAGATGCTGTTTGGGAGCGTGTCCCTCCTTCAAAGCATAATAGAGGAAGGTGTTGCCGCGCGGAGTTGCCGATAGTTTGCCGGCACCGAGCAACTCCTCAAGAATATCCGGCAATCCTTCATAAGATTCGGCATTGAGCGCTGTGTGCCCGTTGCGCCTTGGCAAATCAAAGGCCGTTGCCACCTCAACAGGATAGGCAACCCCATAAGCGTCGATAAAATTCATTACATTCTCGGCCGTAGGCTTGCACACGCCATCCAACTGTTTCACCTTGCCATAGGAGAGCTGTTCCAAACTTTGGCTCATTATATCAAAGGAGGTGTACCCCCTTAGCAGCATCTCCTCGCCACGATACTCAAGCAGATAGGTTGGGAATGACTGCACCTCATACTCACGACAAAGCATCTTGCCCTCGCCATAAAGCACCTTCACTGTATCACTGACATAAATATCGCGGAATTTTGCGGGATTAAAGCCAACAACAGCCGACATATCCACAAGCACATCAACATCATTAGTGAGGAGTGCATCAACAGCTGTTGCCTCTTGCACACAGCGCAGATAGTGATGCGCCGCCATAGCTTCAACCTCGCCGCCATAGCGTTCCACATAGACTTTAGCTGCAAGATAGGCAAGATTTTGTGGAATTGTTGAAGGGCGCTCGTGGGAGAAGAGATGAAAGCCACTCTCGCAAACAGGCATACCGTGGATTGATGAGGCTTCGAGCCAATGGCTGTGTATATTTCTATTGGAAAGCGCAATGTCTCCACCAATGGATAGACGGCGGTTGCTATAGCTCTTTATATCCTCTATCATCCCGCCCATAACATAAGCAATTTCCAACTGAGCACCATAACGATAAAGAAGCGCTCTTAAAACAGGTACACTACCCCAGCACCAGGTGCATACAGGGTCGGCAAAAACAGTAATTCTCAACTTGCTCATATATTCACTCATATTTTTTAAATAGAACAATGGCAAATGGAGATTGTTTGATGCAGTAGCAACAAAAAGCCTCACACTGCTATTTGAAAACAAAACAGTATCCCTTCGGGCAGCCCGAAGGGATACATCTTCTTTGTTCATAGTTCCTTTTTTCAATAAGCAAAGAGCGGGAACTCGGACATTGTCTCATTAACCTTTGCACGCACTGCTGCAATCACCTTCTCATCCTCGGGAGCGCTGAGCACAGTCTCAATCATCTCGGCAATGAAAGGCATCATATCCTCTTTAACGCCACGCGTGGTGATGGCCGGTGTACCCAGGCGGATGCCCGATGTTTGAAACGCACTGCGTGTGTCGAATGGCACCATATTTTTGTTGGCAGTGATATCGGCTGCAACGAGTGCCTTCTCGGCAACCTTACCTGTAAGGTCGGGATACTTGCCACGTAAATCGACAAGCATAGAGTGGTTGTCTGTTCCACCGGAAACGATACCGAAGCCACGGTCCATAAGTTCCTGCGCCAACACAGCTGCGTTGAGTTTCACCTGTGCTTGATACTCCTTGAATTCGGGCTGCAAAGCCTCACCAAAAGCCACAGCCTTGGCTGCAATGACGTGCTCTAACGGGCCGCCCTGAATACCGGGGAACACGGCCGAGTCGAGCAACTGCGACATCATCTTCACCTCGCCCTTTGGAGTTGTCTTGCCCCAAGGATTGGGGAAGTCCTTGCCAAGAATGATTACACCGCCACGCGGGCCACGCAATGTCTTGTGGGTTGTAGATGTTACGATGTGGGCATATTTCACCGGGTTATCGAGCAAGCCTGCTGCGATGAGACCTGCGGGGTGAGCCATATCCACCATAAGTATTGCACCAACCTTATCGGCAATCTCACGCATACGCTTGTAGTCCCACTCGCGAGAGTAGGCCGAACCGCCGCCAATAATCATCTTGGGCTTCTCGCGCAGTGCAGTCTCTTCCATCCGGTCATAATCGACACGGCCGGTCTCCGGGTTGAGGTTATACTCGCAAGGGGTATATATAAGACCCGATGTATTCACTGCCGAGCCGTGAGAGAGATGACCGCCGTGGGCAAGATTCAAACCCATAAATTTATCGCCGGGATTAAGCACTGCAAGGAACACGGCGGCATTGGCCTGTGCTCCCGAATGGGGCTGCACATTCACCCACTCGGCATCATAGAGTTCCTTAAGGCGTTCACGTGCAATCTCCTCAACAATATCAACCACCTCGCAACCGCCATAGTAGCGCTTGCCGGGGTAACCTTCGGCATATTTATTGGTGAGCACCGAGCCCATTGCCTGCATCACTTCGTTGCTGACGAAATTCTCCGATGCTATAAGTTCAATGCCTTTGAGCTGACGGCGATACTCTGTTTCTATAAGTTGAAAAATGTGTCTATCACGTTTCATAGCTGTAGATTTTTTACGTTACGACGCGAATATAAGGAAAAATTACTGTACTGCACTCCATTGATATAATTAATTTGAATAAAAAAGCTCTTGGAAACGTGTGTGCTGAAAAGTTAAAAAGAGAAGAATGGCGCAATATCAGATATTTTACCTATATTTGACAAGCATCATAAAAAAAGAGAAAGAGATAACCTAAAAATATAGATACTATGAGAAAAAGAGTTTTTGGACTAATTATTTTATGCCTTGGTCTCTACTCCTGCAACGACAGCAAAACCACGGCCAACTACCAAGTGGTGCCGTTGCCTATGGAAATAACCGAGACGGGCGACGAGGCATTCCGGCTAAACAGCAACACACAAATTGTTCACGATGGAAGCCCGCAAATGAAACGCAATGCCGAATTCCTGGCAGAGTTCATAAAGGAGAAGACCTCGTTTGAGCTTGAGGTTACAACAACTGCCACAGGCAAGGCCATCACCCTTGCTACCGAAGAGGGTGGCGAGAAGAGCGAAGCATACAGACTGACAGCCAATGCCAATGGCATAACCCTTACAGGAGCAACACCGGCCGGCGTATTCTATGGAGTGCAGACACTGCGCAAGGCCATTCCGTTCAGCAACGGCAAGAGTGTAACTATGCCGGCTGTGATAATTAATGACGCGCCACGCTTCAGCTATCGCGGAGCACATCTTGACGTGTCGCGCCACTACTTCACAAAAGACTCAATAAAGCGCTTCATAGATATGCTTGCGATGCACAACCTCAACCGTTTCCACTGGCATCTCACCGATGACCAGGGTTGGCGCATTGAGATAAAGAAATATCCCAAGCTAACCACCGTTGCAGCGCAGCGCGATGAGACTGTCATTGGCCGCAACAGCGGCAAGTATGACGGCAAGCACTATGGTCCCTTCTTCTACACTCAAGAAGATTGCCGCGAGATTGTAGCCTATGCTGCCGAGCGCCACATAACGGTGATACCGGAGATTGACCTTCCGGGCCATATGCAGGCGGCCCTTGCAGCTTATCCCCAATATGGCTGCACAGGCGGCCCATACGAGGTGTGGAAGATGTGGGGTGTGTCGGACAATGTGCTGTGTGCCGGCAACGACGCCACGCTGTCGTTCATAGAAGATATATTGAGCGAAATTATAGAGGTATTCCCCTCGCAATATATCCACATAGGCGGCGACGAGTGCCCCAAGACACAGTGGGAGCAATGTCCCAAATGCCAGGCTCGCATAAAGAAGCTGGGAATAAAGGGTGATGAGAAACACAGCGCCGAGATGTATCTGCAAAGTTATGTAATAAACCACGCCGAGAAGTTCCTCAACAGCAAGGGACGACAGATAATAGGTTGGGATGAAATCCTGGAAGGAGGCCTTGCTCCAAATGCCACCGTACACTCGTGGCGCGGCATTGAGGGCGGCATTGAAGCTGCAAAGATGGGACACGACTGCATTATGTCCCCCACTACTTTTATGTATTTCGACTACTACCAGACAAAGTACACTGATGATGAGCCTCTCGCAATTGGCGGCTATGTTCCGGTGGAGAAGGTCTACTCCTTTGAGCCTATGCACGAATCACTGACACCCGAGGAGCAAAAACACATCATAGGCGTGCAGGCCAACCTTTGGAGCGAATATATACCAAACTACAGCCACGTCGAGTATATGGAGCTTCCACGTTTGGCTGCCCTGTGCGAGGTGCAGTGGTGCAACCCCGAAAAGAAAGACTTTAATAATTTCAAGCAGCGACTGCTGCCACTCCTCAAACTCTATGATGCAAAAGGCTATAACTATGCAAAGCACATTCTGGACCTTGAGGAGAAATTTACAACCGACCTTGAGAAGGGTGTTATAAAAGTTGAATTCACAACCCTTGACAACTGCCCTATCTACTACACAACAGACGGCAGTGAGCCCACAACAGAATCGGCACGCTACACAGGTGCCATTGAGATAAACAGCAGCTGCACACTCAAAGCCAAAGGAATAAGAGAGAATGGCTCCACACGCACATTTAGCGAGGAGATCTCCTTCAACAAGGCAACAGCAAAGCCCATAACACTGCTGCAGCCCATTCACAAGAACTATACCTTTGAAGGCCCCATTACGCTTGTAGACGGTCTAAAGGGAAGCCCCAACTATCGCACAGGCCGCTGGCTCGGTTTCTGCGAGACAGACCTTGAAGCTGTAATAGACCTCAAGAAAGAGGAGGAGATAAGCAGCATTTCGTTCAACACCAGCGTGGACAAGGGCGACTGGGTTTTTGACCTGCTTGGCATCACTGTGAGCATCTCAAACGACGGCACCAACTACACTACTCTATTTGACCAGAGCTACCCCGACCTCACTGCAGAAGATGAGAACCGCATATATGAGCACAAGGTGGAGTTTACCCCCACCAAGGCGCGCTATGTGAAGATTCTCGCCCTCTCAGACCGGGATATGCCCAACTGGCATCCCGCAAAGGGCCTGCCGGCATTCATTTTCGTGGATGAGCTTGAGATAAACTAAACTCCCGCAATTGGGTATTTAATCAACAACAGAGGGTTGCGCAACCCTCTGTTGTTGATGTGAACGAAAGTTATTAAACACTCTCTCCAACGTTTCAATTAATCAACATTCTGTTAAAACAACAAATTCCACGCAGGCCTGCGTGGAATTTGTTGTAGAATGACCGCCTTAATCTCTCAAGCGGAAGCCAAGCGCCTTGGCTATTATCTTTGCTTCTGCGCGACGTAGCAGCAAGAAGGCAAAAAGGTTTAATGTGAGTCCAAAGAAGGGATAGAGCATTGGAAGCTCAATATCCATAGAGGTGCCGCAAGAGAGAACAAGCGTATATACAAGGAATAGTATATAGTAGCCTGCAAACAGCAGCATCGACAGGATTGTAACCCTCTTCTGTAGTTCAAAGTTGTTGAACATTGCCACAAGCAGTGCAAACAGGTTTACAAGAGCTGTGAAGATGAGCACTATTCCCAATGCCAGCACCGACCAGGATACATCGCCATTGGCAGCCGTGTACTTAAAATTGGTCATCACAGACTCTGCGCCATTGGGCTCTCCAAAATTCACCACCGGCGAAAGGAGTGCAACCACCGTAAGCGCCAAAGTTGCAACGTAGAGCAACTGATAGAAACGGAATTTCATAATACCAAAGAACTATAAACAGCAGTGGTATTTACTCCTCATCCTCCTCAACCTCTTTTGATGGGTCGCGGAAATAAACCTTACCATCGAGGAACTCCTGCGCAGCAATGAGAGTGGGCTTGGGCAGTCTCTCATAGTAACGTGAGATTTCAATCTGCTCGTGGTTCTCGAACTGCTCCTCGAGGTTATCGGTAGATGATGAGAACTCATTGAGCTTCTTCAAGAGCTCGTCCTTCATCTCTGCCGCAATCTGATTAGAGCGCTTGCCGATGATAGCAACCGACTCGTAAACATTTCCTGTCTCGCCAACAAAGTCTGCCATATCACGTGTAACTGTGTTTGTTGGAGCGTTAGTCTTTTTGTAGTCCATTTTCGTTTATTATTATTTGTTTATTATTCTTTTACAAAATCAATAGCTTCCCTATAATATTTATCGGCCTCCTTCAAGTATTTGCTGCCGGGAAACTCGGTCTTGAAGGCATAGTATTCATCTATTGTATCGCGGTAGCGTTCCATCTGTTTCTCGGCTACACTCTTGTGAGCCATTTGATACTTGGCCCTGAGAATCAGGATTGATATATCCTCGCGCAAACCGGTGTAGGGATAGTCCTTGAGAACATTCTGTGCAGTGATTATGCAAGCCTGATAGTTATTGCCCACGTATGCAAGGTCGCCCAGGTCGTAATAGAGCTTTGCCGACAGATAGGCCTTTTTCACAAGCAAATCGTGCATCTTGAGTATCATATCCTGTGCCTCGTCGTAGTATTTGCTGTGAGGATAATACTCCATAAAGATTTGCAACTCGTTTATCGCCGAATAGGTGTTTGACTGGTCCAATTCAGGCTCGGGAGTGTCAAGAAAGAGTGCCTTGCCCGACTGGAAACGTGTATATTCGGCAAACTCGCCACGGGGGTAGTTCGAGTAGTGAAGCTTATAGTACTGTGATGCAGTCTCATAATCCTTGGACTTCTCATAACATTTGGCAAGCAGAATGAGCGACTCCTCGGCCTTGTCGCCACCCTTGAGCATCGTTACCATAGACTCGAGAAGCTCGGCAGCCCTTGAGTACTTACCCTCAAGATAGTAGGCCTTGGCAGCCTCGTACCTATAGTCGTAGTCATTCTGTTTGTAGAGCTTGCTGTATGAATCACAAGATGAAAGCACCACGACAGCCGATAAAAGTATGTATACGATTCTCTTCATTATTTCCGTTGCAAGTTTCAAAATCCCCGGCACAGCACTTTCCGCAAGTGCACACCAAAGGACTTTATAAAAAATTTATGCAAAGATAGTGCAAATCCACTGAAAATACAACCACAAAAGAGTGATTATTCGTTAGAAATAATTAAAAGTTGAGCAACTTTCCCAAATGGAGTGAAATGTGATACAAGGGTGCCCCATTTCTTTTGGAGCACCCTTGTAATTCTTGGGGTTGAATAAAAAGTGTTGTTTAAAGCTTGTTGGGGTTATCATTCGGTCAAATGCCTATGCATAGCCGCAGCAGCACGACGGCCATCGCCCATTGCCAGAATTACCGTTGCACCGCCACGCACAATATCTCCGCCGGCATAGATGAACGGAATTGATGACTGCATATCATCGTTCACGGCAATGGTATTCTTGCGACCAAGTTCAAGCCCCTCTACCGATGTGGGTACGAGCGGATTGGGCGAAACACCAACAGAGACAACAGCCATATCGATATCTATTGTCTCTATGGCACCCTCTATTGCCACAGGAGAGCGACGACCCGATGCATCAGGCTCACCAAGCTCCATCTTCTGCAACACAATCTGCTTCACACATCCCCTCTCATCGGCGATATACTCAATGGGGTTGTGCAATGTGAGAAACTCCACACCCTCCTCTTTGGCGTGCTTCACCTCCTCGAGGCGCGCGGGCATTTCAGCTTCGCTGCGACGATAGATTATCATCGCGCGCTCAGCACCCAAACGCAACGCTGTGCGCACAGAGTCCATAGCTGTGTTTCCACCGCCAATCACCGCCACACGCTTGCCAAGATGCATAGGTGTATCGGTCTCGGGATTTGAAGCATCCATAAGGTTTACGCGGGTGAGATACTCATTTGATGAGAGGATGTTTATGGAATTCTCGCCCGGGATGTTCATAAAATTGGGAAGACCGGCACCCGATGCCACAAAGACACCGTTGAAGCCATCATCCTGCAACTGTGCAATGGAGATTGTTTTACCCACAACGCAGTCCTTTACAAACTCCACGCCCATTGCGCGCAGATTCTCTATTTCGTGCTCTACAATGGAATTGGGCAAACGGAATTCGGGAATACCATACTTGAGCACACCGCCAATTTCGTGCAGTGCCTCAAACACAGTAACCGCATAGCCAAGCTTTGCCATATCACCGGCAAATGACAAACCTGCAGGGCCCGAACCAACAACGGCAACCTTTTTGCCGTTAGAAGATGCAACCTGAGGAGCCGGCATCTCGCCGCTCTCACGTGCATAATCGGCAGCAAAGCGCTCCAAAGCACCAATTGCCACAGCCTTATGTCCCATTTTAAGATGAATACACTGACTCTCGCACTGCTTCTCCTGGGGACACACACGACCACACACCGCCGGCAGCGAGCTTGTCATCTTCAACACTTGGGCAGCCTTCACAAACTCGCCACGCTCAATATTCTTTATGAATGAAGGAATGTTTATGCTCACCGGACAACCCTCCATACAAGCAGGCTTGGGACAGTCGAGGCAACGCTGTGCCTCAACAAGTGCCATATCCTTTGTAAAGCCGGTGTTCACCTCCTCGCGCAACTTTGTTGCACGGTAGGCAGGCTCCAGCTCAGGCATTGGACAGCGCTCAATGGCAGTGCGCTCCTTGGGTTTCATTTTGTTGCGCAGTTCGGCACGCCAAGGAGCATCGCGGTTGATAAGTTCATCACACTCACTTGCACACTCCTCAAACTTTTCAAGCTTCTCCATCTCCTGCGCCTCTTCAGCCTTAAAAGAGCCGAGACGTTGCATCATTCCGTCAAAATCCACCTGATGACCGTCAAACTCGGGACCGTCTACACACACAAACTTTGTTTTTCCGCCAACCGTTACGCGGCAAGCACCACACATTCCGGTGCCATCCACCATAATAGTGTTGAGCGAAACAACAGTTGGTATCTCGTACTGCTTTGTCAGTTTGCACACAAACTTCATCATTATAGCCGGACCAATAGCAACACAGTGGTCCACCTTCTCGCGCTTAATAACACGCTCTATACCCTCGGTAACAAGTCCCTTATCGCCGTATGAACCGTCATCGGTCATAATTATCACCTCATCCGACACCTCGCGCACCTCTTTCTCAAGAATGATAAGGTCCTTGGAACGTCCGGCAAGCACAGAAATAACACGGTTACCCGCTTTCTTCAGTGCCGCAGCAATGGGCAACATAGGCGCAACACCCACACCACCGCCGGCACAAACCACAGTACCGAAATTCTCGATGTGAGTAGCCTGGCCAAGCGGACCAACAACGTCGGTAATGCAATCACCCTCATTGAGGTCGCACACACGGCTTGAACTTAGGCCTACTTTCTGGACAACAAGAGTGATGATACCCTTTTCAGGGTCGGCGTGCGCAATAGTCAATGGAATGCGCTCACCCTTCTCTCCCACTCTTAGAATAACGAAATTACCGGCCCTGT
Source organism: Bacteroidaceae bacterium (assembly GCA_045654645.1). GTDB lineage: Bacteria > Bacteroidota > Bacteroidia > Bacteroidales > Bacteroidaceae > HGM04593. Next base: position 38,376 of record JAZONR010000060.1, read on the forward strand.
ATGCCTTGGCAATGAGCGGAGCCTCCACACGCAGACGGAACACTTTATCCGAAAACTGCTCTTTCGATACTATTCTGTACATAATATTTGTTTTAATTCTGTATATTCAACAACTTCAGTAGGCCTAAAGACTGTCTACAAAACCGAGCGTAACGCAGCAGATGCCTTTCCTTTGCTTTATTAAAGTTCAATAAAAAGCGCAGATGCAAGGCTTGCGAAGATTTTGGAAACAGGAGTTTAGTGAACCTAAATGACTGTCTACAAAACCGAGCGTAACGCAGTTATCACCTTTTCACCTTATTTTTATATAAAGTTCAATAAAAAGCGCAGAAGCAAGGCTTGCGAAGATTTTGGAAACAGGAGTTTAGCGGGCCTAAATGACTGTTTACAAAACCGAGCGTAACGCAGTTATCACCTTTTTACCTTTTTTTCTATTAAAATTCAATAAAAAGTGGGAGAACAAGGCTTGCGAAGATTTTGGAAACAGGAGTTTAGTGAACCTAAATGACTGTTTACAAAATTGAGCATAACGCAGTTATCACCTTTTTAGTGAATTTTAATCAATTATCTCAAAACCACAATAAGGAACCAACGCCTTTGGAATGCGAATACCCTCGGGTGTCTGGTTGTTCTCAAGAAGGGCTGCAACTATGCGGGGAAGAGCAAGCGCCGAGCCATTGAGAGTGTGGCAAAGTTCTGTTTTCTTGTCGGCAGTGCGGTAACGGCACTTCAAGCGGTTTGCCTGATAGCTATCGAAGTTTGAAACAGAAGAAACCTCAAGCCAGCGCTGCTGTGCCTCTGAGTACACCTCAAAGTCGAAGCAAAGCGCAGCTGTGAAGCTCATATCGCCACCGCAGAGACGCAGGATACGATAGGGAAGTTCAAGTTTCTTGAGCAGACCTTCTACGTGCTCAAGCATCTCTTTGTGAGATTCCTTGCTGTGTTCGGGGGTATCGATGCGCACAATCTCAACCTTTGAGAACTCGTGCAAACGGTTCAAGCCGCGAACATCCTTTCCATAGGAGCCCGCCTCACGACGGAAACACTGAGTATAGGCACAGTTCTTGATGGGAAGCTGCTTTTCATCGAGGATAACATCGCGGTAGATATTTGTAACAGGAACCTCGGCTGTTGGGATTAGATAAAGGTCATCGAGGCCGCAGTGATACATCTGTCCCTCTTTGTCGGGGAGCTGACCAGTGCCATAGCCCGAAGCAGCGTTCACCACTGTAGGGGGCATAATCTCTATATAACCTGCCGCACGAGCCTCGTCAAGGAAGAAGTTGATGAGAGCGCGCTGCAACTGGGCACCCTTGCCCTTGTAAACGGGGAAACCTGCACCGGTAATCTTCACGCCAAGGTCGAAATCAATGAGATCATACTTCTTTGCAAGTTCCCAGTGAGGAAGAGCATTTGCGGGAAGGAGAGTCTCCTCGCCACCTGTCTTCTCTACAACATTATCCTCGGCAACAGCGCCCTCGGGCACCTCATCATAGGGGATATTGGGTATTGTGTAAAGAACCTGCTGCAGTTCGTTTGCAGCAGCATCCATCTTGGCCTGCAGCTCGGTAGCCTTCACCTTGAGGTCGGCAACCTCGGCCTTTACAGCATTGGCCTCATCGGCCTGGCCTGCCTTCATCAGCTGACCAACCTTGGCAGCAATCTGCTTGCTCTGTGCAAGAACATTATCGAGTTCCTGTTGCGCAGCACGACGCGCCTTGTCGAGCTCGAGCACCTTATCAATTGTCTCCTTTGCATTTTTGAAATGCTTCTTCTCAAGACCTTTCAAAACCTTTTCAGTCTCCTGTGAAATAACTTTCAGTGTAAGCATAGTATTTGTTTTTTAATAATTCCTTCATTTGCCGGGCAGCGCATTTTTACAAAAAAAATGCCGTCAAGCCATTATATTTTACGAAAGTACAACATTTTTCTATTAGTCAATAACAAAATGCCAAAAAGTTGTGCCAAACAGCATCTTTTTCCCAAAAAAGAAAAAGAGGCAACCCCTTTGAAGGAATTGCCTCATAACTTGTCTGACAATGTTATCAGTTCTGCTCTGCGATAGGAGTAACTGAAACGTAGCTCTTGTCGTTCTTGCCACGCTTGAAAGTTACAACACCGTCAACCAAAGCGTAGAGAGTGTGATCACTACCCATACCGATGTTTGCACCGGGGTTGTGAACTGTACCACGCTGACGAACGATGATATTACCGGCTTTGCATACCTGGCCACCCCAGATCTTAACACCAAGTCTCTGACTTGCTGACTCGCGGCCGTTCTTTGAACTACCAACACCTTTCTTATGTGCCATAATACTTAAACTTTAAAAAATTAACCGATAATTTCCTTAACAACTAACTCTGTGAACTGCTGACGGTGACCGTTCAACTTGCGGTAACCCTTGCGGCGACGCTTGTGGAACACGAGAACCTTATCACCCTTAACCAAAGCAGGGTTGATCTCACGTGTAGTAACAATGTTCTGACCGTCCTTAGACTTGCGAACAATCTTCTGCTCGCGAACATTGCCAATGTAGCATACTACCTTTGCGCCTTCTACAGTAGGAGCACCTACGGTTACAGCACCATCATTATCCAACAACAACACGCGGTCAAACTCAACGGTTGTGTCATTCTGAGCACCCTTGATGTGGTGCACGAACAGCTTCTTGCCGGCCTCAGCCTTGAACTGCTGTCCATTAATCTCAACAATTGCGTACATTTATTTTATCGCTTTTATTGTGAATTCCGCGAGGTGCGCCCCCTTCGTGAGAACGTCTTCTCCAACCCCTACGGACTAAATCGGCTGCAAAGATAGCATTTATTTTGTTCTTGGAAAAGGTTTTTGCAAAAAAACTTTCATCACACGCAGCAAAAACAACTAACATCAAAACAAGCCGCCGCCAATTGCAACATTTCACATACACTCCTTATTAAATATAAAAACCACCGGCCGCGCGTTGCACAGCCGATGGCCTGTTTCAAAAAAGCAAGTATCAGAGGTTTGAGAGATACTTCTCTGCCTCCATTGCTGCACGACAGCCACTTGCAGCAGCATTGATTGCCTGACGGTAGTGGGGATCGGCAACATCACCTGCAACAAATACACCGGGGACTATGGTTTTCACACCGCTTGCATCGGCCGGCACAAAATAACCCGTCTCATCGGTTTTTAGATATTTCTTAAAGACATCGCTGTTGGGTTTGTGGCCAATAGCAAGGAAGAAGCCGTCGATTGCAAGGTCATAGTGCTTTTCATCGGGCTCGCCCTGACGCGAAACAAGATGTATACCTTCAACACCCTCTTCGCCAAAAAGCCCCTCGGTATTATGCTCGAAAAGCACCTCAATCTTGGGATTTGCGAGTGTGCGGTCCTGCATTGCCTTTGAAGCTCTCAAATAGGGCTTGCGCACAATGAGATAGACCTTTGCTGCAAGCGAAGCAAGATAATTGGCCTCCTCGCAAGCAGTATCACCACCACCAACAACAGCTACAATCTTCTTGCGATAGAAGAAACCGTCGCAGGTTGCACAGGCACTGACACCCATACCCTGATACTTTATCTCATCGGGAAGACCCAGATACTTGGCAGCAGCACCGGTGGCCACAATAACAGTATCGGCCTCAATCACCTTGCCATCGTCAAGAGTAACCTTATAGGGATGTGCCTCAAAATCCACATCAACAACACTGCCCGAACGCAGGTCGGCGCCCACATTCTCGGCCTGTCGGCGCATATTATCCATAAGTTCAGGACCAGTTATTCCCTGAGGAAAGCCCGGAAAATTCTCAATAACAGTAGTCTGTGTAAGCTGACCACCCGGCTGCATTCCCTCGATGAGAACGGGAGAAAGATTTGCACGCGAAGCATAGATTGCCGCAGTGTATCCGGCAGGGCCGGAACCTATTACCAAACATTTTGTCTTGTTCATAATATACTTTGTTTTATATATTTATCCTTTCATTATCTCATATCAACAACTTCGGCTGAAGGAAACTCGCCAACAGGGCACACAAATTCACCCTCTGTTGCACCACAATTAGCGATGTAGTCGTTAAGGGCAACACAAAGGACACCCTGCCCGCGCATACTCACCTTCATCTCTAAAAGGCGACCCGTCTGCTTTGAAACAAGCAGTTCAACAGCATCCACATCACTTTCAGACACAGGCGACCTTAGCTTAACAAGCACTTCGCTACCCTTTTCAACAAAAGAGGCAACATATTCGTTGCGATAGTATTCAACAACATACAACGGCGAAAGATTTTGCGCTGCATCCGATGTTGCTTCAGTTATGTATATCTCGTTAATATCACTCGAATAGCTCCACTGTGTCTCACCATCGCACCACACTTTCATATTCTCCATAAGCAGCGCATATCGAGCACCATCAATCACCACAATGCCATTATCCTTCTGCACCAGCACACCCTCATCATCACAGAGCGTATAGCTGTAATCCATTTGCAGTGGCGCATCGGCCTTCATTGCAGCCACAACTTTATCAAGCAGAGCAACAGCCTTTGCATCACTCACCCGGGCTGTGAGCGGCATACACACCACAGCTATCACAAGGAACAACAAGCACTTTATTTTCATAATGGTCTACAATACATTTATAACATTGACTTTAAGCGGAATTCAAGGTCGGCCTCATCGGCACAGAGCACCTGACGGGGCTTACTACCCTCTTGCTCGCCCACAATACCCATCTTGCAGAGCTGGTCCATAATGCGACCGGCACGATTGAAACCAATCTCAAGTTTACGCTGAATTTGAGATGTGGAACCACTTTGAGCAAGCACCACAATGCGTGCAGCCTCGGCAAAGAGAGGGTCGAGTTTGTCGGGACTTATATCGCCTCGAGCGCCACCACCCTCACCAATTATATCCACAGCCTCATCAGGCTCGGGCAATATATATGCCGATGGATAGCCCTGTTGCTTGGCAATGTGGGCACACACACGCTCAACCTCTTTGGTCTCAACCAACGCACACTGCACACGCACCGGGTCGTTACCGGCAAGGAAGAGCATATCACCCCTGCCTTGCAACTGATTGGCTCCCGAACGGTCGAGGATAGTCCTTGAATCAACAACAGAAATAACACGGAAGGCCATTCGCGCAGGGAAGTTAGCCTTGATTGTACCGGTAATGATGTTGGTTGTTGGACGCTGTGTGGCAATTATCATATGAATACCCACCGCACGCGCCTTCTGTGCAATGCGGGCAATAGGCTGCTCCACCTCGCGGCCTGCAGTCATCATCAAATCGCCATACTCATCAATCACAACCACAATATAGGGCATAAAGCGGTGGCCCTTTGTGGGAAGCAACTCTTTATTGAGGAATTTTTCATTATACTCCTTAACCGAGCGCACTGATGCCATCTGCAACAGGCGGTATCGGTTATCCATCTCAACACAGAGCGATTTTAGGGTGCGAACCACCTTGTTCACATCGGTTATGATGGGTTCATCCTCACCCTCGAGCTTTGCAAGAAAATGCTTCTCAAGGACATTGTAGAGGCTTAGCTCCACCATTTTGGGATCAACCATAACAAACTTGAGGTAAGCTGGGTGCATTTTATAGAGCAACGACGTGATGATGGCATTCAAACCCACCGATTTACCCATACCTGTGGCACCGGCAACAAGAAGGTGAGGCATCTTGGCCATATCCACCATATAGACCTCATTGGAGATTGTCTTTCCAAGTGCAAGAGGCAGAGCCATATCTGTCTCCTTGTACTTGCGGCTATTGAGCAATGATGCCATAGGCACTATCTGCTTGTGGGTGTTCGGAACCTCAATACCAATGGTACCACGCCCGGGGATGGGCGCCACAATGCGGATACAAAGCGCCGAGAGACTCATTGCAATATCATCCTCAAGATTTCTAATTTTAGAAATTCTCACACCGGGAGCAGGGGTAATCTCATAGAGCGTGATAGTGGGACCTACCGTCGCCTTTATAGAACTTATCTCAATACCGAAGTTACTTAGCGCCTTTACAATATTATTTGCATTCTCGGCCTGCTCGTTTCTATCAATTGAGTGTATGCCCTGTTCATACTCATCGAGAAGATCGAGTGTAGGCGGTTTATAGTAACTGAGCTCATCTTTGGGGTTCAGCGGACGTATCATTTTTCCACCGGTGTCATTATCTCCATCGGCTGCCTCAACCTCCATTGAAAGCGCAGGGTCCTCGTTTTGGGCAGGCAAACCGCCACCAACCTCAACAACGCCCCCCTGCGATGCTATATTCATATCATCAAATTTACGGGCAAGCTCCAGGTCCTCATCAACAACGTCTTCCACATCATCATCACCGCCATCCTCTTCATTCTCATCATCTTCATCAAGTTCCTCCTCATCATCCTCTATCAGCACATCATCTTCATCCTCAGACGCGGGCTCTTCCTCGGGCTCCTCTGCCAAAGCCTCATCTTTGGGTTTTTCAGCAACAAAGCTTAGGAGATTTCTGAGCCAAGGAATTGTTTTACTGGTTAGATATATCATAAAAATCAGCAGCGAGAGAAGAAGGAACAACACAACGCCCACAACACCAAAGAGATCTGTGAGCAAGAATTTTATATAGTCTCCGTGCTTTCCGCCTGGTGAGACAAAGCTAAAGCCAAGGCGCTCCTCGAACAGCATCGAGAAGAGAATTGAGAACCACACAACAGCAAAGAATGTGATTATAGCCCAGCGACCAAGACGCACCTTGCGCAGGCGCATTAAGCTAACTGCAACAAGCAGAAGCAGCGGCAACACAAGAACCGATGCCCAACCAAAACAGTTATTGACAAGATACCCGGCCAACACAGCGCCCCCCTTTCCCGACAGATTTCCGGCCGCATCATCCGATGAAGCACCCGAAGCCAACGCCTCAACCACACTTTGGTCGCAACCACCCATCGAAAAGAAAGAGATAAACGAGCTTGCAAGATATACCACAAAACCGGCGCACAGCAAACCCAGCACAAACTGCACACTGCCATTGGAAAAGAATTCCTTGACACGAGCGGCATACATCTTACTCTTTGCCCACCAACCTTCATTCTCTACCTGTTTTTTCTTAGCCATATTACTGATTGTATTCTGTTCTACAAATTATTTTTGCAGGAAACCCGCAACTGAATGCGAAGATACAAAAAAAACGAATACCTTTTACCCGCAGCTCCGCTATTTTTTTGTAACTTCGCGGCAAATTAGAAACACAAAGGCTATGAACAACAAAGAGGATATAGTTTTTTCACGCGACACCGTGGAATTCGTAACCGTTGCCGCCGAGTTCTGCGCGTATGTAGAACGCAGCAACGAGCACAACCGCAAGGATTTCGTAGACACCTTGCTGAAGTTGTTGCCACTGCTCTACATCAAGGCACAGATGCTGCCCTATGAAGAAGCAACCGGAGAAGAGGAACTTGAGCACTTTGTAACCGAGGATAGCTACGAGGTTTTGAGATTGACAATCTATGACCTGCTGGGCAGCAACGACAGCTACCTCGACGTTTTCGTCAGTGATATGAAATACAGCGACACCCCGGTAACAAAGAGCATCTCCGAGGATATAGCCGACATCTATCAGGATGTAAAAAACTTTATTTGCCTTTTTCAACTTGGCATAAACGAGACAATGCACGACGCAATAATTGAGTGCAACGACCACTTCCGCCAATACTGGGGACAGACACTGGTGAACACGCTGCGCGCATTGCACGACATAAGATACAACACATCGCTCGAAGAGGAGGATGAAGAGACTGAAAGAGATGATTTTTAAAGCGAAAATAGAAAAAAGCGAAATAAACACCTTGCCCACCGTTTCATTCGATGGACGCATCATAACCATCGACACCCCCGAAGCCGTGGACCAGGCAATGAAGGCTTTGTCTACCGAGAGCATCATAGGCATAGACACCGAAACACGCCCTTCATTCAGAAAGGGCGTTCAGCACAATGTATCACTCATTCAGCTATCTACTGCCGACACCTGCTTTCTCATACGTCTGCACCGCACAGGAATGCCCGACTCACTCATAAAGCTGCTTGAGAACAAGAAAATAGCCAAGATTGGACTATCATTGCACGATGATTATCAGGCACTGTGCAAGCGCCGCACATTCAAAGCCGGAAACTTCATCGACCTGCAAAAATGTGTAGGCGAGTTCGGCATTGAAGAGATGAGCCTGCAAAAGATTTTCGCGATAGTATTCGGGCAGCGCATCTCAAAGAGCCAGCAGCTCACAAATTGGGAGAACGACGTTCTGACCGACAAGCAAAAGCTCTATGCGGCAACAGACGCCTGGGCCTGCCTGAAGATTTACAACCTATTGAAACAAATTGAACAATAAAAGCATAATGGAAAAAGCCGTAATACTGAAACGTGGCAAGGAAGAGTCGCTACAGCGCTTCCACCCCTGGATTTTCTCTGGAGCAATACAACGCATTGAGGGCAAGCCCGAGGAGGGCGACGTGGTAACCGTCTACACCAACGACCGCAATTTTATTGCACGCGGACACGTACAAGTGGGAAGCATTGCCGTGCGCGTGCTCACATTCAAGGATGAGCCAATAGACCAGTCTTTCTGGAACAAGCGTATAGCAACGGCATACGATTTGCGCGAAAGAACCGGCATCTCTTCGCGCGAGGACAACAACACCTTCCGCCTTGTACACGGCGAGGGCGACGGGCTACCGGGCTTAATAGTAGACATTTATGGCGACACAGCCGTGATGCAGGCACACAGCGTGGGAATGCACGTAGACCGTCTGCACATTGCCGATGCAATGAAGGAGGTGCTTGGCGATAAACTCAAGAACATTTACTACAAGTCGGACACCACACTACCCTATAAAGCCGATATAAACAAGGACAACGGCTACATAATGGGCAGCAACGCCGGCAATATCTCAACCGAGTATGGACTTAAATTCCACATCGACTGGCTGCGCGGACAAAAAACAGGTTTCTTTGTAGACCAGCGCGACAACCGTGCTTTGCTTGAGAAATATGCCAAAGGGCGCAAACTTCTCAATATGTTCTGCTACACCGGCGGATTTTCAATCTATGCGCTGCGCGGCGGTGCAGAGATTGTGCACTCGGTAGACAGTTCGTCAAAGGCTATCGACCTAACCAACGCCAATGTAGAGCTGAACTTCCCCGGCGACACACGCCACACGGCGTATGCCGAAGACGCATTCGATTTCCTTGAGAGAATGGGAAGCAACTACAACCTCATTATCCTTGACCCGCCGGCCTTTGCCAAACACCGCGACTCATTGCGAAACGCGCTCATCGGCTATCGACGACTCAACGCCAAGGCTATTGAAAAGATACAGCCGGGTGGCATCCTCTTCACATTCTCCTGCTCACAGGTTGTCAGCAAGGAGAATTTCCGCACAGCTGTTTTCACCGCAGCGGCAATGGCAAAGCGCAACGTGCGCATTTTGCACCAATTGACACAACCGGCCGACCACCCGGTGAGCATATATCACCCCGAAGGCGAATATCTCAAGGGCTTGGTACTCTACGTGGAATAAATTAAAAAAAGAGGCAAACAAACGAGCAAGAAATACAAAGCTTGCTTCGATATTTTCCACAGCGAATGAAGTATATGCTCGCTGTTTGGTGCAAAGATACAAAAAAGATGTGCCTTAGGAACGAATCACTCCTAAGGCACATCTTTTCACATAGCCTCCACATTTCTTGTGCGAAAAGACTCGCGCGCCTTGCGCACATAGAGCCATATAACATCATCGGGCAATGATGAACGGCGCACATACTCCCTTGTATGCTCGGGAAACTTAGCAAGCGCCGTAGCCAACAGCCAGGCAACTCCCATACGCACATAATAGGGCTCTGCACCCTGAACAACGCCCTGTTGCGCCGCTTGCGCCTTGCCCTTCACACTTGTATAATCGGATTTTATACGATTAAAATCTACACGGTCCACAGCTTCAAAGACTCGGTCAATCCAATCATCGCACAAAAAACAGGTCATTGCCGATACCACAGCAAAACGCACCTCAAACTCACGTGTCGAGCCCAACCAACGTTGCAAGAAATCCCACAGTTGCTCCTTATCGGCGCGAGACATCCACTTCGCATTGGCACAAAAGGTATCACAGACAGCCCAATTATCAAGCACGGGAACATAGCTCTCAAGCATAGCAAAACGAGTTGCAAGAGAACAACGCTCAAGGTTTATGAGAAAGCCCCACACAAGAGTCTCTTTATAACAAAGCCTGGCCGAAGAGAGATGCTCAAAGCAGCGCACAAGCCCCTTACCATCAACACACACACGACGCTCGCCATTGGAAAGTTCCACCTCGCACCCCTCACGCGAAAGCTGTTTGGCAAGTTGTTTCACCTCGGGCAAATGAAGCCCAAGCACACGCCGAGCCGGCAAAGCGTTTATAACACGCAAATGCCCCTGACGGTAGTGCTCATCATTGACAAAACGCTCGCACACCAACGGTTGTAAAAGATGTTCTATCATAACACTGAATTATTCGGGGTAAATCATCTTCTTTGTAACGCCACCATCAACGGTAATGCACTGCCCGTTTATAAAACCATTCCTTTCATCACACAGGAAAAGACAGGTACGTGCAATATCATCGGCACACCCCACCCTGCCCGACAGGTGAAAACTGTGGTCCAAGGGGCGAAGCACCTCATCCTCGGATACACTTATCCAACCCGGAGCAATGCAATTCACCGTGATGTGATAGGGGGCAAGCGACACCGCAAGTGCGTGAGTGAGCGACCATATTCCACCCTTAGATGCAGCATACCCCTCACTTCCCGGCTCACTCTGCAAATAACGGGTGGAACACATATTTACAATGCGACCATAGGGATTTGTTGCCCCATTCCTTTTGCGATGCATTGCCAACAAGCGCGATGTTATGAACACCGGGCGAAGATTGGTATTCAACACCGTCTCAAAATGCTCAACGGTTGTCTCTGTTATAGGTTCAAATCCCCCAATCCCCACATTATTCACTATTACATCAATATCGCCCCACTCACCAAGAAGTTGCTGCACAGCATCCTCCAATGCAACCTTCTCACACACATCGACAAGAAAAAAACGCGCCCCGGTTGCAGCAGCCACCTCATCACCACGCTCTTTATCTATGTCGCAGAATGCCACACAATCACCCTGGGCAACAAAAGCCTCAACAATGGCACGTCCAATCCCGTGCCCGGCACCGGTAACAAAAACCTTTCGCATAGGGAAACGTATTTAATTATATAAATAGGTATCAGATTCTCTTTTTCATCACAACGAGAACAAAGCACAAAGTTAGCATTTTAGAGCAAAGTTCATAGAGGTTGCACAAATTTGTTTTTGTTACCAAAAGCGCAATTGCAAACACGTTTCAATTAAAAAACACACAACAATAGTTCACACAGTCTATTAAAATAAAATAATTACAGCGCAATCGCATTGAAATGAAGGCATTTAGAAAATATTTAAAAAAATAATCGCAAAAAACTTTTCAAATCTTTTGCCGGTTTAAAAAATTGTACTACCTTTGCACCCGTTAAGCGAAACACACAGCAAAACAGCTGTGAAATTAATGCGGAAATAGCTCAGTTGGTAGAGCACAACCTTGCCGCAGAAAGATAAGGTTTCCAACCTTGGCAGGGAAATGCAATAACATTGAGATTAAGATGCAAAAAATGCGGAAATAGCTCAGTTGGTAGAGCACAACCTTGCCAAGGTTGGGGTCGCGAGTTCGAGCCTCGTTTTCCGCTCTCTTTGAAATATTGTTTTTTCAGTTTGCAAAGCAGACGCGGTATTTTCGTTGCCACTGGATGAGGAACTAAAACTTTCACAAATGAGTACACTCGAAAATCTCGCATTTACGATGTAAATTGCGGAAATAGCTCAGTTGGTAGAGCACAACCTTGCCAAGGTTGGGGTCGCGAGTTCGAGCCTCGTTTTCCGCTCAAGGCGTTAAATATGCCCAGGTGGCGGAATGGTAGACGCGCTCGATTCAGGTGCGAGTGTTGAGAGACGTGCAGGGTCGCGTCCTGTTCTGGGCACAAAAACGCGGTTTTGCAATATATATGGAGAAGTGGCGGAATTGGTAGACGCGCTACTTTGAGGGGGTAGTGACCGTTGGGTCGTGTGAGTTCGAGTCTCATCTTCTTCACATAAAACTGAAAGACAGTAAATTGCGGAAATAGCTCAGTTGGTAGAGCACAACCTTGCCAAGGTTGGGGTCGCGAGTTCGAGCCTCGTTTTCCGCTCTAAAGTGAAGACAGCCGTTTGCTGTCTTTTTTTATTTGCAAAAGAAAAACAAGCTGCAAAGCTGACAGAGCAAAACAAGGACAAGAACAACAAGACACCGGACTGCAGAAAAGGGGTCGCGAGTTCTTTCTACACTTCGTTGCGAAAGCGACAAGTCGGTTACGAACCTCGTTTTACGCTCTAAAGTGAAGACAGCCGTTTGCTGTCTTTTTACATCATCTGCTGCCACAAATTTAAACCGGGAGAGCCACTACTCCACTACAAAAACAGAAACAGTTTCTATTATCAACCCTAAAGATTATGAAAAGACTTTTCGCATACATTCTCACCGCACTCCTAATCTTATCCGCACCGGCAACATTGAAAGCACAAGAAAAGAAAGAGAAAAATATTGCCATCTCCACACAAGGATGGTATGGCTTCGATATCGAAAAGAGTCGACCAAACCAAAAATCATACGGCTATATGACCTACGAAGCAGCTTTGGGAATACAAACCGACCCCTGCAGCAAAAACCCCTATGCAGCAGCCTACGGTTTCCCAATGATAAACATCGGATTCTCTGTTGCCCGTGCAGAGCATTTTAAATTCCACGACCAGACAAAGTTTCCCAACCTTTACACTCTATTTGGTTCATTCGAAAGGAGCATTTTCCGCAGCAAACATCTGTCGGCCGGTTACCTACTTGATTTTGGTGCAACATACAACCAGGGAGAATATGACCCCACCAACAACCCGGGCAACAACTGGCTAAGTTCCCCTTTTATGGCCTATTTTGGCGCCGGCATTTTTGGCAAGGTGCACATTGGCAAACGTTGGGAAATAGGTGCAAACTTTATGTTCCGACACTTCTCTAATGGAAGAACCGGATTACCTAATGAAGCGCTCAACGCAATGGGAGCAGGAGTATTCGCACGCTACAAGCTTCACGACTACAACCACACCAAATACACTGCAAAGTACAACTTCAAAAGAGAGTATAAAAGAGGAATGCAGTATATGATTACACTTGGCGGTGGCATACACACCTGTATGGCGGAATGGAATGCTTATGTGGAGAGCGAGCCCGACCCTGCCAAAAAAGAGGAGATTGCCAAAGGACTGAAGAAACACCCCAAACTATCTCTTAGTTTCGATGCCTTGTATCGCTACTCAATGCGTTATGCAACAGGTGTTGGAATAGACTTGTTCTACTCCTCAAATATGAAAGAACTGGAAGCGAGTGATAGAATTTTCTATGGCGATGAAGCTGTTGATAAAAGCCCCGGATATTCACCACTGTCGATAGGTATCGCCGTTGTGCAGGAGGTATACTGGAACAACTTTGCGGTGCACGTTGCCATTGGAGCATACCCCTACCGCCACAAGGGCGTAAACGGAGAGGAGGCAAAAGCCGCCGGCGACCGCGAGCGAGGATGGCACTACGAAAAGGCCGGTTTCCGCTACTATTTCCCCAAGCTGGGCAACACATTCCTTGGTTTTGCCATCAAATCACACAGTATAAAGGCAGAATACTTGGAATTTTCAATGGGTGTAAGAATTTAAGAGTTCACCATATACAACCGGTATTGGTGGGAGGTGCCCCCCATGCCGGTTGTATATAAGAGGGTGATTTCTAAAAAAATCACTATATTTACAGTCCACAACAAAAAACAGCAAAATGAGCACACTTGAGCGCGCGATAGAGATTGCAACCGAAGCCCACAAAGGGCAATTCGACAAAGCCGGCAACGAATACATCGGACACCCGCTGCGTGTGATGTCTGCCGGAAGAACGACAGAAGAAAAAATAACAGGAGTACTACACGATGTCATTGAAGACAGCAACCTGACACCCGAAGAGCTCGCCACCGAGGGATTCTCCCCAACTATAATAGAGGCTCTGCGCTGCCTCACAAAACTATCACCCAATGAGCCATACGAAAAATACATCGCACGCATAAAGAACAACCCGTTGGCTGTAGCCGTGAAGCTGAACGACCTGACAGACAATATGGACATACGCCGCCTACCCTACATCTCGGACAAAGATGTGAAGCGCCTGAAAAAATACCTTAAAGCCTACAAACAACTCACCAGCACCCCAACCTACTCTGTATATGCCTGCCGCACGGAGTTCCCAAACGCCTACACACAATGGAACGAGGACGATGATTTGGAACTTACAAAGCTGTGGAGTCAAGGATATTCCATCGCCGACCTCTCAACACATTTCCGGCGCAAGCCGGGAGCCATAAAGTCGCGCATCAAAAAACTAAAACTCGAAGAGAAAACAAACAGCAGCAACCAAGAATAAAAAAAAACACCCGATATGCACAAGAACGAGAAATGCCTGGCCTGCACAGACAGCGACCTCCCCTTTGAAGCAGCCGTATATGCAACAATCAACTATTTCAACGAACTTGAGATTGAATACTGTTTCACCGATGACAGGCACCACGAAAAAAATTTTATCCGAAAAGCCACTGTGTGCAAGGAGGATACAATAACGATGGCAAGATACCTGCACACAACAGTTGAAGAGCTGCCGAAAACCTTATTTGAGAGTTGTGGCTCAGCATACTGCAGCAGCACATCAAATGCCGAGCTTATTTTTCAAGAGACACTGAACACAATCATTGACACCGGTGTTACATATAACCTACACGATGTAAAATAGTTGTTTTAACCACTGTCCATATTTTTCCACAGATTAACTTAACTTTTCACCCGGGAATTCCAAGTTTAAAGAACAAAAAAAAGCGAGAAACTAAGTTTCTCGCTTTGCTCTTCAGGTAGGACTTGAACCTACGACCCCCTGATTAACAGTCAGGTGCTCTAACCGACTGAGCTACTGAAGAATATTTTGGAGTTCTTTTTTAGGCAAACCACCGTTTGCTTTGCTCTTCAGGTAGGACTTGAACCTACGACCCCCTGATTAACAGTCAGGTGCTCTAACCGACTGAGCTACTGAAGAATTTTAACTCCTTTGTCGTTTGACGGTGCAAAAGTAGTACTTCTTTTTTTACGGTGCAAATTTTTAAAGCATTTTTTCTTGAACAAAATAAAAATATTCTCCAAAAGTGCCATTTTTAATAAAAAAAGCTAAAAACAATGGGCAAAAGAGCTCATTAAAGAAGCAAAAGTGTATATTCGCGGTTACATTCTAAAAAACTCACAATGAAAAGAAAGATAACCATCCTTATGTTGCTGTTGGCAACACTCCCCTTAACACTCATCAAGGCCGACGACAAACACCGTCTTCAGCTTTCACGCCAAATATCAATTTTCAACTCCATTGTGCGGGACCTTAATTTGTTCTACGTAGACAGCATTATGCCGGAGATTATGATAAACAAAGGCATTGATGCTATGCTCAAGAACCTGGACCCCTACACAGAATACTATCCCGCAAGCCGAGCCGATGAATTAAAGATGTTGGCTACAGGGAAATATGCAGGCATTGGTTCCATAATACGCTTGCACACCGATGAGAAAACAACTGTCATTGCCGAGCCATACGAAAATATGCCTGCACACAAAGCCGGGCTTATGGCCGGCGACTTGCTAATTTCTATCGACGGCAATAATGTAAAAGGGTTGAGCGTTGATAGTGTGAGCGAGATGTTGCGCGGTGAACCGGGCACCACCATCACAATCGAATATTCGCGCCCGGGCAAAAAAGGCACATCGAAAGTGAAATTTGAACGCGAGAGCATTGCCCTGCCTGCAATCCCCTACTATGGCGTACAGGAGAACGGCATCGGATACGTACTATTGAGCACATTCACAGAAGGGTGTGCCAAGAATATGCGCCACGCCATTGTGGAGATGAAGAAACAGGGAGCCGAGTCGTTTATAATAGACCTACGCGGCAACGGCGGCGGCCTTCTTTCCGAAGCTGTAGAGATTGTAAACCTGTTTGTTCCACGCGGCAAGGTTATTGTAACCACCAAAGGCAAGACAAAGAGCGCCAACGAGGTATTCAAGACACAGAGGGAGCCCATTGACACAGAATCGCCCATTGTGGTGCTTGTAAATGGCGAAACAGCATCGGCATCGGAAATTCTTGCAGGCTCACTGCAGGACCTTGACCGTGCCGTCATCGTGGGCCAGCGCACCTTTGGAAAAGGCCTGGTACAAAACACAAGAGAGGTTTCAGGCGGCGGTTATCTGAAGATGACCACAGCTAAATATTACATACCAAGCGGACGCTGCGTGCAAGCCCTCGACTACTCACACGTGATGGATAAAGGGAGGACATCGCGCGTTCCCGACAGCCTGACAACAGTGTACCACACCCAGGCCGGACGCGAAGTGCGCGACGGCGGCGGCATACGCCCCGATGTGGAGCCAAAATCGGAAGAGCTCTCTACCCTGCTGTTCTACCTGACACAGGATATGGCAATCTTTGACTTCGCCACCGACTACAGACACAGCCACAGCACAATAGCACCGGCCGAAACATTCGAAATAAGCGATGCCGACTATGAGAACTTCAAGAAGCTGCTCAAGGAGCGCAATTTCAGCTATGACCAGATGAGTTCAAAGGTGCTCAAGGATTTCAAAGAGGTGCTTAAATTTGAAGGATTTGCCGACATAGTGAAGGATGACATTGCCTCGATTGAGAAGAAACTGCAGTCATCGCACCTCGACCACTCGCTCACATTCTTTGCCAACGACATAAAGTCGCTCATTGCCGATGAGATTGTTACACGCTACTATGGACAACGTGGAAACATCATCTACAACCTGCGCAAGGACAAGGATATGAAAGAGGGATACGATATCCTCAAGAACACCAAACGCTACCGCGAGCTGCTTACCCCGCGTAAGTAATGCCAATACACCCATAAGACAAACAGAGAGCAGCCGCGCTGCTCTCTGTTTGTCTTATGTATCTCCAATATCTATTCCTGAATTGCCACTATTGAGAGGCCGGCCTCGCCAATCCCCACCTTGAAAAACCTATCACCCTGCAAAAGCGCAGCAACGGTATCGCCACCGCACACCACCCTTAACACCGACTGCGAGGTATAGTAGGATTTTGCCTTGTCCACAGCATCATAGCGCGCCATAACAAGTGTGTCGACGCACTGTGGCACGCCGGCAAACAACACACTGTCGCCAATGGAGACAACCATTCCGTTGCCGCCACAACTCTCATCGAGCACCACACGACAAGCAGCCTCTTCTGCCGCCGCGGGGTTTACATTCTGCAGCGTATAGTGCATAAAAAGCACCATCACCAACAATATCAACGCAAAAAAAAGAACATTTCCTTTGAGGAAACGCATATTAGACCTACTGCTTGCCTTTGTACGCATAATTCAATTAATTTCAAGATTGCACGCGAAGGTAACACTTTACACCCACACCACAAAATTTAAAGAACTTTTGAAAAGATTGTGGAAGAGTTGGAATTAGCAAAAAAACAAGGCCGTATGTTATTATACATCTATTAAAAAAACTTTTAAAAACACTTGCACACGACATCATTTATTCGTACATTTGCATTGCAAAGATGATTGAGAGGGGCCGACAAGCCCCTCTTTTTCATACAACACACAACAGAAACCTTATCATACACCATAAAACACAAGTAATTGATATGATTGACAGACAGCAAGTAATTGACTTGACAAACGAATGGCTCGCCGACAAGGAGTATTTTCTGGTAGATGTCGTAATTAGCAAAGACGACAAAATCACAGTTGAAATTGACCACGCCGAGGGAGTGTGGATTGAAGACTGTGCCGAGCTGAGCCGCCACATAGAAAACGGCCTCAACGGCGAAGCCGATGATTACGAGCTCGAGGTTGGCTCGGCCGGCCTTGGACAGCCTTTCAAAGTAATTCAACAATACAAGAACCACATAGGGCTTGAGGTTGAGGTGCTCACAAAGGACGGCAAGAAGCTAAAAGGTGTGCTAAAGGATGCAAACGAGGAGTGCTTCACCCTTGCAACATCAAAGAAAGTGAAGATTGAGGGTGCAAAGCGTCCCCAGGTCGTAGAGGAAGAACAGCAATTCACCTACGACAGCGTAAAATACACGAAATACATAATAAATTTTAAATAAAATGGCAAAGAAAGAAGAAACCATCAGCCTTCTTGATACATTTCAAGAATTCAAGGAGTCGAAGAACATCGACCGTACAACAATGATCAGCGTGCTCGAGGAGAGCTTCCGCAAAGTAATCGTAAACCTCTTCGGCACCGACGAGAACTACTCGGTTATCGTAAACCCCGACCGTGGCGACTTTGAGATACAGCGCCGTCGCGTGGTAGTGGCCGACAACGATGTCAAGGACAGCAACTTCGAGATTTCCCTCAGCGAGGCACAGCTCATCGACGAGACCTTTGAGGAGGGCGAGGAGGTTAGCGAAATTGTAAACTTCGCCGAGTTTGGCCGTCGTGCCATCCTCAATCTGCGTCAGACTCTCGCTTCAAAGATTCTGGAGCTTGAGAAGGACAGCCTCTACAACAAATACAGCGAGCGCATTGGCCAGATTGTAACTGCCGAGGTTTACCAGATTTGGAAGAAGGAGCTGCTTCTTGTTGATGACGAGGGCAACGAGCTTCTCCTCCCCAAGAGCGAGCAGATTCCCAGCGACTTCTACCGCAAGGGCGACCACGTGCGCGCAGTGGTGGCACGTGTAGACAACCAGAACAACAACCCCAAGATTATCCTAAGCCGCATATCACCAATGTTCCTGCAGCGTCTTTTTGAGCTCGAAGTACCCGAAATAAACGAGGGCCTCATCACCATCAGAAAGATTGCACGCATCCCCGGCAAGCGCGCCAAGATTGCAGTTGAGACATACGATGAGCGCATCGACCCCGTTGGTGCCTGCGTTGGCGTAAAGGGTTCACGCATCCACGGCATCGTGCGCGAGCTGCGCAACGAGAATATCGATGTTATTCCCTTCACATCAAATGATGAGCTCTTCATCAAGCGCGCCCTCAACCCCGCCAAGATACAGAATATCACCATTGACGAGGAGAAGCGTGTTGCAGATGTAAACCTCAAGAAAGAGGAGGTTTCACTCGCTATTGGTAAGGACGGTCTCAACATCAAGCTTGCAAGTATGATTACCGAGTACACCATCAACGTATATCGCGAAATTGATGCTCAGCAAGAGGATGACATCTATCTCGACGAGTTTGCCGATGAGATTGAAGAGTGGGTAATAGAGGCTATCAAGAACATTGGCCTTGATACAGCAAAGGCTGTGCTCAACGCTCCACGCGAGGTTCTCATAGAGAAAGCCGACCTTGAGGAGGATACTGTAGACCACGTAATCGAAGTGCTCAAAGCCGAATTCGAAGACGAGGAATAAACAACAGGGGAATTAAAAATTAAAAAGAAGAGAACGAATGAAGATTAGACTAAATAAAGTACAGAAGGAACTCAACCTGGGCCTTTCGACCATTGTAGAGTACCTGCAGAAGAAGGGGTTTGAAATTAAAGAAGACCCCAACGCTGTAGTACCCGAGCAAGGCTACGAGATGCTCATTCAGGAGTTCAGCGCCGACAAAAAAGCACGTCTGCAATCGGACAAGTTCACCCAAGAGCGCCAGAACAAGGAGAAGCCCAAGGCTGCACCCGTTGTTGAGGAGAAGATGCCCGAGGTGAAACCCGAGGCTGCACCTGCACCGGCACCCGTTATCATTGAGGAACCTGTAGCAAAAGAGGAGCCCAAGCGCGAGCCTATCATAAAGGTTACACGTCGCATAGACCTTGATGCCCTAAAAAAGCCTCAGCCCAAGAAAGAAGAGCCCAAGCCCGCACCTGCACCCCAGGCAAAGCCGGCTCCCACTGTTGAGGAGAGCCCCAAGGCTGCACCCGTCATCGTTGAAGAGAAGAAGCCCGAGCCACAGGCGCAGCTCACACAGATAGACGAGGTGGAAGCGCCAAAGCTCAAGATTATGGGACAGATTGACCTATCGGCCATAAACCAATCAACACGCCCCAAGAAGAAGAGCAAAGAGGAGAAGAAAAAAGAGCGTGAAGAGAAGGATAAGCAACGCGAGGAGCAGCGCAAACAGCAGCGCGAGGCCAACCGCCAGGGTGGCGAGGGCCAGGATGGCGACAAGAAGAAAAAGCGCCAGCGCATCAACGGCCAGCGCGTCGATATCAACGACGTGAAGGAGAACGGTGGCAACGACAACAAGGATTGGAGCGCCAACCGCAATAAAAACAATGCCAACAACCCCTCACAGGGCAGCCGCAAGGACCGCGACCGTCAGCACAAGCGTTTCGACAAGAGCGAAGTGAGTGATGAGGATGTATCAAAGCAGATAAAAGACACTCTCGACCGTTTGACAAGCAGAGGCAAGAGCAACAAGTCGGCAAAGTACCGCAAGGAGAAGCGCGACCAGGCCGCCGAGCGCCAGATGCAGCAGATGAGCGAAGAGATGGAGCAGAGCAAGGTTTTGCAGCTCACCGAGTTTGTAACAGCCAACGAGCTGGCAAGTATGATGAACGTCTCTGTTACCCAGGTTATTGCAACCTGTATGAGCATTGGTATGATGGTATCTATCAACCAGCGTCTCGATGCCGAGACAATCAACATTGTTGCCGAGGAGTTTGGCTACACCACCGAATATGTGAGTGCCGAGGTTGCCAGTGCAATTGAGGAGACAGCCGACACAGAGGATGACCTTCTGCCACGCGCACCAATCATCACCGTGATGGGACACGTAGACCACGGTAAGACATCACTGCTCGACTACATCCGCAAGGCCAACGTTATTGCCGGTGAGGCCGGTGGTATCACACAGCACATTGGTGCCTACAACGTGAAGATGGAGAGCGGCAAGCACATCACATTCCTCGACACCCCCGGACACGAAGCGTTTACCGCTATGCGTGCACGCGGTGCCAAGATTACAGATATTGTTATCATCATCATCGCAGCCGATGACAGTGTGATGCCCCAGACCAAAGAGGCTATCAACCACGCTATGGCAGCCGGTGTGCCCATTGTATTTGCATTCAACAAGTGCGACAAGCCCACAGCCGATACAAACAAAATCAAGGAGCAGCTTGCAAACCTCAATATGCTTGTAGAGGATTGGGGCGGTAAATACCAGTCTCAGGAGATTTCGGCAAAGCAGGGAACAGGCGTTGCCGAGCTTATGGAGAAGGTGCTGCTCGAGGCCGAGCTTCTCGACCTGAAGGCAAACCCCAACCGCAAGGCTACCGGTTCTGTCATTGAGTCTACTCTTGACAAGGGTCGTGGTTATGTAGCCACCGTGCTTGTGCAGAATGGTACCCTTAAGGTGGGCGACATCGTTGTTGCAGGTACACAGTGGGGAAAGGTAAAGGCCATCTTCAACGAGCGCAACCAGCGCATCAAGGAGATTAAGCCTGCCGAGCCCGCACTAATCCTGGGCCTCAACGGCGCACCCGCAGCCGGCGACACCTTCAACGTGGTGGAGAGCGAGCGCGAGGCACGTGAAATAACCGGCAAGCGCGAGCAGTTGCAGCGCGAGCAGGGCCTGCGCACACAGAAGATGCTTACCCTTGACGAGGTGGGCCGCCGCATAGCATTGGGTAACTTCCAGACACTGAACATCATTGTAAAGGGAGACGTGGACGGCTCTATCGAGGCGCTCAGCGACTCACTCATAAAGCTCTCAACAGAGACAATACAGGTAAATGTAATCCACAAGGCTGTGGGACAGATTTCGGAGAGCGACGTGAGCCTTGCTGCGGCATCAGATGCCATCATCGTGGGCTTCCAGGTGCGTCCATCTGTTACGGCACGCAAGGTTGCCGAGAGCGAGGGCGTTGATATTCGCATCTACTCTATCATCTATGATGCCATTGAGGAGGTTAAGGCCGCAATGGAGGGTATGCTTGCTCCTATTGTGAAGGAGGAGGTTACAGCCACCATCGAGGTGCGCGAGACATTCCACATCAGCAAGGTGGGAACAGTTGCCGGATGTATGGTGCGCGAGGGTAAGGTTAAGCGCAACGACCGCGCACGCCTCATTCGCGACGGTATTGTTATCCACACCGGAGCCCTTGCTGCGCTCAAGCGTTTCAAGGAGGATGTAAAGGAAGTTGCAACCAACTTTGAGTGCGGTATCAGCCTTGTATCACACGACGACATCAAGGTGGGCGACATCATTGAGACATTTGTAGAAGTAGAAGTTAAGCAAAAACTATAACTATGACAATCTTAGATTTTGTAATCATTGGTATGGCAGCAGTTGGCTTCATCGCCGGCTTTGCTATGGGATTTGTAAAACAGTTGTCTTTTGGAGCAGGCATTGCATTTGGCCTGCTCCAGGCAGTTGTTTCGTTTGACAAAGTGGGTGCCTGGTTGCTCGAAAAGACAGGCTGGGCCGATTGGCTTTGTTCAATCCTTGGTTTTGTATTGGTGTTGGCAGCAGTGATGATTGTGTTGCGTCTTGCCGCCCTCATCTTCTCGTGGTTGCTCGACCTGCTGCACCTCAGAATTATTGACCGTGGACTGGGAGCGCTCTTCACAGCCTATGTGGCAATGCTGCTGCTTGCAGTCGTTGTGAACCTGAGCGACCGTTTTACCCCCGACAGTGAACTGTTTGGAAAAACATCACAGGCAGAATCCTTGTTATATGAGAAAGTTGTAGGCCGATCTGTAAAGGTCATCGAGGAGGTGAAGAAGGAGATTACTGTTGATGAAAAAGCGGAATAACATTTTAAGGAAACTGGCAAACAAAGCCTATGAGTTTGGATTTGTCAGCAAGATAAAGACCGACATAATAGAGCGTGGGCTCAGCGAGGAGACCGTAAGGCTCATCTCGCAGAAGAAGAATGAGCCCGAATGGATGCTTGAGTTCCGTCTGCAAGCCTATAGACATTGGCTGACACTTGAGATGCCCACGTGGGCACATCTTGAAATTCCGCCAATAGACTATCAGGCCATTTCATACTATGCCGACCCTTTGAAGAAATCAAAGGAGAGCAAGAACAAGGAGATTGACCCTGAGCTTATGAAGACATTTGAGAAGCTGGGTATTCCCCTTGAGGAACGTCTTGCTCTCAGCGGCACTGCTGTGGATGCCGTTATGGACTCTGTCTCTGTGAAGACCACCTTCAAGGAGGAACTTAAAGAAAAGGGTATCATCTTCAGTTCAATGGGTGAGGCAATTCAGGAGCACCCCGAGCTTGTGCGACAGTATTTGGGCACTGTGGTAAACTACCGCGACAATTTCTTTGCCGCGCTCAACAGCGCTGTCTTCAGCGACGGCTCATTCGTTTACATCCCCAAGGGGGTGCGTTGCCCACGCGAGCTATCCACCTATTTCCGCATCAACGCAGCCAACACGGGACAGTTTGAGCGCACACTCATTGTTGCCGATGACGACAGCTATGTCTCATACCTTGAGGGCTGCACTGCCCCTATGCGTGATGAAAATCAGCTGCACGCTGCCATTGTGGAGATTGTCGTAAACAGGAATGCCGAGGTGAAATACAGCACCGTGCAGAACTGGTACCCCGGCGATGCCGAGGGCAAAGGCGGTGTCTACAACTTTGTTACCAAGCGAGGCGACTGCCGTGGCGACAACAGCAAGCTCTCCTGGACACAGGTGGAGACAGGCTCGGCAATCACCTGGAAATACCCCAGCTGCGTGCTCCGTGGCAACAATTCACAGGGCGAGTTCTATTCGGTTGCACTCACCAACAACTATCAACAGGCCGACACCGGCACCAAGATGATACACATTGGCAAGAATACCCGCAGCACAATCATAAGCAAAGGTATCTCAGCCGGCAAGAGCCAGAACTCCTATCGCGGACTGGTGCGCGTGGCCAAAGGGGCCGACGGTGCCCGCAACTACAGCCAGTGCGACTCGCTGCTTTTGGGCGACAAGTGCGGTGCCCACACCTTCCCCTATATGGACATACGCAACAACAGCGCCATTGTAGAGCACGAGGCAACAACATCTAAAATTTCCGAAGACCAGCTCTTCTACTGCAACCAACGCGGCATTGGAACCGAAGAGGCCATTGGTCTCATTGTAAACGGATATGCCAAGGAGGTGCTCAACAAGCTACCTATGGAGTTTGCCGTTGAAGCACAAAAACTGTTGAGTGTGTCGCTCGAGGGAGCAGTTGGATGATATAAAACGAGTATTATGGAAAATTTACTTGAAATAAAGAACCTTCACGCCACAATTGATGGCAAAGAGATATTAAAAGGCATAAACCTCACCATAAAGCCCGGTGAGGTGCACGCCATTATGGGCCCCAACGGCTCGGGAAAGAGCACATTAAGCAACGTGCTTGTGGGCCACCCTGCCTACACCGTAACAGGCGGCGAGGTAATATATAAAGGAAAGAACCTTCTTGAGCTGGCTCCCGAGGAGCGCAGCCACGAGGGCCTCTTCCTCTCGTTCCAGTACCCGGTGGAGATTCCCGGTGTGAGCATCACCAATTTTATGCGCGCTGCCATCAACGCCAAGCGTCAGTATCTGCAGCAGGAGCCTATGGGTGCCAGCGACTTCCTGAAACTTATGCGTGAGAAACGCGCACTTGTGAACCTCGACAGCAAGCTGGCCAACCGCTCGGTGAACGAGGGTTTCAGCGGTGGCGAGAAGAAACGCAACGAGATATTCCAGATGGCAATGCTCGAGCCAACACTGAGCATTCTCGACGAGACCGACTCGGGCCTTGACATCGATGCACTGCGCATTGTGGCCGAGGGAGTAAACAAGCTGAAGCGCGATGACACGTCGTGCATTGTAATTACACACTACCAGCGACTGCTCGACTACATCAAACCCGATATTGTACACGTTCTCTACAATGGAAGAATTGTGAAGACCGCCGGCCCCGAGCTTGTTCAGGAACTTGAGGAACGCGGATATGACTGGATTAAAAACGAGAACCAGCAATGAGCCACGAACAGCAGTACATAGAGATTTTTGAACAGAACAGCGCACTCATCGAGAAGCACTCGGCACCCCTGCTCAACAGTTGCCGCCAACAGGCAATAGAGCGCTTTGCACAAGCAGGGCTCCCCGGCAACAAAGATGAGGCTTGGCGCCACACCGACATTGCAAAGAGATTTGCGGCCGACTATGGAATGAACCTTGGTCGTGCCCAAGCCGACATAAATGCCGACTCACTCTTCACTTGCGATGTCCCCAATCTGAAGGCACACCGTGCCTACATTGTCAATGACAGCTTTCACACTGCCGCCAACAAAGGCGAGTTGCCCAATGGAGTGCTACTGGGCAGCCTCGGCAGCCTTGCAGCAACCCACCCCACCCTGTTGCAGCCCTACTACAACAGCCTTGCAGCCAATGGCGACAGCACTGTGCAGTTCAACACAGCCTTCGCACAGGACGGCGTTCTACTCTACATACCCCGCAACACCGTCATTGAGGAGACAATACAGATTGTATCACTCATACACGCCAATGTAGATATAATGCTCAACCGCCGCCTGCTCATCATTGCAGGCGAGAACAGCCAAGCCAACATACTGCTTTGCGACCACTCTTCACACGAAAAACAGTCGCTATCGACCCAGGTTACCGAGATATTCGTGGAGCAGGGAGCAAAGCTCAATCTATATGAGCTCGAGGAGAGCGCACCCACTAACACACGTGTAGCCTCACTCTTTGTGCAGCAGATGTCCGACAGCAGCTTCAACCACTGCAACGTAACACTCACAAACGGTTTCACCCGCAACACCGTTGCCGTGAGCCTTGAAGGCCGCGGAGCACACACAAGCATCAACGGCCTTGCCATAGGCGACAAACAGCAGCACATCGACAACAATACACTTGTGGGGCACAAAGTACCCGACTGCACAAGCGAAGAACTCTACAAATACATCCTCGATGACTTCTCAACCGGAGTCTTCAACGGCAAGATGCACATATATCCCGGCGCACAACGCACATCATCGCAACAGACCAACCGCAACCTGTGCCTCACAAGCTGCGCACATATGTATGCACAGCCACAGCTCGAAATATATGCCGATGATGTTAAGTGCAGCCACGGCTCCACCGTGGGACAACTCGATGAGAACGCGCTCTTCTATATGCAGCAACGCGGCATCCCGGCCGATGAGGCACGCCATCTTCTGATGTACGCCTTTGCCGGCGAAGTGATAGAGAACATTGACATAGCCCCCATAAAAGAGCGCCTGCATCTGTTGGTGGAGAAGCGCTTCCGCGGAGAGCTCAACAAGTGCAAGGGCTGCAACCTTTGCAAATGATAAAGACTTTTTAAAGATGCTGAACACCGACGAAATACGCAAACAGTTCCCCATACTGCAGCAAACCGTCTATGGCAAGCCGCTTGTCTATCTTGACAACGCAGCCACAACGCAAAAGCCGCAGTGTGTCATCGATTGCATAAGCGAGGTCTACACCACCACCAATGCCAATGTGCACCGCGGTGTGCATCACCTCTCGCAGCTATGTACAGAGGAGATGGAAAAGGCGCGCCGCACAGTGCAGCATTTCATCGGTGCCGGTCAAAGCCACGAAATAGTCTTCACACGCGGCACCACAGAGAGCATCAACCTTGTGGCATCATCGTTGGGAAGCCTTTTTGAGCCCGACGACGAGGTCATCATCTCCACAATGGAACACCACAGCAACATCGTGCCCTGGCAGATGTTGTGCGAGCGCCACGGTGTAAAGTTGCGCGTTATACCACTTACCGCCGACTGCAGGCTCAATCTTGAAACATTCTCTCAGATGCTTGGCAAGCGCACCCGTTTGGTGGCTGTGGCTCACGTCTCCAATGTGTTGGGTGTTACAAACCCAATAAAGGAGATAATTGACATTGCCCACAGCCACGGAGTGCCGGTGCTTGTTGATGGAGCACAAAGCGTGCCACACACCACCATCGATGTGCAACAGCTCGATGCCGATTTCTTTGCCTTCAGCGGCCACAAGATTTATGCCCCCACCGGCATTGGCGTGCTCTATGGCAAGGAGAAATTTCTGGAAAAGATGCCACCCTATCACGGCGGCGGCGAGATGATAAAGAGCGTTAGCTTTGAAAAAACCACATACAACGAACTACCCTACAAGTTCGAGGCCGGAACACCCAACTATGTTGGCGCCATAGCCCTTGGCAAAGCACTCGAATGGATAGAGAGTATTGGATTAGAAAATATCGCCACACACGAGAGGGCACTCACCCGATACGCCGTAGAATGCCTAAAAGAGATTGAAGGAGCACGCATCTTTGGCAACCCCGACGGCGCAGCAGTGTCGTTCCTCATTGGAGAGATACACCCGGCCGACCTGGGCACAATACTTGACCGCCTGGGCATTGCCATACGCACAGGGCACCACTGCGCACAACCCCTAATCGACTATTTGGGACTCCCCGGCACTGTGCGTGCATCCTTTGCAGCCTACAACACACGCCAGGAGGTAGATACACTAATAAGCGGCATCGAAAGAGCCGTAAAAATGTTTGCCTGATGCTAAAACCTTTTCAAACAGCAGGAGTCATTGAAGCCGGATGCGATGAAGCAGGGCGCGGTTGCCTTGCCGGCGACGTATATGCAGCAGCAGTAATTCTGCCACCCGATTTCAGCAACGAGCTGCTCAACGACTCTAAGCAGCTCACCGAGGTGCAGCGCTATCGGTTGCGCGAAGTAATTGAGCGCGAAGCCGTAGCCTGGGCAGTGGGCATAGTTACCGCCGCCGAGATTGACAAGATAAACATCCTGCGAGCATCAATCCTTGCAATGCACCGCGCTGTAGACGGGCTTAAAGTGCGCCCGCAGCATCTGCTCATCGACGGCAACAAGTTCACCCCCTACCCCGGCATAACACACAACACCGTGGTGAAGGGCGATGCCACATATATGAGCATAGCAGCAGCATCCATTCTTGCAAAGACCTACCGCGACGATTATATGTTGCGCATTGCAGCCGAATACCCGCAATATGACTGGCAAAGCAACAAAGGCTACCCCACAGCCAAACACCGCGCCGCCATACGCGAGCACGGCACAACCCCCTATCACCGAATGTCGTTCAACCTGCTGGGCGAAGAGCCCAAGCAACTGGAACTTAATTTCGGTTAAGAAATTCGATGCAATAGATACATCCATTATCAATAATAATAGCTATATTAGCGCAATAAACCTCAAAAAATAGACAATATGTTTTGCAAGCATTGTGGAAGCGAAGTTAATGACAACGCTGTTGTTTGTGTGAAATGCGGATGCTCATTAAAAGACGACCAAAGAGACCCTTTCAACCCGCAAAAGAGAGATTGGCTTGTGGTGCTGTTGCTATGCCTGTTCCTGGGCAGCCTTGGCGTTCACCGTTTCTATGTGGGAAAAACAGGCACAGGCATTGCTATGCTGCTCACCTGCGGAGGTTGCGGTATATGGACTCTTATCGATTTCATAATGATTCTGGTTGGTACATTTACCGATGCGGAAGGCCGTCCTATTACCAACGATTAAGGTTGTTGCACTGCTGCTCATCCCCATTGCATTGTGGATTGCGCCACGTGAGGGGATAATGTCGGGCAACAGCATCTGCCTCTTCAGCAACATCTTCGGCAATGAGTGTTGGGGATGTGGTTTCACGCGCGCAGCCTATCTTGTGTTGCACGGCGAGTTTTACGCGGCCTGGGAGCAAAACAGACTGATAATAGTTACAATACCCTTGCTCTCGTTGCTGTGGCTACGTTGCATTGTAAAAGAGACAATGCGCATTGCAAAACAGATTATGCAATACCCAAAAACAGACACTGCAAAGAGAGCCTGAACGCCGGCGCAACCTCAGCCACCCAACATCACCAGACAAGAGTTAAGTGATGCTATTATATCTACCCGACATAAGATTATTGGAACTCTTGGCGTGAGAACCCGCGACCAACTATCATACATACTACATAAAAAAGGCAGCTGATTCAGCTGCCTTTTTTATGTAGTATGTAAGGGTTATTCACTTCCACAAATTACCCCACTCGCCTCGGTTGGCACTCGCATTGAAATCATCAGGGCCACCAGGCGTTTCGTTGCTGCCCATATTTCCCCTATTGTCCGACAAAGCCAACATTGATTCAACAATAACACACTCTGCTACAACTTTTGGTTTGATATACACTTTCTTCATAATTACTTTTTATATTCACTGACGGCGCTGCGCCGTCAGTGAATTATCCATTATTTTAAAATATCACCTTCTTATTATTTATAATGTAAAGACCGCCCTTCTTAGGCTCAAGCACGCGACGACCTTGGAGGTCATAGATAGCTTTCACCTTTCCGCTTTCACCTTTCAATTCTTCATCAGCCTCTACATCATAGATGACGGTTGTGCCATCCTCATCCTCTTCACCAACTACGCGCATACGGATTGTCTGTGCGACAAATTCCTCAACAGGTGAGCCATCGGTGTTAGCTATGGTCAAAAACACACGGAAAGGAACCAGAGGTGTGCTTAAATCCATCTTCTGCCAGACGCCATACTTGTTGATTGCATAGACATAGTTGCCATTATCCAAGTTGCGACTCTCGGTCTTGGAGTAGACACCCTTAACTGTATACAACTTGTATGCTGACGAGCAGACAACTGCTATCTGCTTGTCGGGAGCTGTAGAATGCAATTTTGTATATTGCTGAGAAATATTCAAATTTACTGCCTCATCACTCTTTGGACGGATAAGATATGGGTGGTTGGCTTTGAGCTTGGCAAGTTTCTTTATCTTTATAATCTCCACTTCCCAGTCATCGAGTTCACCGTTATCATCCCAATCATAGCTGCAAACATCATTTATATATGCCACATCGTAGTTGGCAAGCAGTTCCTCGGTGAGTTCAATCTGGAACGGAACATAAAGTGCATTCCAGGTATTGTTATTGAGGGTGCGGGTATATGCCAACGTACCTACGACTCTTTCTTCCAAGTTCTCGAAGTTGGTGTAATTGCCATCGGTGATAACCAGCACATCTTCCTTGTCGCTGAAAATAATAGGCACGATGCCGGGCATATATGCAGTGGCAGCCTGTATATAAGCGCGGTAAGGAAGTAGTGTCTGGTTGCTTCCCAGATACAAACAATTATTCTCGCCCGGGGTATATATGTATTGTGGATTAACCACCTCTGCCGAGAGGGCTTTAAATGTACCTGTCATCACATAGTTGGCTGTATTCACCTGCTCCATATTCTTTGGAGCGACAAGCACTGTGGCCTCCACTTGTGTGCCTATTGTCATATCCTCATCAGTAATTACAAAATAGGGTTTGCCGGCCTCGATGCTGTTTGCTTTTACAACAACTACAGCATTCCCCTGCTCATCGTCCAGCATATAGGCATTGACTCCGGCCGGCAACTCCATATCGAAGGGCAGGCAGAGGGTAGACAATTCTCCCTTCATAAACAGGCGGTCATAAGTAATTTTTGATGATGTGAATTCACGAGGCACGGCATAGTCGGCATTGTCCGATATTGTGAAATGGTCGCACTTCAGGTTGCCCTCGCTGCCGTATACCACATTGGTGATGCCTGTGGCTTTAAAGCTCTCGGGAGCATAGATAAGTGTGTGTTGGTTAAAGCCCAACCGGCCGATGTTGTTACGGGTGAGCACACCTTCATTCTCGCACTTGCCGAAGTCGGCCCACTGCAGCTTGGTGTTGGCATCAAAGGCTTTGTTCTCAACCACAGCGAGTGTGGCAGGGAGAGTAATCTTCTGCAACTCCTTCAATGGCGACAATGTTGTTGCCTTGAGGGTATCCAATGAACTCTCAGCCAACGACGTAAGGTCGGTAATATCATTATGATAATCAAACCATCCGTCGATGTTTGTAACGTTCTTCAACTGGTCGTTGCTCATCACTGCGTGAGAGCCGTAGGCACGGAACAATGCATCTTCCTCATAGTTTGTAGCAAACTCCTTGGTGTGTGTGGTATACTCCTTGTCGGCTATATACTTGCTATAGAGGCTCTTTGGAATGTACATCTTCTCTACCTGATAGGGCTGGTCCGATGCCGGGTCGGTAAATACATCGCCATTGAGTTCCGCCTTCTCATTGCCCAGGAATACAATGTTCTTCAATTTCTTGCACTTGCCGAAGGCGTCGTTACCAATATATGCAGTGGCATCACCAACTATAATTGTTTCAAGGTTTAGACAGTCATAGAATGCATTGTCATCAATCTTTGTTACACTCTTTGGAAGAAGAACTTTCTTCAATCGGTCAAGCTTCCAGAACATATGCTCGGGAATCTCATTGTCATTCTCAACATAGTCATTCTTGCCGTCTCTGTTGAAGCAGATATCATTGGGGTCTTTGCAGATGGTGGCATCGTAGAGGTCGAGATATGTCATTCGGGCCAACACCACCTCATCGGCATCCTCCTCGTCGCGACCGCCAAGCATACGCAACACGGCGATATCCTTGGCATTGATGGGACCATTCACCTTCAAAGCGGCGATGCTTACAATGTCTCCGCTGATGCGTCCTATGTCGTTGGCCGTATCCATAGACACTGTGAATCCCAGTGCATCAGCGAGTGTGCCCGGCTCTGTTACCGTAACCACTTTTATCTCATCTTGGACTTGTCTGTAGCTCTGGATGTGGTCGGCATACTGTGGCCAAGCCTTGCGATAGGCATCCTCCTCGCCAACCCTCACATAGATTACAAACTCCTTGGGGAGGCTTTCGAATGCATTTTCGGCCAATGTGGGAATTGAATCACAACCCACATTTACACTCTTTAGTGATGTGCAGCCACGGAAGGCGCCGGCAGAGATGAACTCTACATTGTTGGGCAACATCACGCTTTCAAGACCAGAGCAGCCGCTAAGTGAATTGTCGCCCAACTCTTTTACATTGACAGCCTTTGCCAATTCGAAGAACCTCTTAATCCCGCTGTTACCATTGATAAGGTTCTCTATGTCTGTCAATGTGCCCAGGTCGTCCATCGTGTAGATACGCTTCTCGGCCAATGCACGCAACAACACATCATCCTCAAATGGCGAAGCGATAGAGTCGCCACGAGTGTAATATGCCCTGTTGCCCGAAATTTGGTCGCGGATTGCGTTAGGTACGTTGAACTGCTTAATGGTCTTGTTCTCGGACCAGGCATTGTCATCGGTTGCAGGGACTTCGTCGCAAAGCAAGATTACCTCCTCCAGTCTGGGACTATCGTGAGAGACCTTTGCACCAATGCTCTTTGTATTGTCGCCGATAACCACACGGCTCAGTGCATTACAGTTGTTGAATGCGTGATTCTTAATCTTGGTTACGCTTTTGGGAAGGATGAGTGTCTCCAATGCATCAAGCTCCCAGAACATATAGGTATCAATGCAGTCGTCCTCGGTAATGCGGTCGTTTGAGCCATCCTGGTTGTAGTCGGCGCCACCGGCCTTGATGTGTGCATCGTAGAGGTCGAGATACCTAAGGTTGCCTGCGAATGTAACGTCGGCATTGTTCACATCGCGTCCGCCCAAGAAGCGGATGACGCCAACGTCGGTACCATTGATGGGGCCGGCAATCTTCAGACTATCATACTTACTGTAATTGCCTTGTATGGTAAGCGGGTCGGTGCCGGTTATGGTGAGACCCAATTTTTGAGCCAAAGTTCCGGGTTCGGTAACTGTAACTTCCCAAACACCTGTATGCTTTCCAACAACCGATTGAATGTGGTCGGAATATTGTGGCCAAGCTCTTTTGTAGAGCTGAACAGATGCTTCGGGTACATACAATACATAGTCGGTTGGCATCCCGGCAAAGACATCTGCGCCCAAGGTTGCCGGTGTTTCAGACAGGAAGGTGATGCTTCGGAGTGAGGCACACCCGTTGAATGCCCTGTCCTTTATCTCTGTTATGCTGTCAGGTATAACAATATCATCAAGCAATGCGCAGTTGTAGAACGCATACTTGCCTATGCTCTTTATGGTAGACGGGAGTTCAATACTCTGCATTTTGTCGCAATTCTTGAACATAGAATCCGCTACGGCAGTAAGGTTTATGAGCTCAAATGCCTTGAATTCGTGGAATGCTGCCAGTTCTTTACCCTGGAACTTGCCATCGAGCATAGCAGGGTCGGTTATCTTCATCACATCGTAGATGTCAAAGTTATCACCGGTAATTGGCGATTCATACTCCATACCACAATCTTCAAGGATATCCTTCAAGGTTTCGTCTCCGGTCAGGATAAAGCTTGGAAGGAACTTCTCATCATACTTCGCCCAAGCAGTATCGGCCTTAAAGTTTTCTACTGCCGTAGTTATCATCTTCACCTTAAGCTTGTCGCTGCCGGCAAATACACCCTCTTCCAACATCACACGTTTGGGGTCCATTGGCTCTACGCTATTGGTGCCGTCGGTGCGGAAGTAGAGCATATTGATATACTCCAGGTTGGGGCATTTGGCAAAGGCCGAGTCCTGCAACACAATCTCCAAGTCGCTATAGGCATCACCGAAGATTGTAGAACCCTTGAGGTCAAACATTGAGATACCCTTGAGCTCCTCGCTGCCATAGAAAGCCTTACCCTTCACATAGTCGAGCTTGTAGTTGTTGTAGGCACCGATATCGTTGAAAAGACCGAGTTCACCACTTTGCTCTGCAAGCCCCTCAACATCTGGGCCGATGATATGCAGGTGTTCTATGGTGTGTCCATCGGTATATCCCTGTTTCTTCAATGTATTATTATCGAAGCTGTAGCTGTATTGTGCACCATAGTCGGTATAGTCCACCACCTCGGGAACGTCTACTGCCACAAGGCAATTCTTGTATTTTTTCCAATAAGTATTCTCGGCAAATTCATCATACTTTTCGGCACTGACACGAATCTTCAGTTTTGTTGTGTCGCAACCGACGAAGATATCTTCACCACAGAGGATAAAGTTTTCGGGACCAAGGGCTACATCGCGGTCGGGGTTGGTGTCTATGCTGCGCATAATCAAATCAACAGTCTCAAGACCGGTACATCCCATAAATGCAGAGTCGGGAATCAACACTGTCAGGTCTGAATACATCTCGGATGCGTTTTCATACAAATCCTGGAACTTGATTGTCTTTATCTTGTCTTTTCCACGGAAGGCATCGCGGCCGATAGCCACAGTCTTGTAGTTGTATGCGCTACCAATGTCGTTATACAATGTAACTGTCTCCTTGTTCTCTACATCCTTCACATACATATGATAGATGGTGTGCTTGTTCTCTGTCAGCAACCACTGTCCCTTCATTATCCAGGTTGGTTCGCGACGGGCCTTGTTACCAATAGTTGAAGAAATGTACCCCAAACCACAAGCACCGGCTCCGGTCGCGGCATCCACACCTGCAGCAATCATATAATATGTATAGTTAGACATTGCTTTTTTATAAGCTACATGTGCGGCATATGCTGCATTACTTTTTGTGATCATAAGAGATCGGTACAAAGCTTCGTCTTTCAAGAATAATTGCGAAGCTTCGAACGAAACTTTAGAAGCTTCATCTAAAGCTTTTTTAGCAGATACTTGAGCTGCAGTAGTTGCAGAATGGGCCGAACCGAAAGTTGCAATAGCAATAGCAATCTCGGCAGCTATGATGGGTGCATTCCACCACGATGACTGCAGACGGGTGAGCTCCGAGGTGGGCAATGTGTTTAGAGATTTTGCCGCGTAGTCGTAGGTTGCACCATCCACTGTTATCGGGTCGTACTTTGTGGGCATATAGTCCGATGCCACAATCTTATTGGCATATTGCCCCCAACACTCATCAGTGATGTACATCTGATACAATTGGGGAGAGACAACAATGCGGAAATCCTCGTGGCAACCGTCGAACACATTGCGGCCGATGAAGATGTCGCTTGGATAGAGCATCTCGTAATGATTGGTGCCTTCGGTTACAAAGTAGTACATATTGAACTCCTTCAGGTTCTTGCAATCCTTGAAGGCGCCGTCGTGTATAACCATCTTGAACGGTGTGTTTGCATTTTCCGAGGCCGATGCGCAGTCTTCGAACACTACTTTATTGATGTGCTCGTTGCCGCGCAGGGCGGTGCTGTCTATGGCGATGGTCTTGTAGTTGTAGGTGGTTCCTATGTCGTTGTAGAGGCGCATCTCGCCATATTTCTTATCGAGTTCTTCGTTATTGACGCCTACTACCTGCATATACCAGGTCTCATTGCCGTTGCTTGCGGGGGTGAGCAACTCATCTACGCTTAGATTACGGTAAACGGCTTCCAAGGGTTTGAGCAGCTGTTGCATCTTGTCTATGTTGCTGCTTGAGAGTTGGTAGCCGAAGTAGCCGTACTTTACTCCGGCTATCTCTTGTGTTTCCAGAAGGTCTGCCTCGTTCGATGCTACAATCTTGTCAGCATATTGGCTCCAGTTGGGGTCGGTGATGAACATTTTGTACACCTGGGCGTCTACTACGATGCGGAAATCGGGGTGGCAACCGTCGAACACGTTGCTGCCGATGTAGATATCGGTGGGAAGGAGCATATCGTAGTGGTTGGTGCCGTCTGTAACAAGGTAGTACATATTGAGCTCTGTCAGGTTTGCACAGTTCTGGAAGGCACCGTCGTGTATTACCATTTTTGGCCAGGTGCTTGCATTTGCACTGCCCGATGCGCAATCCTCGAACACGATTTTCTTGATGTACTAGTTGCCACGAAGGGCGGTGCCGTCTATGGAGATGGTCTTGTAGTCGTATGAACTACCGATATCGTTGTAGATGCGCATCACGCCGTCCTGCTCATCGATATCTTCATTGTCTACTCCGACTATCTGCATATACCAAGTCTCGTCGCCGTTGGAGGCGGGGGTAAGCACTGCATCGATATCAAGATTCTTGATTTCATTGTTCCAAGGCTCGAGCAAAGTTTTCATCTCGTCAATATTGTCGCTCGAGAGTTGGTCGCCAAAGTAACCATATTTAACGCCGTCCTCGGTATAAGCCACCGCTGCACGGGTTGCCACGTTTCGGGATGCACCGGAACGTGAACTTGCGCGTGAAGCATCGGTAATGGCGTCGCGCACTACAAAGCAACCGGCGACGGAATCGTATTCCATTGCAGAGGCCGGAATGGCACGGGTTGCACGGGGATAAGGAAGAGTCTTTTTACTTTTCACCTCCTGTGCAGCTCCAGAATCGTCGCTCTGCGCTTTTGTTGGTAATGCCAGCATCAGAAACGATGCGACAGCAAAAAAGAAAAATAGTTTTCGTTTCATTTTTATATAAAATTTCAATAACTTCTGAATCGTTTTTTTACAATGCCGGCTTCTTTATCGCGCGCGCATAATTTTATTTTGCAAAGTTACTTACATATTATTTAACACTCTAATAAGCAAATCCTACATTCTGGTTTATATAAAGCGCAAAATGGTGGCAAAAACAGCGTTTGTAAACCGAAATGTAAACAGCGCTGTTTAGGTTGCAGGGGAGAATTTATTTTAATTTGCAATAAAATGACAACAACTTTAAAATATGGGTTCATCATTCTGGAGCAAAAGGATATTCCTATTTCATATATTAGTGCTGATATGTTGCACAGGCTTTGCCAATGCAGACCTCTTTAAACAAGCGAGGAGATTGCAACACGACGGCAAGTACAACGAGGCTATAGAAACATATAAAAGTTACCTGTTGCTACCTATCAAAGAAGACGAATTCGACAAGCAACAGCTGCTCACCCACGCCGAGGCCCTTATGCAACTGATGAACACATACCAGAGCAAAGGCGAGCCGGAGGCCTGCATAAAGACCCTGCAAGAACTGTTCAACACCTCTCCCATTCTGCAAAAGGAGTGTTTGAGAGACTATTGCTCTATTATGGGCTATGCCCTATCGCGCACAGAGAAGATGAAGGAGGCCGAGGAGACAATGCTGAAGGTGTTCACAATTCCGCTCCACTATGCTACCCCTGAGCGCTATTTCCGCGATTATGCATACGCCGCAGCAGTATTTTACAGCAACCCCAATTACGAGAAAGAGGTTATAGGTTGGTGCGAAGAGGCATTGCAACAGGCCCAATTGTGCAAGAACACCTCGGGTGCTCAATGGGTAACGGCTATGCTGGGCTCGCTTTACAAACGAAACGGGGAACTGAACAAAGCCTTGGAGCTTCTCTTGCAAAGCAAGGAGGAGGCCGAAGCGAGAAAAGATGAGTTGGGCGTGCTGAACAGTCTGCATATGATTATCGACCTGTTCCTCTACTGGAATGTACCCGAATATGCCAACCTGTACGCCTCGGAAGCCATACGTGTGGAGAAAAAAACAACAATGAAGAATCCAATGGTATCGGCGCAAACTTATATTAATAAAGGCAGAGCATTGATGCAATTGGGCGAAAAGGATTCTGTTAGCATCTACGTAGAAAAAGCAAGGGAGTTCTGCAAAGCCCTGCCAT
This sequence comes from Bacteroidaceae bacterium, assembly GCA_045654645.1. Lineage (GTDB taxonomy): Bacteria > Bacteroidota > Bacteroidia > Bacteroidales > Bacteroidaceae > HGM04593. The sequence continues at coordinate 75,971 of JAZONR010000060.1, forward strand.
ATAACAGCGGTATGGTGGATGTGGACCTGCTGCACGGTATATACTCCACTGAAAAGGGCGGCGATTCAAGGCACTTGGGCATTCAGGAGCTGCAACAGGTAACACTGCAGGGAACAGCCACAAACCGCGCCATAGCATATCACCAACTGGCACAAACCTATTTAAAAAGCAACCGGGGGAATATGGGTGAAATAATGTTGGACAGTATGTATTCGTTGCTCAACCAAAACAATTCACACATATTCATCCAACTGGACTATAAACCCATCTTCAATCACTATCTGAAGAGCAACAACCGACAGAAAGTTGAGCAATATGCAGAAATGATGTTCCGTGAACAGTTGGCCCTGAAGGAAAAGAGATTGAACTTTAACCTTGTTGAGGCAATTGTTAATTTGCAAACAGAGCAACAGAGACAGGAGATTGAGATTATAAGACTTGAACAAACCAACCAGCGTCTTTGGTTCATCATTTATACAATTTTGTCTGTTATTACCATAAGTGTGATTGTTGCACTGCTTTATAACCAAAAGATTAAGCATAAAAAACAGATGAAGAGGGCCGATGAGAAGCTTGCCTTGCTTGTAAAGGAACTCAACAGGACAAACGCCGAGAAAGAGATCATATCGCAGGAGATTGATGAGATTATGAGCGACAAGGAGAACCGCCGGGAGGTGGAGACATTAACCCCACATATTCTTCAGAAAAACGGCGAATCGAGATTCAGACAACGCTTCGAGTTGCTGTATCCGCTATTTCTCCCCCGTCTGCGTGAAAAAGTCCCAACCATTACACGCCGCGAAGAGCTGCTTTCAATGCTCATTGTCTTGAAGCAGGACAACAAGGAGATTGCCGAGCTATTGGCCATTGCTCCACGAAGCGTGCTGATGCTTCGTCATCGTTTCCGCCAAAAGATTGGACTTGAAGCCGACAACTCATTGGAAAGCTTTATAGAAGAGATATTGGAGCCACAAAGCAGTTCAAGCAGAGTGCCCCAGGAATAAGAAACCCTAAAAATCAAGCACAAGTGGGTAACACCATTTTTTTGTGTTACCCCCCAAAAAATATTATTTACATCTCACAACGAAAAGAGTTTTACCACACAAGTAACTTTTTGCCATTGATTATATATAAACCTTTACTCGATGCCTCGACTCTTCTACCAAGAAAATCGTATTGAGTGCTCTCATCTTCGCCTTTCATATTTCCGCTTTCACATTCCACCTCATTTATTCCTGTAGCACCGGTGATGTTGAAACTGCCGCCTTGTTCGGGCGAAAGAGCGGTGAGTGCATAGGCAACACCACCAATCTCCTCAACGCGAATTACGCCACCCGGCATTGAACGCACGGCTGTTACAAAATCGACATCAACACCACCCACATTGACATCGGGTAACCTAACGCAGCAACTGCCGTCGCGCGCAGGGAGCGATTCTGCAAGCAGATAATCGAACGATTGGCCGTAATTATCGGACATCTTTATGCGCACGCGGCTGTCTGCTGTGAAATAGTTGTTATTAACACCCCACTTCACCGTAACCTCCTCGCCGGCCGTGTAGGTATCCTTTGCCGGCGAAAGTGATGCAGCAAACCCGGTGCCGGTAACAACCTCCACTGTAACATTCCAAACAGCATAATTTGAATAGAAAGGTTGTGCCTTCATTGCCTCGAGACTGCAATCATCGGGGCAATCATATACTATAAAACTGATGCCATACTTCCCCGGGAAGAGCATTGGTATATCGGTTCCTTGAATAGGATAGAAATATTCGGGATAGTAGACATCGGCCGAATAGCGGGGGCGATAGTCTATAACGTTGCTCTCTTGCGGAGGCATAGATGCAAATGCTTCAATATCATCACCAATTGCCATATAGCGCAACGCATCGTCATTGGCATCTGTTGCAAAGAGTTCAACAGCCAAACAAGCGCCCTGTGGAATTTTGTATCTATCCTTCATCTGCGCAGCAACAAAAGTTGGTGCAGAGTTTTCTACCTTAACACCATAGACATAGTTGCCACCTGCATTGCTGCCGACGAGCTGAGTGCGCTGTTCATCGGCATAATAGGCGGCATTCCTCTCCACACACGCTGTGCGTATTCTCTTTATTGATAGATAGGAGAGATACCCCCCTATCTGGTCCATAAGACTACCCTCGCCGGGAGGAGTGTGATTGGCACCAAGCAGGTGCCCTATTTCGTGCGCAACAACCCACTTGTCGGTCTTGGCATAGCCGCTGGCTTTTGTAGAGTTGAGATATGCACCGTTCTCAATAGAGAGACCGCTATTCTCCTCATAATCATCGCGATGCGTTACCCACATACCAATATCATAGGAGGCAGAAGAAATTAGTTCGTTGAGCAGCTCCGTTCCAAAGCTTGGAGCATTATAGATATTCTCATCAATCAAATTCCTTTCGTGCAGCACAAGCCTTTCATCTTCAATAACATCGAAGCAGAAACCAAGCGGAACATAGATGTTGTTCAGATACTCCTCGCACTCTTGCCAAAAGAGCTTCACTCTACCGTAATCTGCATTAAGGTCCTGTTCATAGGAGCTTAATGTAACAGGTATTGCCAGGCGATAAAATCGCATCACATTATCACCGGGGATGGAACTCTCCTGAGCAGACAAATTCCCTAAGCTGAATAGTAACAGAAGTGCAGATATAAGTTTTCTCATTGCAATGCTATTTAATTGATGCGAAAATAGTTAAAATATATTGAAGAAGAAAGACGGATAGCAAGAATTGAGAAACCTTATTATATAAAAGAGGATATGCCACATTCACATTGCACACTACTTTTTTATGCCCTGAACGGGCTAAATGGTGCAACCAGACTCTGCAACATATCCTCGACTGCTGGGAGAACCACCAACCCAACAGTTTCGTTATTCATAATTTTTACATTGTTTCACTATAATGACGGTTTAGAACCATTTTTGTTACAAGGTCCATTGCCAATTTATTTTTCTCATAAAACCTGCAGCAAATTCCAAGGAGCAGACATTCCACTAATTAAAGCAGAGAACAATAACAAACCATCCCAATGAAGAACAAACTGCAGCTATAACGTGTTATTCACAATGAACTTTAAACTTGAATAGAAATGAAGAAAAGGAATTACCAGGCACCAAGAACAGAGAGAATTATTGTAGTTACCGAAAATATTATTGCTGCGTCGGCCCCTGCCGCAAGGGGGTTGCACACAAGCAGCAGCGATGAAGATAGCGAAAGCGGCGGAAGCTGGGGCAACCTATGGAAAAATTAACACAGAAGAGAGGTTGAGCTTTCATTCTATGCCACAAAAAACGACATCCACAGGCCGTCGGCCTGTGGATGTCGTAAATATATGTGTGAAAGAAGTTATCCCTTACGCGATACTACATTCTTTACAAAATCCATAACAACGGGTGAGGGGTGAAGAACTGTGCTTGAGTACTGTGGCTCGTAGATTACACCCATATACCAGTCGCAAGCGGGGAATTCAACAATATCCACCAGGCCGCTGTCGGGGTGAACACCTGTGCAAGCCAAACCGGCGCCAACAAGTTCATCGCGATATTCGGTGTTAAGTTCAAAGCGGTGATAGTGGCGCTCTACAATCTTCTCTTCGCCATAGATTGCATAGGCCTTGCTATCCTTTGCAATTACAGTGTCGTAACCACCGCGACGCATTGTGCCAAAGGGATTGCCCACGCTCTTGAGGTCTTCCATAATATCAACTATGCGGTGGGTTGTAGCCTCGTTCATCTCGTAGCTGTTGGCATCGGCATAACCAAGGATGTTGCGTGCAATTTCTATTGCCATAACCTGCATACCAAGACCAATACCAAGTGTAACAAGATTGTTCTCGCGGCAATACTTAGCAGCTATCACCTTACCCTCGAAACCACGGGGACCCACACCGGGGCAGATGATGTAACCATCCATACCCTTGAGTGCCTGAGCAACATTCTCCTCGGTAATCTTCTCGCTGTTTATGAAGTGGGGCTTGATTTTGCAGTCGTTGTATGTACCGCACTGTGAAAGGCTCTCGTGGATACTCTTGTAGGCATCCTGCAGGTCGTACTTACCAACAAGACCTATATTGATTACCCTCTTGGCATTGTTGCGACGCTCAACAAATGTGCGCCAGGGCTTCATCTCGGGAGTCTCGCCAACCTCCTCGCCTGTGAGGCGCAGGATTGCTGCATCGAGACCCTGCTCCTGCATCTTGATAGGCACCTCATAGATTGAGGGAACATCGAGGCTCTGCACAACACAGTCGGGCATAACATTGCAGAAACTTGCCACCTTCTTGCAAAGGCCGCTGCTCAACTTGTGCTCGGCACGGAGAACAAGGCAGTCGGGCTGTATGCCAAGGCTCTGCAGCTGCTTAACGGAGTGCTGTGTGGGCTTGGTCTTGAGCTCACCTGCAGCAGAAAGATAGGGAACGTATGTGAGGTGCACACACACTGCACGACGACCAAGTTCCCACTTGAGCTGGCGAATAGCCTCGAGGAAGGGAAGACCCTCGATGTCGCCCACAGTGCCACCAATTTCGGTAATCACAAAGTCGAACTTCTCCTTTGTGCTGCCGCGCTTCATCTTGCGCTTGATTTCATCGGTGATGTGGGGGATTACCTGAACAGTCTTGCCAAGATACTCGCCACGACGCTCCTTCTCAATAACCTCGCTATATATGCGACCGGTGGTGAAGGTGTTCCAACGTGTGGTGTGAATATCGGTGAAACGCTCATAGTGTCCAAGGTCGAGGTCGGCCTCGTGGCCATCGATTGTGATGTAGCACTCGCCGTGCTCCTGCGGATTTAAGGTTCCGGGAGAAACATTTATATACGGATCGAATTTCTGGATTGTAACCTTGTACCCTCTCGCTTGAAGCAACTTACCGATAGATGCCGAGATGATACCTTTTCCGAGTGATGATGCAACACCACCTGTAACAAAGATGAATTTTGTTTCAGACATATTTTCTATTTTTATATTATCAAACGAATTGCGTCCAAAACATTCTTCTTTGGACACGCAAAGATAGTGCAAGGAGAGCGCAATACAAAGACTAAATCCGATTTTTTCTCAAAAAAATATCAACAGCTGACACTCATTGCCTGTAGAGGTCTCAAGGAATGGTTTTCAGTTCATTGTAGAGTCTCTGCACCGGCAGCCCCATCACATTGAAATAGGAGCCCACAATTCCGGTTATGCCAATGTAGCCAATCCACTCCTGAACACCATAGGAGCCGGCCTTGTCCATTGGGCGGTACTTCTCAACATAATACTCTATCTCCTCGTCGGTGAGTGCGGCAAACGTAACATCGGACTGCGCCACAAAGCAGCGCTGCAGCTCTTTGGTGGTAACTGTTACACCTGTAAACACCGAATGGGCCTTGCCCGACATAGTGCGCAACATACGGCGCGCATCGGCTTCACCGGTGGGCTTTCCCAGCGCAACGCCGTCGAGCCACACAATGGTGTCGGCTGTAATGACAAGTTCATCATCGGCCATAACGGGGCGATAGGCATCGGCCTTCTTCTTCGATATATAAAGAGGTATATCCCCACCCTTCAGTTCTGCGGGGAAGGACTCATCAACATCGGGCAGGGTGCGTACCACAAAATCGATATCAATGCCGCCAAGCAGTTCCCTGCGCCGTGGCGATGCCGACGCAAGTATCACTTTATATTTTTTAAGGTTGTCAAGCATAAATGAAAATCTTTGTAGCAATTATGCACAAACATACAAAAAAAATCACAGACAGGCCACCTGTCTGCGATTTTTTCATCATATAAAAATACTCTTTATCGGTGCAAGAAGCCACGCTCAATATCCTGGGAGACATTTATTATATAATCGCCCATACGCTCATAGGTGTTCAAAAGGTCCATATAATAGACACTTGTGTGGTAGTTTTTCTCTCCATTGTCTATCTCCTCTATTGCAGCATCACGCAGATTGTTTCTCAAGGTGTTGATACGCTCCTCGGCATTGTAGGCATTTGAAATACTCTCCAACTCGCCCTTGTGCGCCGCATTAAGGTTGTCAATCATCACATCATAAGCATCCTCCACGGCATCGGCCATTGCATTGAGATTCTTCATTGCATCGGCATCGAACTGTCGCTTGTGAATATTCTTTCTTGAGAGGATGCGGCTGACAGTCTCACCCGAATCACCCAAAGACTCAAGCTCACCAACAATCTTGTACATTGCCTTTATCTTGCGCGATGTGCTTTCGCTCACCTCCTCGGCCGACACACCGTTGAGGAATGTTGCAATCTCATACTCTATGCGGTCGGAAATCTCCTCATACTTCACAAGTTTCTCCCTCAACGATTCAAACTTGTCTGTATCGGCCACATTGACAGCCTCCCTGGCATAGCCTGCTCCACTCTTTGATATCTGGGCAAAATGAATGACCTCGTTAAAGGCCTGCTCCACCGACAATTCGGGAGTAGCAAGAGGACCTGCCGAGATATACTTGAGCCTGTACTCCTCTTTCTCCTGTTTCTCGGGCGCACGCACAATCCAACTCACAAGGCGTGCTATATACTTTGTGAACCACACCAAAATGAGGGTATTAACCAAGTTGAAAAGAGTGTGCAGCATTGACAGACCATAGAGAGCTGCACTGCTTTCGGGGGCAATGACACCATCGGCCGTTTCGGGTACAGAAAAGCCTTCAGCCGCAGGATTGGGCAGGCCAAACAGAGTTGCTGTTATGAAGCCTACAACCCCAAGGAACGGTTTGAAGAGTATCAAAGCCCAAATTACGCCAAACACATTGAACACCGTGTGCGACATTGCAGCACGCTTTGCCTGGGTGTTACCCACAGAAGCTGCAATGTTTGCGGTGATGGTTGTACCAATATTCTCGCCGAGCACCATAGCGCAAGCCATATCGAACGGAATCCAACCCATACTGAGCATTATGAGCGTGATGGCCATTGTTGCCGATGATGACTGCAACACAAGTGTGAGCACAGTACCAAAAGCCAGGAAGAGCAATACCGAGCCGAAACCGTGCGAAGCCCAAGAGGTTACAAAGTCGAGCACCTCGGGAGTCTGCTTGAGGTCGGGGACCGACTCCTTCATAAACGAAAGTCCCAAGAACAGGAGGCTGAAACCAACAATCAGCTCACCAATATTCCTGCGATTGTCCCTCTTTGAATTGGAGAAAAGGAAGCCGAATAGCATCAAAGGCACAGCAAGGATAGAGATATCGGCCTTGAAGCCCAGCCAGGAGACCATCCAGGCTGTAACAGTTGTACCAATATTTGCACCCATAATAACGCCAATGGCCTGAACAAGAGTGAGCAAACCGGCATTCACAAAGCTCACCACCATCACCGTTGTTGCCGATGACGACTGTATAACAGATGTTACTCCCAAACCTGTCATAACACCCTTGAAGGGGTTGGATGTCATAGCCGACAAGAAACCACGCAATTTATCGCCGGCCGCCTTTTGCAAACCGGAACTCATAAGGTTCATACCATAGAGGAACATTCCCAATGCTCCCAGCAGTGTAAAAATCTGAAAAAATCCCATATCAACTAATTTGATTTGTTACAAGATACCAATTATATATTATAAAACAAACAATCAACAAAGCGCCATCTACCCTGCCTACACGCCTTTTCATTCCAAAGAGCAGCGGAAGGAGTGCCGCCGCTATCATAACAGCATAATCCACGTAGGATATACCCGAAGATGTAAGCGGCATAACCATTGAACTGAGTCCTAAAATAAAAGTAATGTTGAAGATATTGGAGCCAATTATGTTGCCAAGAGCCATATCAGTATTCTTTTTCACAGCCGCAGCAATTGAAGCTGCAAGCTCCGGCAACGATGTTCCACAAGCAATGAGGGTGAGAGAGATGAAAGCATCGCTCACACCAAAGGTTTTTGCTATTGCCACAGCATTATCCACAAACAGGTCGCAACTTGTTATAAGAAGTGCAAGTCCACCCACAATTTTCACCACAGAGAGCCACAAGGGAGCCTTGACCGTTTCACCATCAACGGCAACAGGGTTCTTTCTATCACGTATAAAGGAAAAGCACATAAAAGCCGCAAAAGCAAGCAACAACAGCACACCGTCGGCCCTGCCGATAGAAGGTGCCGCACCATTGAAGAAATTGAGTGCAAGAAGTGTGAGCAATATTGAAACACAGAGACAAAACGGCAACTCAAATTTCATATTCCTTTTGTCCACGGCAACAGGGAAGAACAGGGCTGTAAGTCCCAATATCCCCATAACATTGAATATATTGGAGCCGACAACGTTGCCAACAGCAACATCGGCATTACCGTTCAATGCCCCAATAAAACTTACCACAAATTCGGGCATAGAAGTACCCATACCCACTATCACTGCTCCAACGACAAAGTCGGAAACTCCATATTTTCTGGCAACTGAAACTGAGCCGCCAACCAAAAAATCGGCACCAAACACTATTCCGGCCAAAGATGCCAAAAGAATTAAATACTCCATACTATCAAAAATAAATTAACGGAGAAACGCCACACACGCCTTAACGCAACGCACCCCAATAACATTTCCATTCATTTAATACCATATTATACAAACAACAAATTGATGTTAAGCCCGCACACAGGCTGCGTAGCACATTCCAACAAACAAGGAATATGCTACATATTCACTAATATATGCAAAATGGCTAAATGAGAAGTTTACCAAAGCCAATCAATCGCCGAGTGGGTTTGATAAACAGATAGTGGATATTTAAAGACTCTTCACGAATATAACTTCTGGCACCGGCATTAACAACCTTGCCGGCCTTGAGAAATTCAAGATTATTCTTGTATCCATTGGCACCCCTCTTTGCAAAACCCTGCAGACGAACAGCACTTGCACCGGCCACACGACGCGGAAACAGCAAACCTGCGGGATGCGCAAAAGGCTCCAGGAGTTCTTGGGAGTCAAGAGTTTCGGGAGTATCATCACACGCCAACACCTCGGCGGTGTCTTCAACAGCCACCGAATGACACTCCTCCACATTGCAAAGCAACGCAATTGCAACAATCAAAAGAGGGAAAAGATATCTTAATATATTTTTCAGGCTCATTTGTTATGAAAAACTCCCATTCTGCAAAAATAACATATTTCCTCAATATTCAATGCCCACAACTGTGTAAATTTCATAGTACAGCAAGTAAATGAGATAAATAGAGCTTGTTTGTATATTTCACGGTGGGTGCATCATATATTCCGGTCTACTGCAAATATCCACTAAAACAATGCATCATTTCTGCCGCGAAATAACATAAAATATGTTTCAAAAATGTTTCAAACAGATTATGCTTATGTTAAAGATAGAATAACACAAAACAATTTATACACACAACAGGAGCCACAACACAAAAAAAAGATGAAAAGAAGTTCTATTAATTATCAAAATTATTGGAATTAGCCCATTTTTCCTGTCAAATAAGCCTTTGTACGCTCATCTTCCGGGTTATTGAACATTGTTTCTGTATCTCCATACTCGACCAACTCGCCCAAATACATAAACATAGATTTTGAAGATACGCGCTTTGCCTGCCCCATATTATGAGTAACGATGAGGATTGTAACCTCCTTCTGTAGCTCCAACAGCAACTCCTCGATGTGTTTTGTAGCAATGGGGTCTAGAGCCGAAGTAGGCTCATCCATTAGGAGCACATCGGGCTTCATCGCCAAGGCACGGGCTATGCACAATCGCTGTTGCTGACCGCCCGAGAGAAACGTTCCTTTCTTGTTGAGTACATCCTTCACCTCGTCCCACAGGGCGACACTGCGCAGGCAACGCTCAACGGTTGCATCTTTTTCGACCTTGGAGAGCTTGATGCCGTTTAATTCAAAACCCGACAAGACATTGTCGTAGATGCTCATTGTGGGGAACGGTGCAGGACGCTGGAAAACCATACCCACACGGCGACGCACATCCACAGGCTCCATTGCCAGGATATTCTCGCCATTAAGCAGAATTTCACCATCGACTCGGATATTGGGATAGAGGTTATGCATAAGGTTTACGGCACGCAGGAGTGTCGATTTGCCACAGCCCGAAGGGCCCATAATTGCAGTGATTGTATTTCGTTCAATGGCTGCCGACACATATTTCACAGCCATTGTTTGCTTGGTATATGATACGCAAGTCTTCTTGAACTCTAATATTGGTTTTACTGATTCCATTTCTTTGCAAGATATTTAGCGGTAAGATTTAATGTAAGTACAAACAACAGCAGGAAGAGCGAGGCACCCCAAACAAGCTCTTGCAGGTTAGGGTCGTTGAAGAACTCCCATATAAGCAAGGGAACTGCCGAGATGGGCTTATCTATGGAGAAGCGTATAAGCGAACAACCGAGTGCGGTAAACATCAGCGGTGCTGTCTCTCCAATCACTCGTGAAATGGCAAGCAATACTCCCGTGAAGATACCTCCAAAGGCGGCCGGCAATTGCACTTTGAGCATCACACGCGCTTTGTTGCCACCCAACGCCAACCCGGCTTCCTTGAGCGATGCAGGGAGGATTTTAAGCGTCTCCTCGGTAGAACGGATGATAAGCGGAAGCATCATAATGCAGAGTGCCACACTGCCGGCGATTGCAGAATACCCCTTCATAGGAACAACCACCCAAATGTAGGTGATGATGCCTATAATGACAGACGGTGTACCTTGCAGCAAGTCAGTAAGGTAACTTACTACTTGGGCAAAACGGTTCTTGGGATTCTCAGCAAGGAATGTACCGCATAAAATACCCGCTGGGACTGCAACAAGAGCAGCCATCCCCAGCATAATCATCGTACCGATGATACCGTTGGCTATACCACCCGGTATAGGTTCTCCTGCCTCAATGGCCTTCATTGCTCTATATGCCGTTGGGGTGGGCTCGGTAAAGAACGACCACGAGAGCTGGTCATAGCCACGCAGCAGCACTTCGCCTAAAACAGCAAATAGTGGCACGGCCGTGAGAGTTGCAAGAAGGCACACACTCCATAGCATAAGTTTATCATTTACCAAGCGTTTTTTAAGTCTTAATCTACTCATATTACACAATTCTTGCTCGTTTAATCATTATCTTACCCACCAAATTGATTGCTGCGGTTATCAAGAATAAAATCAAACCGATAGCAATTAGTGATGAGAGTCGCAAATCATCGGCCTCACCAAATTGGTTGGCGATAATTGAAGCCATTGAATTACCTGTTGAGGTGATGGAGTTGGGGATGTTGTTGGTATTTCCTATGAGCATCGTTACGGTCATTGTCTCGCCCAGAGCACGCCCGATTGCCAGGATATAGGATGAAAAGATACCTGAACCTGCAACGGGAAAGACCACTTTACGTATCACCTCGGCACGGGTTGCACCAAGACTATACGCACCCTCCTTCAGGTCATTCGGCACCATCTTGATAAACTCGGCACTGAGGGATGCCGCATAAGGGATAATCATAATCGCCAAGACCAGCGAAGCGGTCAATATGCCGGAGCCTTGTGGCGAGATATTGAGAGCCATAATGATTGGTCGCAATGTGTAGAATCCCCATAGACCATAGATGATTGAGGGAATGCCTGCAAGCAAATCGGTAACTGTGCTCAACAACGCCGCCACTCGTGTTCCCTTGAAATACTCGCCAACAAACAGTGCCACGGGAAGAGAAAAAGGAATACAGAAGATTAGTGCAAGCAAGGTCGTCATCAGCGTACCCGTAATGAAGGGCAATGCACCGTACTTTTCAGCACCTTGAGTGTAGCTCCACTCGGCCGAGGTTAGAAACTTAAAGAAACCGAAATGTTCAAACGCTTCATAGGCATCGGTAACGAGGGCGTAGAGCACGCCCCCGCACACTATCGGCATTATCAGTGCAGCTGCAAACAACAGGATTTTATATAATTTATCGCTCATTGCTTTCTGTTATTGCAATATTGCCACTCCATCAAAAGTTACACTCTTCAAGTTTACCATGCTCAACTCCTTTGCCTTGGCAGGAAGCGGAGCATAGTGTACCTCAGAGGTAATGTTCTGCGCCTCATCGGAAAGAATATATTTCAAAAGGTCAAGTGTTGCCATTGCCTGTTCTTTACTGCGGTCAGAGTAGTTCTGTTCCTTATAGATAATCACCCAGGTAAATGTTGAGATCGGATATGCACCCGCAGCATCGGCATTGGTAATAGAGCAACGTGTGTCGGCAGGAATCTCTCCCGAAGCAGCTGCCGAGATGCTGTTGGCGGTAGCTTTAACGAATTCGCCACGGTTATTACGAATTTTTGCGTATGGAATCTTCTGCGCAAAGGCATATTCCGAACCCACATAACCAATGGAGTTCTTGGTCTGCTTGATTACAGCGGCCACACCGGGGTTACCCTTTGCAGCCTGCCCCGAAGGGAAATTGACCGACTTGCCTGCACCGAACTTATCTTTCCACATAGGGCTGACCTTTGTCAAATAGTCGGTGAAAACGAATGTTGTACCCGAGCCGTCTGAACGAAACACAGGGATGATAGCTTCTGCCGGAAGAGTTACATCGGGATTGAGTGCAACCAGACGCTCATCGTTCCACATCTTGATATTACCGGCAAAAATGTCGGCAATCACCTCACCCGATAGCTTGAGTTCACCTACGCCATCAAGGTTGTAGGCCAATACAACTGCACCCATACAAGTTGGGATATGTACTACCGGGGACATTTCTGCCATCTCTTTATCCGACAGGAAGGCATCGCTACCGGCAAAATCAACAATCTTATCGCGTAAGTTGCGCACGCCGCCACCGGAACCTATGCCACCGTAAGCAACGGCATCACCATTTACCTGAGCAAAATTCTCGAACACGACATTGTAGAACGGGAGAGGGAATGTTGCACCTGCGCCCGAGAGTTCCTGAGCCTTACGGCCACCATCATTTGAATTACCGCCACAAGCTGCAAGAGCAAGGGCAACAGCCAATGTCATAATTGACGAAAATAACTTTTTCATATATTCTTATGTTAAAAAAATCAACCGATTGTCTTTAGAAACCGAAATAGCAGTTTATGTAGGCCGAATGGGTGCTCTTTGCGCCATCTGCCTTTGGCATACTCATTCGGAAGTTGGGGGCAACCTTCACATACTTGCCTAGTTGGAACTGTGCTCCAAGTATTGCAGCACTCTCATCCTTGGCAATATTCCAATCATTGTTTGAATACAGGTCATCGAAGCGGGCGTAGAGCTCTGCAAATTCTGCCACCTTGACCGAGCCAAACACCGAGTAGCCGAATTGCTCATTGCCTTGGGTGTTGGAAGCGTTTAGCATATGACTATACTCTGCACCAATGGCAAAATCCTTGTTTTTGTAACCAATGAAACCGGCCATATTCACCACACCTGCCTTGCCGCTCTCGCCACTGTCATTCAAACCGCCATACAAACGCATTTGAAGGCCTTTAACGGGTGTAAATGTTGCGCCCAAACCATAGTTGAAGCCGTTGCCTTTCTGTATCTTTTTATAGCCTTCGCCGTTTACAATTATTACATCGGCCGAAACCCAATCGGCAAATTTGTATGAGGCAGAGACACCCAGGTCGGCACTGCTGCCAAACTTGTATTGGTCCTGAAACGATTTCATAATGTATCGATAGCCCCAGAACTTCTCCTGGAAGTTGAACTGCGTGGTTGAGATGAGACCGCCATTAAGAGTAAGGTTACCCCTCTTCCACGATACCATAGCATTCTTGATGTAGGCAATGCGATGGTAGTCATCTATGCTCCTGGACTGCCCAATATCCATTACACCTTTTACGGTCAGACCATCATCGAGCTTGTACTCGTAGCCCAGGTAGCTGCGGTCGAGCTCAAACCCCATATCGTTGTTCTGCCCGTCAAATCCAGCGTGGAAGTTTCCGAATACCTGAACGATAGCCTTTCCCTTGGGCTCCAAGGTTGCGGCATTCTGTGCCTTAACACCAATGCAGGCTAAAAGACCTGCCAAGATTACAATTTTCTTCATAATTAAATGAGATTTCAAGTTAATGACTGTTTTTTGTTTTTCACACCGCAAAAGTATTGGCAACATATTTCATAAATGTTTCAAAACAATTAGGCTTTGGTGAAAAAGCCCACAGTTGGCAAAATATTACATTTTTATTAAATCTTGATTTGAACGTTTCTCCATTCGCCAAATCTCTTTACTTTTGCGGAGTGATTATATGATAAGTCAATGGCAACAGAACGCATTTTAATAGTGGATGATGAAGAGACTCTGTGCGAGGTCTTGAAACTGAATCTCGAGAATGAGGGGTATGATGTTGATATTGCCTTTAGTGCAGAACAAGCGCTTGGCTACAATATCAAAGAGTATTCACTCATTCTACTTGATATTATGATGGGCGAAATAAGCGGTATAAAGATGGCTAAAATGCTGAAAGCCGATGTTGTTACAGCCAATATCCCCATTATCTTTTGTACGGCCCGCGATACGGAGGATGATATGGTTATGGGACTAAACCTCGGTGCCGATGATTATATAATGAAGCCCTACACCATTCGCAATGTAATAGCGCGTGTGAAAAGTGTGCTAAGACGAACATCGGGGCATAAATCCCCCACTCCTGCAGACGGCGAGAAAAACAACACACTTAAGGTGGAAGATTTGCATCTTGATTTGGAGTTCAAGCGTTGCACCGTAGATGGCAAAGAGGTGAAGCTCACCCGAAAGGAGTTTGAGTTACTGGCCTATCTCATTTCACACAGGGGGAAAATTTGTTCCAGAGAACAGATTTTGTCTCGCGTGTGGAGCAATGAAGTTGTGGTGCTCGACCGCACAATTGACGTAAATATAACCCGTTTGCGTTCTAAAATAGGTGCATACGGTTCCTACATTGTAACCCGTTCAGGCTTTGGCTATGGCTTCCGTGATTAGACTCTCCTACCACAAGCAGCTGTTTGTTATGCTGCTCACCTTTTCGTGGACAATAACATTCTCTTTCATTTTTTACCAATATAACCGCGAGAAGCTCTATAAATCGGATTTCTTAAATGCTCAGTTGCAGCAATATAACCGCCACCTGCTCACTACGGTTGAAGATGGTGAGCCGTTTGAAGATTACATTGCCACACACGACAAGCCTTTTGATGAGCTGCGAATATCTATCATCACTCTTTCGGGGGCTGTTATATACGACAATGCCATACCACTCGACTCGCTGGACAATCACAAAAATCGCCCAGAAGTAGCCGATGCCATAGTTAGAGGCTCGGGGCATAATATCAGCAGACAATCCACCAGTGATGGAGTTGAATACTTTTACTCTGCAACGCGTGGCAAGCGGGTTGTTGTACGCACGGCTATACCATATTCAAGCACCCTGCAGGACCTGCTCGAAGCAGATTGGTCATTCCTTGTTGTAATGATTTCAATTACCATTGCGATGAGCGTGGTGGCATATTTTACCACCCGCAAACTTGGGAAGGACATAGAGCGGGTCAATCGCTACGAGGCTGAACAAGAACAAAATCGCCTAAAACGACAACTCACCAACAACATCAACCACGAACTGAAGACACCCGTAGCATCCATTCAAGTATGCCTTGAAACTTTATTATCTGAAATTGCACTAAGCGATGAAAAACGACAAGAATTGATTGAGCGTTGCTACACGCATAATGAGCGCCTTCGCCGACTGCTTAACGAAGTGTCGCTTATTACACGAATGGAGGATGGAAGTTCCCTCATTAGCCGGGAAAGTGTGGTAATCAACGAAATAATAGATGAGGTTGCCGAGGAGTTAAGAGTGATGCCCAAAGAAGAACGTCTGATTTTGCATACGAATTTCAGCGATGAGGTTATCATCAACGGTAACCCCAATTTGATTGGCTCCATATTCCGCAACCTGACCGAGAATGCCATTGCCTATTCCGAAGGGCAAAACATCTACATAACATTGCTCGAAAACAACGATAAGATGTGTTGCATCCGCTTTGAGGATGACGGCAAGGGTGTTGAGCAGAGACATTTACCACACCTTTTTGAGCGTTTCTATCGCGTGGACAAAGGTCGCTCTCGCCAAAAGGGAGGCACAGGCCTTGGACTTGCAATCGTTAAACACGCAGTGCTGTTCCACGGCGGCACAATAACTGCCTATAATCGCCCCGGCGGTGGCTTGATGTTTGATTTTTATTTGAGTAAATAAAGAGACTGCAAGGATTTTATATCAGATTATAAAATCGTATGCTTTTTTATTGGGAGAGACAACGGATATTGCATACTATTTTATAAACAACAAAATGCCTCCCCAAAAAGAGTAAGGCATTTCGTGCGCGTCAAAGGGCGGGTTTTTCAACAATTTACCAGCCAAAGGCATTGGCCTCATCCATCCATTTTCCCTGTGCACGCATCACCTGTTCAATAACATCGCGGCCACAGCCTTCGCCACCATTTATCGGAGAGATATATTTTGAGAGTTGCTTGATTTCCATTGCGGCGTCGGCCGGGCAAACAGGCAACCCCACAATCTGCATCACCTCATAGTCGGGGATATCATCGCCCATATAAAGCATCTCTTCGGGCTGCAGCTCATACATCAGCATAAGTTCCTCGAGACAATCCTTCTTTATGGAGGCACCTGTATATACATCCTTAATACCAAGGCCGTGATAGCGCACCTTTATGGCTTCGGTGCGCGCGCCGGTTATTATGGCCACATTGAAACCTGCTTTCACGGCAAGTTGCAGTGCATAACCATCCTTTATGTTCACGGTGCGCATTGGCTCCCCGCTGGGATACATTGATATTGTCTCGCGGCTCAGCACTCCATCAACATCAAAGATTAGTGCTTTTATTTTTTTCAGGTCGTAGTTTATCATAGATTGTTGTTCCTTTTTATTATGTAGTCGCTCAATTGGTCATATATTGCAGCAAGCTCATCATTGAGCATCGCTTTGTGGGATGATATCACATTTCTATCGCCACGCCGTGCCGGGCCTGTCTGTGCCTCGCGGGGCGACATAAGATGCACCTTGCGAGCCGCCTCATCAATGAGGGGAAGCATTGAGTCAAACGGCAAGCCGTTGCTCTCAAGCAGTTCGGCAGCCATATTATAGACAGCATTGGGAAAATTGCAGGCAAAGACTGCCGCAACGTGCAACACCGTACGCTGACGGCTTGTTGCATAGACCACCTTGTTGCTGATTGTGTGCGCAAGTGCCTCAACCGCTTGTGTAACAGAGGCATCGCACCCCTCTACAAAAACAGTAACATCATCGAGTGGCACCACGTTGCTCTTGTTCACAGTCTGCATTGGATAGAGCACGCCATAGCGAGCAGCCCCGGCCTCGTGCAAGGCATCCATTGGTATGCTGCCGGCAGTGTGCAGAATTATTGAATTTGGGAAATGGGCCGACACCTTGGCTGCCACTTCACGCAGAGCGCTGTCTACCACGGATATTATGACAATGCCTGCCTGCGGCAGGGCATCTATGTTGCAGTGCCAATCGGCCCCCACCCTGTCGGCAAGCATCTGCGCCGACTGTTGCGTGCGGCTCCACACAGCAACAGGGGCCCTGCCGACCTTCTCAAGAGCAACGGCAAGCGCGGTAGCCATATTACCGGCACCAACTATAACAATATCATCCTTCATTGCCAAAGCTGCCGATATGTACCTTTTCCCACTGCATCTTCTCCTCATCGAATGGTGCAGCCTCACGTGCCTTGTGGCCAAGCGCCACAATGGAGAGCACAGCATAGTGCTGTGGCACGTTCAACAGCGCACGCACATTGTCCTCGGCCAAATTGCCAGAGGCATCCTCGCGGCGGCGTATCTGCACCCAACAACTGCCAATGCCGAGGTCCTCGGCTGCAAGCTGCATTATCACGGTGGCAATGGAGCAATCCTCTATCCACACATCGGTTTTTGTGGTATCTCCAAGAACCACAACTGCCATTGCAGCACCATCGAGCAGACCTGCACCGTGTGCCTTGCTTTGGGATAAGGCTTTGAGCACAGCTTTATCCTCCACAAGCACAAACTCCCAGGGATTATATCGGTGGCCCGATGGCGACATAAGCGCCGCCTTCAGTATGTTGCACACAGTCTCCTTATCTATAAGCTCATCGGTGAAAACACGCGAGCTGCGTCTCTTTTTCAAAAGTTCCAAAAAATTCTCCATAACAATGTGAATATTATAATGCGAAGATAGCCATTTAATGTGAAAACACAAACAAAATGCCACATCTGCTGTTTAGAAAATAAAAAAAGATGGATGATACATTGAAGATAAAAGCGCTGGAATACCACAGCGCCGGACGCGCCGGCAAAACCGCCACTGCTGCCACCAAGCCCATAGAGACCCCCGAACAGCTGTCATTGGCCTACACTCCGGGCGTTGCCGCACCGGCTGTAGAGATAAGCAAAGAGCGTTGGAAAGCCTATCGCTACACCAATAAAGGCAATCTCATTGCTGTTGTAACGAACGGCAGTTCCCTGCTTGGGCTTGGCAACAGAGGAGCACTGGCCGCAAAGCCTGTGATGGAGGGCAAAGCGATGCTTTTCAAGAGCTATGCCGACATTGACGCCTTTGACATTGAGCTGAGCGAGGAGGAGCCCGACAAGTTCATTGCCACCGTTCAGGCACTCTCCCCAACGTTCGGCGGCATAAACCTTGAGGATATAAAGGCACCGGAATGTTTCTACATTGAAAAGCGTCTGCGCGAGCTGCTCGACATTCCCGTGCTGCACGATGACCAGCACGGCACAGCTGTTACAATAAGCGCCGCACTGCTCAATGCCTGTCTAATCACCAACCGCAAGCCGGGCGACACAAGGATTGTCATTTGCGGAGCCGGTGCAGCAGCGCTCTCAAGCGCAGCTATGCTTGTGGAGATGGGCATAAACAAAGAACAGATTACAATGGTAGACAGCAAAGGAGTGATTAACAGCCGCCGCACCGACCTCACAGCACTGAAGGCACGCTTCGCCACCAACAACAGCGCAGAGACGCTGCACGACGCATTAAAAGGAGCCGATATTTTCATTGGACTCTCGCGCGGAGATATTCTGCGAGATGATGACCTTGCCTTGATGGCTGCAAAGCCAATAATATTTGCCTTGGCCAATCCCACGCCCGAGATACCCTACCTTCGTGCAAAAGAGCTGCGCCCCGACGCCATTGTAGCCACCGGCCGCAGCGACAGCCCAAATCAAATTAACAACGTCATAGCCTTCCCCTATCTGTTCCGGGGTGCGCTTGACACATTATCGACCACCATAAACGAACAGATGAAGAGGGCTGCTGCCGAGGCCATAGCAAGGATTGCACGCGAAGAGACGCCGCAGTGCGTAGAGGAGGAGTATGGACACAAGCTCTGCTTTGGCACCGATTACATACTGCCCAAGCCCGGCGACAGGCGCCTACTGTGCGAGGTTTCTGCCGCCGTGGCACGCGCAGCAATGGAGAGCGGCGTGGCAAGACGCGGCATTGCATCGTTCAAGGAGTATGCCCAAACGCTGCAGCGCCGCATCGACAACGGAAACTTCTTTGCGCGTGAAGCGCCACACCGCCACCCTCAACCACAGCACCGCAAGCATCACCCACGCAAGGAAACAATGTAGAACAAATAATATAGAACGGATATGATAGACAAGGAATTGAGTGAGCTTATTGACGCTCTCACACGCGAAAGCGGCGAGCCTATGTTGCCCTGCCAGGAATTGGCCCTTTTGGGCTATGACCTATTCAACAACAGCTTTTCCACAGCAACACAAAGCAGTTATCTTGATGAAGAGTATGATTTTGATGAGAGTGATGAGGAGTTTCGCCTGCTTTCGTTGGTATTGAGACTGAATAACAGCCGAAAAAAATATTTTGCATAAAAAAAGCAAAAAAGCAACAAATAACACTTTACATTTGCTAACTTTGCATCATTGCGCAACAGCCGTGCCCCGCCTTGGTGAACAGCGGACAGGCATTTACACATCGCACACGTTTGCGCAATTATTACAGAATATTTAAAAAACTAATTAAAACACAATAAAATATGGTACAGAGTTGGTTCGAAGTAAAGGTTACATACGAACGTCCGGGCGAGAAAGGCTTGAACACAAAGGTTAATGAAGTGTATTTGGTGCAAGGCTTCACATTCACCGAAATTGAGAAGCGCATAACCAAGGAGCTGCAGCCACAGGTTACAGGCGAGTTCAACATCAACAAGATGGAACGCACAAAATACAACGAGTTGGTAGACAGCCAAAGCGAGACTGCCGACAAGTGGTTCAAGTGCAAAATAACAATGGTTACCATTGACGAGGTTTCGGCCAAGGAGAAGAAGTCATCTGTTGTCATCCTTGTAAAGGCCGAGGATGTTACATCGGCTGTAAAGAACCTCAACAAGCATATGGAGGATTCAATTATGGACTACAACCTCGCATCGGTAAACGAGAGCGCCATTGTAGACATTTTCCACTATGAGGCATAACTCCATTGGAGAAAGAATTGAAGCCATTGGCGCTACCCTTCCACAAGGGGTAACGCTGATAGCTGTGTCCAAATATCACCCCA
This sequence comes from Bacteroidaceae bacterium, assembly GCA_045654645.1. Classification (GTDB taxonomy): domain Bacteria; phylum Bacteroidota; class Bacteroidia; order Bacteroidales; family Bacteroidaceae; genus HGM04593. The sequence continues at coordinate 96,514 of JAZONR010000060.1, forward strand.
TAGAAGCCATTGCCCAGGCCTATGAAGCCGGACAGCGCGATTTTGGAGAGAGCAAGGCACAAGACCTCACAACGAAGCACGCTGCACTGCCCCCGGATATAAACTGGCACTTTATTGGACACCTGCAAACCAACAAGGTAAAGTACATTGCGCCATTCATCCACCTCATACACAGCATAGACAGCTACAAGTTGCTGTGCGAGGTTGATAGACAGGCAGCAAAGGCCGGCCGCAAAATATCCTGCCTGCTGCAGATACACATAGCACAAGAGGAGACAAAATTCGGCCTCACGCCACAGGAGTGCCGCGAACTGCTCGATGCCGGGGAGTGGCGCACACTGGAAAATGTGGAGCTGCGAGGCATAATGTGTATGGCAAGCAACACCAACAACCGGGAGCAGATTGAAAAAGAGTTTTCCACTGCGCAGCAACTCTTCAACGAGATAAAGGCTAAACACTTTGCAGGAGAGGAGAGGTTCAACATCATCTCGGCCGGAATGAGCGACGACTACCCCATCGCCATTGCACACGGCAGCACCCACATAAGAGTGGGGTCAAGTATTTTCTGCGACGACTGATTGCAACGGCCCGTGCATTGCACACCTCTACGTTAAAAACCAACAAAGCATTTTTCAGCAACATTTTAGGGCAAACATTTTGCAAAGAAGAAAATATTTACTACCTTTGCGCTCCGAAAGCTTATATACACATTTATTGTGTCGACGGCATATAAAAATTTAAAACTATAGAAAAATGAAGAAAGACATTCACCCCGCAGGTTATCGTCCGGTTGTATTCAAGGATATGTCAAATGGCGACTGCTTCCTTTCACAGTCTACCTGCAACACAAAGGAAACCATTGAGTTCGAAGGCGAGACTTATCCCCTCATCAAGCTCGAAATCTCTAACACTTCACACCCCTTCTACACCGGTAAGGCAAAGTTGGTCGATACCGCTGGTCGTGTGGACAAGTTTATGAGCCGTTACAGCAGAACTATCAAGAAGTGATAGCGCTGGAACAAGATATAAGAAAGGTGTATTTGAAGTACACCTTTTTTTATGCCGTAAAACGAGCATAAACCACTTTTCAACAAATTAACAAACAAGCTTCAAACTGCCGCAGAACCAATGAAAAAACTGACAGCCCTGCTAACCGCACTACTGTTGATAGCGTGCAGCAACATAAATACAGGCACCGACAAGGGAGTACCGGGAAACACCAATGCCAACATTGGGTTAGCAAAGTACACAAGCCGCATAGAAGTTCCCGCACTTGAAGAAGATGAGCTGTTCATTGCCCACACTACAACTGTAAACGGCATAGAAAATGTAACATACAGCATCGCGCACAACCCCACACGCAAGCACAGCCACTGGACTGCATTCACATTCGACCCCAGCAACAGAGATATAAACTGGACACGCGATAATTGGAAACAGACCGAATGGGGAGGAGACCCGTTTCAGCCCAACCCCGATATGCCGGAAAGTGCCGTTTTCACAAAAAACGATATCAACCGCAACGGTTTTGTTCGCGGACACATTGTAGCATCATACGACCGCATCTACTCCAAAGAGGCCAACGAACAGACATTCTACTACAGCAACATAACCCCAATGTACTACGATTTCAACATTGGCGCGTGGAACGACTGCGAGGGCCTGGTGCAAGGCTGGGGACGAAACGACGATTTCTGCGACACGCTTTATGTTGTGAAGGGCGGCACCATAAGAGAAGGTGAATATTGGTCAAAAGGCACTTGCATCACAATACCCAACTACTATTTTATGGCATTGCTCTGCCTCAAGAACAACACCTATAAATCCATAGGCCTGCTATTCAAGCACGTAGACGGCGAAAGCCAGACCGAAATATGTAGCATAGACCACCTTGAGACATTCACCGGAATAGACTTCTTCTGCAACATTCCCGACGTTGTAGAGACCGCCGTTGAGAAGAGATACTCCCCCTCGCACTGGCCCGGCCTGTCAAACTACAAGGATTTAAAAAGATAAGACTACATCCATAAACAGAAAAGGACTATGGGAAGAAAGAAATTCTCGCAACGCGAAATAGATATCATACGCAAGCTTCTTGGCCGCAAAATGGCCGGCAACCGCTCACAACAGAAGATGGTGCGCCACACACTGCGCACCGTGTTCGAGTTCAACATTGCCGATTTCAACATACAAGGCAAAGCTTTTGGACCGTCGGACTTTGACGAGTGCGTGCGACGTGGCCGCATACAGGTGCTCGATGAAGCGACAATAGAGGCAATGAAGGCACGCCACGCTGAAAAGAAGATGTATGAAGAGTCGCTGCAGCAGGCCGAAGCAATCGCCGACGGCGAAGCTGTAGACTGGCAGAAAATCCTCGAGGAGTGGAACGAATATTATGCCAACAACCCCGATGAGGCTCCATTGAGCGAATAACAGGAATAAAGACAATAGAAAAAGAGGACAGCCCCCAAAAGCACAAGGGGCTGTCCTCTTTTGTGTTACTCAAACAATAAGACTATTTCTTCCTCCTCAAGGCCTTAATGACCGATTGTCCTATTATACCGTCGGCATAGAAACCATTGAACTCCTGAAAGTGCTTTACAGCCCTTTGCATAGCCGCATCATAAACAACTGCACCATCGGCTGTATATTTCAGTTCAGACTCATCTATGTAAAGTTTTTTAACCAAAATTTTAGCCACGCTCTTCACGTCGTGCCCGGTATCGCCCGGCATAATCACGCGCTCACCAAGCGCATAGCGGCGAGGTGTGAAGCGCACCGAATCGACAGCACTCTTCTTCACACGCGACTTGCTACCTTTTGAAACACTCTTCAGTTTGCGTTCTGCCTCCTTCTGCTGTTTTTTCACAATGCTTGGGCGCATATACAACGAATCGGCCGATGCTTTACGAAAGCGACGGACACCCTCCTCTTGTACCGACTGCGCCACCAACAACTGGGCAGCAAGAAGGAGCAGCAACAGGCAACAACCTCTTTTCAACCGGAAATCAACCATTCAACAACTTTTCAAAGCACAAAGGAACGGGAGTCTCGAAACGAAGGTGCTTTCCGGTTACCGGATGAGTGAAGCAAAGCATATAAGCGTGCAACCCGAGGCGGCGCATAGGGTCGGCTGCGCTACCATACTTGTGGTCGCCCACAACAGGATGGCCAAGGTCGGCCATATGAACGCGTATCTGATTTTTACGACCTGTTTCAAGCACACATTCCACAAGCGAATAGCCATTTGACGAAGCAAGAACACTATAATGTGTTACAGCAAACTTTCCACCGTTATCCACTGGACTTGAATGTGTTATAAAACGTTTATCCTCGGTGAGCCACGACTGTATTCTGCCACGTTTCTCTTCCATCTCACCCTCGACCAAAGCTATGTAGCGACGGTCGGTTACAAGCTGCTGCCAACCATTGATGAGAGACTGTTGAGTCTGCACATCCTTGGCATAAAGCATAAGGCCCGAAGTGTCGCGGTCGAGCCTGTGAACAAGGTGCGACGTGTTACGGGCGCCACCCTTCTCAAGATAGCGGTTAAGAACTGTCTGCGCTGTTTGCTGACGCGAATTGTTAGCCATAGAGAGCAGGCCGGGCTGCTTATCAATAACCAACAAATATGGGTCCTCGAACACAATATCAAGCTCCTTGCTTGTGAAAGCCCTTTTATGCTTTGAGCGGTCGAGCTGCACCACATCGCCGGGTTTAAGCTCCGCAAGCGGATGCGTTGTTATTATATTATTTACAAGAACCACTCTGTTGGTAATCAACGCCTTTGCACGATTGCGGCTGATGCCGTGCATCTTCTCCATAATAAAGGCTATCAACTGAGCGGGAGCTGCCACATTAAAGGTGAGCAAGCTTCTTATATTACGTTGCATATATTATTTGTTTTTAATTAATTATCATTTCTTCTTTCAAGCAAAACAACATTCTCTACGTGATGTGTGTGGGGGAACATATCAACAGGGCGAACAGCCGTAACCTTGTAATCGACATCGAGCAACTGCAAATCCCTTGCCTGGGTGGCAGGGTTACAGCTTACATAAACAATGCGCTTGGGAGCAGCAAAAAGGATTGTATCGATTACATCCTCGTGCATACCGGCACGTGGAGGGTCGGTTATAATCACATCGGGACGGCCGTGCTCGTTTATGAATTCACGGGTGAGGATATCCTTCATATCACCCGCAAAGAAGGTGAGATTGTCAAAGCCGTTAAGCGTTGCATTTACACGCGCATCAATGATAGCATCCTCGACATACTCTATACCAACAACCTTCTTGGCCCTTGCAGCCACAAAATTGGCTATTGTTCCGGTGCCGGTGTAGAGGTCATAGACAACCTCATCACCTGTGAGACCGGCAAAATCGCGCGCAACCTTATAGAGGTTATAAGCCTGACCGCTATTGGTCTGATAGAAAGACTTGGGACCCACCTTAAAGCGCAGCCCCTCCATCTCTTCATAGATAACATCGGTACCCTTGTAGGTAAACACTTCAAGGTCGCCAAAGGTGTCATTGCACTTGTTGTTTATGACATAGAGAAGCGATGTAACTTCGGGGAAGCCGTCGGCAACATATTGTAAAACTTTTTCAAGCTGAGCCTTGTCGCCATCACCCTCCACACGAGCCTGCAGCAAAAGCATAACCTCGCCGGTAGTGGATGTTCGCAGCATCATACTGCGCAGCACACCGGTGTGGTTGCGCAGATTATAGAATGGAATACCCTGGCTGTGGGCAAAATCACGAATACCGTTGCGCAGGCGATTGTTGAGCCCCTTCATCAGCGCACACTCCTCAATATCGAGCACCTTGTCAAAAGCACCGGGAATGTGAAAACCAAGAGCATCCATATTCTCGTATCTTGCACCCGATTCCACCTCTTCCCAAGTGAGCCAGCGTTTGTCGCTGAAGGTAAATTCAAGTTTGTTGCGATATTCGCGTGTATCCTCGGAACCCAGTATGGGCATCACCGGCGGAAGTTCCACCTTGCCAATGCGAGTGAGAGCATCGACCACCTGTTGCTGTTTATACTTGAGTTGATGTTCATAGGCCAGGCACTGCCATTTGCAACCGCCGCACACACCATAGTGCTTGCAGAAGGGGACAGACCTCTCCTGTGAATACTCGTGAAACTTCACAGCCTCGGCCTCGGCATAGCTGTGTTTTTTGCGGCGCACCTTGAGGTCCACCACATCACCAGGCACCACATAGGGAACAAAGACAACAAGTTCATTGACACGCGCCAATGCCTTACCCTCGGCTGCCACGCCGGTAATCTCAATCCGCTCAAGTAGCGGCAAATCTTTCTTTTTTCTTGCCATTATGTTGAAATATGTTTTACAAAACAAAAACACGTTACCCGCCGCCGGGCAATGGGTGCACAGCACTGCAAGCTACGAAATAATGCACAAATATACATCTAAATTCCCGATATCCCCCACTTTTGGCCAACTAACTTATTTTTTTTAATTTATTATGTGATATTTCCTTTTTAAAATTTCGCGGTAAAAACATTTTTCTTATATTTGCAAATTAGTTAGAGCAACCTTTTAACGAAGGATGTGCCCACATTGAGATTTAAAACATTTTTTATTTATCAACAAACAATAAACTCAAAAATTTATGGCAGACAAAAGAGTCTATACCTTTGGTAACGGTCTTGCTGAAGGTAACGCGTCAATGAGAAACTTGTTGGGAGGTAAAGGTGCGAACTTGGCCGAGATGAACCTCATCGGCATCCCCGTTCCTCCTGGTTTCACCATCACTACCGAGGTTTGTGGCGAATACTACAGCCTTGGCAAGGCAAAGGTGGTTGAGCTTCTTCAGGAGGAGGTTAAGGCCGCTGTAAAGAACATCGAGAACTTGATGAACTCTACATTCGGCGACCCCACAAATCCCCTGTTGGTTTCTGTACGTTCAGGTGCCCGCGCTTCAATGCCCGGTATGATGGATACAATCCTGAACCTCGGTCTTAACGACGTAGTTGTTGAGGGTCTTGCAAAGAAGACCGGCAACGAGAAGTTTGCTTGGGACTCATACCGCCGTTTCGTACAGATGTATGGCGACGTTGTTCTTGGTATGAAGCCTACAAGCAAGGAGGAGATTGATCCATTCGAGGCTATTATCGAAGAGGTTAAGAAAGAGGCAGGCGTTGTTCTCGACAAGGACCTCAGCGTAGAGTCTTTGAAGGAGCTTGTTAAGAAGTTCAAGGCTGCCGTAAAGGCTCAGACAGGCAAGGACTTCCCAACAGATGCTTACGAGCAGTTGTGGGGTGCTGTTTGCGCAGTGTTCGAGTCTTGGAACAACGAGCGCGCTATCCTCTACCGTCGTATGGAGAAAATTCCTGATGAGTGGGGAACAGCCGTTACAGTACAGGCAATGGTATTCGGTAATATGGGCGACACATCAGCTACCGGTGTATGCTTCTCTCGCGACGCCGCTACAGGTGAGAACCTCTTCAATGGTGAGTACCTCATCAATGCACAGGGCGAGGACGTTGTAGCCGGTATCCGCACACCTCAGCAGATTACAAAGATTGGTTCTCAGCGTTGGGCTGCATTGCAGAACATCAGCGAGGAGGAGCGTGCAAGCAAGTACCCCTCTATGGAGGAGGCTATGCCCGAGATCTACAAGGAGCTCGACGCACTGCAGACACGCCTTGAGGAGCACTACAAGGATATGCAGGATATGGAGTTCACCGTTCAGGAGGGCAAGATGTGGTTCCTTCAGACACGTAACGGTAAGCGCACAGGTGCTGCTATGGTGAAGATTGCTATGGACTTCTACCGCGATGGTATCATCGACGACAAGACTGTCCTCAAGCGTATGGAGCCCGAGAAGCTCAACGAGCTGCTCCACCCCATCTTCGACACAGCTGCTCTTGCAAAGGCTAAGGTTATCGCAAACGGTCTTCCCGCCTCTCCCGGTGCAGCTACAGGCCGCATCGTATTCTTCGCCGATGACGCCGAGAAGTGGAACGAGAACGGCGAGAAGGTTATCCTCGTTCGTATCGAGACTTCACCCGAGGACCTCGCAGGTATGGCTGCAGCTCAGGGTATCCTCACCGCACGTGGTGGTATGACATCTCACGCTGCCGTTGTTGCACGTGGTATGGGTAAGTGCTGCGTTTCAGGTGCAGGTACACTCGTTATCGACTACAAGAAGCGCACACTCGCTGTTGATGGTCTTGTATTCAACGAGGGCGACTATATCTCACTCAACGGTTCAACAGGCCAGGTTATCGAGGGCAAGGTTGATACAAAGGCTCCCGAGCTTAGCGGCGACTTTGCAGAGCTTATGAACATCTGCGACAAGTATGCACGCCTTGGTGTTCGCACAAACGCCGATACTCCCCACGATGCACGCGTTGCACGCGATTTCGGTGCAATTGGTATCGGTCTCTGCCGCACAGAGCATATGTTCTTCGAGGGTGAGAAGATTAAGGCAATGCGCGAGATGATTCTTGCCGAGACAACCAAGGAGCGCGAGGTTGCACTTGCCAAGTTGCTTCCCTTCCAGAAGGAGGACTTCATCGGTATCTTCAAGGCTATGGAAGGCCTGCACGTTACCGTACGTCTGCTCGATCCCCCTCTCCACGAGTTCGTTCCCCACGATGCAAAGGGCCAGCAGATGCTTGCCGAGGCTATGGGCAAGACCGTAGAGGCAGTTCAGCGCCGCGTTAAGTCTCTCGAGGAGTTCAACCCAATGCTCGGCCACCGTGGTTGCCGTTTGGGTAACACATACCCCGAGATCACAAAGATGCAGACAACAGCTATCCTTGGTGCAGCTCTCGAGCTCAAGAAGGAAGGCAAGGTTATCTACCCCGAGATTATGGTTCCCCTTGTTGGTATCATCAACGAGTTCGAGGAGCAGAAGAACGCTATCGTTGAGGCAGCCGAGGCTCTCTTCGCTGCAGCAGGCGACCGTGTAGAGTACACAATCGGTACAATGATTGAGATTCCTCGCGCAGCCCTCACAGCAGACCAGATTGCTCAGCAGGCTCAGTTCTTCTCATTCGGTACAAACGACTTGACACAGATGACCTTCGGTTACTCACGTGATGACGTCAATTCATTCTTGCCCATCTACCTGCGCAAGAAGATTTTGAAGAACGACCCACTCCAGGTACTCGACCAGACCGGTGTTGGTCAGCTCGTTGAGATGGCTACCACAAAGGGCCGCAACGTAAATCCCGAGCTCAAGTGCGGTATTTGCGGTGAGCACGGTGGTGAGCCCGAGTCTGTGAAGTTCTGCCACAGAGTAGGTTTGAACTATGTTTCTTGTTCTCCTTTCCGCGTGCCCATCGCACGTTTGGCAGCTGCTCAGGCTGCTGTTGAGGAGGCATAATCCCCACAACATAAGCATTAAAGCGGCAGGCGATCGCCTGCCGCTTTTTGTTTTAAAGAATTAAAGCAACATTATTTAAAAACCGCATCCCATTTTTCAACTACGAAGCACAAAAAAGAGCGCCGCCGCCAAATAAGAACCGCCTAATGAAAGGTCTGATTACTTATGTTGGACAACGACGCCTTATGTTGAATGAGTGCCTATACCGCTCCTGAAGATTACATTCTCCCCACCACGATTAACTGCCTACACCTTATTAAAATATAAATATATTATCGGCGCGGGAAGCGAATATTACCAATCAGCACATCCTGTCGCGATAATCCTCATACTTGAACACCTTGTACACATCGAGCTCGCCATTCTCCTTAAGCAGCGCAATGCCGGGATGCGATATACCGTTGAACATATTTGTCTTTACAGTGGTATAGTGTATCATATCCTCAAAGACAACCCTGTCGCCAACCTTCAATGGCTGCGGGAATTTCCAAGAGCCCATATAATCGCCACTAAGGCAACTGTTTCCGCCCAAACGATATATATTCTCACTGAAAGGAGCGCCTTTCACCGCATCGGCCTCAAGCGACTCGGCACCTGTAACCTTGGGCTGATAGGGCATCTCAAGACAGTCGGGCATATGACAAGTGAAGCTCACATTAAGAATTGCAGTGCGTATGCCACGGCTCTCCACAATATCTACCACCTCCGACACCAATGAGCCTGTCTGCCAAGCAAAAGCCGAGCCCGGTTCAAGGATAACCTGAAGATTGGGATAACGGCTGCGTAACCCCTTGAGAAGGTTGATAAGATGCTCCACGTCATAGTCCTTGCGCGTCATCAAGTGGCCACCGCCAAGATTGAGCCACTTTAGTTTCGGCAACCACTTACCAAACTTCTCCTCTATGTGCACAAGAGTGTTTTCAAGCGCATAGGAGCTCGATTCGCAGTGGCAATGGCAATGAAATCCCTCAATGCCAACCGGCAGTTCCTCGGGCAAAAGGTCGGCCGTTACACCAAAGCGGCTGCCGGGTGCACAAGGATTATAGAGTTCGGTCTCAATCTCGGAATACTCCGGGTTTATGCGTATGCCACAAGAAATTGAATGACCGGCCTCCTTGGTGAGCGCATAGAAACGCTCATACTGAGTAAGCGAGTTGAATGATATGTGGCTGCTGCAACGCATCATCTCGCCAAACTCCTCGGCAGCATATGCAGGCGAAAAGGCGTGAGCACGGCTGCCAAACTCCTCAAAAGCCAAACGTGCCTCGTGTATGGAACTTGCAGTTACCGAATTTATATATTCGCGGAAGATTGGGAAGCTCTTCCACAGCGCAAAGGCCTTGAAAGCGAGAATAATCTCCACACCGGCCTCACTTGCCACACGGCTGATAAGCGCCAAATTCCTGCGCAGCAGCGCCTCCTCCATCACATAGCAGGGCGATGGCACCCTGTTTATCATTTCATTATCCATTTATCCAATTACTTTAAGTTTTGCAAATTTAAGCAGCAAGGTCTTGACACCTGCATTCTGAAATTTTATAGTAGCCTTTGCATTCTCGCCAATGCCTTCGGTGGAGATAACCTGCCCCACGCCGAAACGGTCGTGCTGCACAACCTGCCCCGCTCCAAGAGAAGGGGTGTTGCCCGCCGGGGTACCATAGCTGTGCTGCACATCGGCAACACGACGCAGATTGGCCGGGCGCTGTGTAAACGACGGCGCTTCAGGCTCACGCCTTGGGGATTGCGCCGGCCGAGCATTTGTGCTCCCGCTCCACGAGCTGTAGCCACCGCCTTGCTGCGAAACACCGCCGCCCGCAGCGCGTTGTTGAGAGCCATAGGAGTTGGTGCGGCCAAACAACCCTCCGCCACGCACCGTTCCTTGTTGCTGCGCAGCACGCTGCACCCCACCTTGCATAGCCATATAAGCAGGGCTTATCTCATTGATAAAACGGCTGGGCTCGCAATATGTAAACTGACCGAATTTGTAGCGACTCTTGGCAAATGTGAGGAAACAGTGGTCCTTGGCGCGAGTGATTGCCACATAGAGCAGACGGCGCTCCTCCTCAAGCTCGCGCAACGAGGATTGCGCACACTGGTTGGGGAAGAGTTCCTCCTCGAGCCCCACTACAAACACAGTCTTGAACTCAAGTCCTTTGGCCGAGTGCACTGTCATAAGCGTTATGCGCTCGCCGTCGCCGGCATCATCGCTCTCAAGGTCGGACATCAGCGACACCTCGGAGAGGAAATGCACCAGTTTATCATTTTCATTACCCTCCTCGCGGCACACATCAACAAAGTCTTGAATTGCCGCCATAAGTTCCTCGGCATTCTCTTGCCTTGCCTTGCCCTCGACACTCATATCGCGGTAGAGGTCTTCGCGCAAACCACTCTCCCTCATCACCGCACGTGCCACCTCAATGGCACTCTTCTCCTCGGCCATAGCAGAGAGGTTATCTATCATAGAGACAAAGCCCTGAAGCTTAGCCATAGTTCCCTTGTTCACATCGAGCACCACACCAAACGGAGCCTGCAACGCCTGCCACAGGCTCATTGAGTTGGCCAATGCAGCCTCCTTCACTTTTTGCACAGTTTTGTCCCCAATGCCACGCGCCGGGAAATTTATAATTCGCTTAAAAGCCTCCTCATCATCCTTATTGCATATAAGACGGAAATAGGCAATTATATCTTTCACCTCCTTGCGCTGATAGAATGACAAGCCTCCAAAAATGCAATAGGGGAAAGAGCGTTTGCGGAACGCCTCCTCAAAGACACGCGACTGGGCATTTGTGCGATAGAGTACAGCAAAATCACTGAAACTCAGCCCTTCGGCTCTGCGCAACGCAGCAATGTTATTGGCAACAATTTCACTCTCCTCAAGATCGGAGTAGGCCGAGCAGAGCACCAACGGAGTGCCGTTACCACGCTCGGAATATACGTTTTTCTTTATCTGCTCGCTATTATTGGCAATGAGGCTGTTGGCCGCATTAACAATCATCTTTGTGGAGCGATAGTTCTGCTCCAGTTTAAAGATGCGCGCGCCGCCATAGCGCTCGGTGAAGCCCAGTATGTTGCCAATATTGGCACCACGGAACGAGTATATGCTCTGCGCATCATCACCCACAACGCACACAGCCTTGCGCGCCTGGGTGAGCTGCCACACAATGCAGCCCTGCACATAGTTGGTATCCTGAAACTCATCGACCAGCACATAGCGGAAACGGCTGGCATACTGCTGCAACACATCGGGGTTCTCCTTGAAGAGACGATATGTGTTCACAAGCAGGTCATCAAAATCCATTGCATTTGCCAGACGGCAACGCTCGGCATACACCTTATATATTTCATAGAGAGAAGGGATGCGCGCCCTCACATCATCGCCACGCAGCCCCTGGTCGCGCTCATAATCGCTTGGAGAGATGAGCCGGCTCTTTGCCGAAGAGATGCGCTCGGCAACAGCATTGGGCTTGTAGAGTTTATCATCGAGCTGCATCTCCTTTATGATACTCTTAACAAGGCTGCGCGAATCGCCTTGGTCATATATTGTAAACTGTGGGTTATATCCAAGGAGGTGTGCCTCGCGGCGCAATATCTTTGAAAAGACAGAGTGGAAAGTGCCCATCCACAACATTGAGGCAGCCCTCTCGCCCACTCTTGCAGCAATACGCTCCTTCATCTCGCCCGCAGCCTTGTTGGTAAAGGTTAGAGCAAGAATTGACCAAGGCTCATATCCGTTTTCAAGCAAATAGGCTATCTTATAGGTGAGCACACGCGTCTTGCCCGAGCCCGCACCGGCAATCACCAGCGAAGGCCCGTCTAAATAGCGCACAGCTTCGAGCTGTTCCCTGTTGAGTTCATCCTCGTAATTTATCATTGTAAAAATCTCATTATACCCCCAAAAGGCCGCAGAGCGCAGCCGCTTTTTAATATTTTGCGAAGATAGCCATAAACGAGCAAAAAATAGACAAAGTTTACTTTGTTTTTTTACAGCGAGTGCAACAGAGGGTGACCCAAAAGTCAAATTGGGTTACCCTTCTTCATTTTATTATTTCAGCGTTCAAATTGCCGTATGATAATAAAAATATAGCTATTCCATTGATAAACATTGGAATAGCTATTGTTTGTTTGGGAAATTTTTATT
>JAZONR010000061.1:0-4347 GCA_045654645.1 Bacteroidaceae bacterium
AAGTTTTTAAATCTATCTATGGAATTTAAAAGGGTGGGATGATGAATGTATATATCATAGCCCCCCCGCACTTGGCAAAGTGCGGCGGGCCTATGATATGAGATGGGTTCTGCTTACTCTTCAATAAGTTCCATCTCGTTCCAACACTCGATGATGGCCTGGCTGTCCTCGCGTGCAATGCTCTCCTCAACATCATATTCGTTGAGCAACAGCTGTACCAAGTCATCGATTGTGAATGACTCTTTGCTTGATATGTTCTCCCACAAATAGGCGGCTGTCTCGTTAAGACTGATGATTTTGCTGTAGTCTACGTTCTCAACGCCTGTGGGCACAATGATGTGCTCTCCGCACACGTTCTGAATTTCAAATCCTTTCTTTAGCTTCATATGAATGGTCTTTTTGCATTGTTATATTCTTCTGTATATTGCAAGCAGTATTCGCCTTATTGGCTTTAGTATATTCCACGCTGTTGAGTAGAAGCGCCATTTAAAACTGTGGATGCTCACGGTCTTGCCCTTGCGTACAAAGGCGTCGGCAACGCCCACAATCCTATCGGCGGTGAATGTCTCTGTCATTTTCAGCGGGTTGCCGTCGCCGCGCATAGTGTAGATGTTCTCTTCTATTTTAATAACCCTGTGCAGAGCATATATTTTATCGTGCACCTCGGCAAGAACAACATCTCCAATCTTGGGGGTGCGTGGTGGAACAAGGATTACTTTGTCGCGGTTATTCTCAAGAAACGGGCGCATACTATAGCCGCGCACAATGAATGTTACGCTTTTCTTACCGTTTTCGTGAAACTGGCGCTTAATCTCCTGCATAAACAGGTGGTTGTCTACCCGCTTTTGTGCTACCGCTGTGCTCATACTCCAAAAGTCTTGCTCGATAACTGTGCTGCCTCCTCGTCGGGCCTGCAATAGAGGGTGTGCACCGATATCTTTTCAAGAATTTTGCTTATGGTGCTGCAGATGAAGATGTGTACCTCTTTGTCGAACTTTAGCGTTGAACAAGAGCATAACATTATTCCGAATGCGGTAGGGATGCTCTCCTTGCGTATCCAGTTCTCCTTGTCTTGCTCAATGGCTGCCATTCCTCCAATGGGGTAGTGGACGTTCATATATATAGGGCGTTTGCCGCTCCAGGGAGAGCCATATACGGTGGGTGTGCCGTTGCTGGTGATGCGTATTACCGGGTTATCGTCATTGATGAGTGTGCTTCCGGGAATGAATTCTACCCATTTGTTGCTGTGTGTGCTTTTCCCCTGTCCGCTTGCTCCAAGAAACATATATCCCTTGCCGCCGTTTTCAATCACGGCCGAGTGCATAAGCAATGTTTTGTGTGGGGCTGTGCACAGTGTGTATATTACCATTATAGTGTTGTTGAGCCCAAAGGTTACATCGCTGTCGGTGCCGCGCGTGGTGATTGTGAAGTTTCGATTTTTTTGGTCGCCCTGCATAAAGGCGCACGGGGTACCATATTCGTTGGTTGTTAGAATTTGATAGGCTCCGTCATCTTGGCGGTATACGTCGAATTTTGCCGATGGGCAAGGGAAGGTTCCCACTTTAGTGCCGCGCCACGAGGGGATGATGCTATTGTCCACAGTAATTTCAAACAGCATTTCTCCTCCACCTTTGTTCTCGAATGGTGTGAGGTTTGGCATTATGTCTAAAATGTTGTCCTTCTCTGTGGTGATCGAGAAATTGTGCTCTGCTACGGTGAAAAAGCGTTTTTTCATAAAATTGTATACTTATTTAATATAGCCTTCAATGGCGGGCATTTTTCGGCAATTTCTTTGCAAATGTAGAAAAAAGTGTTGAATATTCAATTGATTGGGCAAGTTGTTTTCTCTTTTGAGTTTAAGTTTTTGTTTAAGGTGTCGGTTGTTTGATTTTTTTGCGAAAATAGTCTGCATTCGCTGCAAAATATTCAATCAAGCTTGATATTATTTTGCTCGTTTGTTGCTATCTTTGCGTCAAAGCGCGAAAATAGCCTGCACTCGCTGTAAAATATTCAAGCAAGCTTGATATTATTTTGCTCGTTTGCTGCTATCATTGCGTCGGGCCGCGAAAATAGCCTGCACTCGCTGTAAAATATTCAATCAAGCTTGATATTATTTTGCTCGTTTGTTGCTATCATTGCGTCGAGCCGCGAAAATAGCCTGCATTCGCTGTAAAATATTCAAGCAAGCTTGATATTATTTTGCTCGTTTGTTGCTATCATTGCGTCGAGCCGCGAAAATAGCCTGCACTCGCTGCAAAATATTCAAGCAAAGCTTGATGTTATTTTGCTCGTTTGTTGCTATCATTGCTGTGAAGATGAAAAAGTTACATTGCGTAATGTGCTATGCGCTTTTTTGCGTGGTTTTTATCTTTGCTGTTTGAAAAGTGTTATAGTTTATGTCGCACCAAATAAATGTAAAAGGTACACTGATGAGGTTTGAGAAGCCTGTGGTTATGGGTATTCTCAATGTTACCGACGATTCGTTCTATGACGGGTCGCGCATTGCTTCACCAGACGAGTTGCTTGGTCGTGCACGGGCTATGCTTGAGGCGGGGGCGTCTATTCTTGATTTAGGGGCTTGCTCAACACGTCCCGGTAGTGAGCCTGTTGCTCAGGATGTTGAATTGAAGAGGTTGCACAGTGCGCTTGATGTGCTTGATAGTGAGCTGCCGCAAGCTGTGATTTCAGTCGATACCTTTCGTGGTGCAGTGGCTCGTGAGTGTGCTTTGAGGCATAATGTGGCAATTATTAATGATGTCTCGGGATATGAATGGGACAGTTCAATGTTTGATGCTGTGGCGGAACTCCGTATGCCCTATGTGCTCACGCATTCTGTGGGCTTTGCCGGCAATGTGCCTCATTATGATAACTTTTTACCGCAGGTGCTGCAGTCGCTTGCTGCAAAGATGTGGAAGTTGAGGCAGGCCGGTGTGGCTGATATTATTGTGGACCCGGGTTTCGGTTTTGCGAAGAGTGTGGAGCAGAATTATGAGATGCTTGCATCCTTGCGCGAGTTTGAACTACTTGATGCTCCTCTGTTGGTGGGGCTCTCAAGAAAGTCTATGATAACACGACTGCTTGAGATTGAGCCGGGAGAGGCGCTCGCCGCAACAACGGCGCTCAATCTTGTGGCTGTGAACAATGGCGCTTCCATTCTTCGCGTGCACGATGTGCCTCAAGCCATACAATCGATAAAGATGGCTTCTGCTCTTAATGGTGGAAAATAGTAATTATACCTTATATATATAATAATATGTTTTTCGAATTTACAATTAAGGATGTTATAGATATATTGCTTTTCGCTCTTCTGCTTTTTTATCTCTATAAGTTGATGAAGGAGTCGGGCTCGCTAAATATCTTTGCCGGAATACTGATATTCCTGTTTGTCTGGGTGCTTGTTTCAAAGATTTTGAATATGCGCCTTCTTGGCTCGGTTTTTGATCAGATGATGAACCTTGGCTCAATTGCTCTGCTCATAATTTTCCACGATGAGATACGTAACTTCTTTAAGTCTCTCGGCTCGCGTAAATATTTTAAATTTATAGCCTCTATGTTTAGCCGAAAAGAAGAGGGTAGAAGCGACGCTGTAACAATGCCCATTGTGAGAGCTTGTATGAATATGGCTCAGCAAAAGGTGGGAGCCCTCATTGTGGTGGAACGCGAGATACCGCTCGATGATATTATTGAAACTGGTGAGGTTTTGAATTCCGATATAAGCCAGCGGCTTATAGAGGCTATTTTTTTCAAGAATGCTCCTTTGCACGATGGAGCTATGGTGGTTAGGAATGGCCGCATTGTGGCAGCTCAATGTATATTGCCGGTTTCGCACGATCTTAGCATCCCCAAGCGATTGGGATTGCGTCATCGTTCGGCAATGGGCGTCTCTGAAAGGACAGATGCCTTGGCAATTGTGGTGTCGGAGGAGACCGGGGCTGTTTCGGTGGCTCAAAACGGAAAATTTATGTTGAATCTCGATGCTCGCAAACTCGAGGAGATACTTTCCAAGTGAAAATCACAGTTTGAAAATCGGTAATTTCGGCCAAGGTGCTTTTAGAGTAAAAAAACGACTATTTTTGATTCTTCTCTAACTCTCTGATAATCAATATCGGTTAGAAGAAAGTGAAATTTTTTATGAAAAAAGTGCTGAAAAGCTTTTGTGGTTAAAAAAAAAGCTATACCTTTGCACTCGCTTTCGGGAACGAACGCATTTAGTTCTTCTCGAGACGCAAGAAAGAGATCCTTGACATCATTCCATACAGACAAGCAGTACAACGTGCTTCTTTATGAATTTATTTGTAGAGAAGTTAAAAGTATAAGTAAGGAACGAAAAACGAACCGTCAAAATTT
>JAZONR010000062.1:0-15280 GCA_045654645.1 Bacteroidaceae bacterium
AGAGAGTGCTTGCATTCTATGCCGAGCAGCAAGGAGGAAAAACCACGCATTGCGGATTAACCGACGCAGCACGCGAGAGCAGAGAGTGCTTGCATTCTATGCCGAGCAGGAAGGAGGAAAAACCACGCATTGCGGATTAACCGACGCAGCACGCGAGAGCAGAGAGCGCTTGTATTCTATACCGGGCAGCAAGGAGGAAAACCCTGCGTTGCGGATTAATTTGCTAAGCGTAAATGAGCATTTCCAAGGGCGAGTATAACAACAAAAGAGCCTTTTCAGTCAGTTTCGTACCTTATTTATATATATAGCCATCACTCGTCAAAGTCAAACTCATCATAATTGAAGTCATCGTCCTCTTCAGCCGCTTCTTCATCCACATAATCATCCTCCCAGTCGGCAAAATCGTTTGCAAGCATCTTGGCATCATAGTTGCGATGAACAAGCTCCTCTCGCTTAACAGCTGCAAGCATATTCTCTTCACTGTTCAGCTTTTCCCAAAGAACATCCTTCAGTTCCTGCACACCCTCGCCCGTTGCCGCCGAAATAAATACACAGGGAACATCCTCGGGCAAATTCCCTGAAAGCATCTCTTTGAGTTCCTCATCAATAAGGTCGCACTTTGTAACAGCCAACACGCGCTGCTTATCTAACATTTCCGGGTTAAAGGTTGCCAATTCATTGAGCAACACCTCATACTCCTTTTTAATATCATCAGCCTCGGCAGGCACCATAAACAATAACAGGGAGTTTCGCTCAATGTGGCGCAAGAAACGCAGACCCAAACCCTTGCCTTGACTGGCGCCCTCAATTATACCGGGAATATCGGCCATAACAAATGACTTTCCATCGCGATAGGGGACAATTCCCAAATTGGGTTCCAATGTGGTAAAAGGATAGTTTGCTATCTTGGGCTTGGCAGCCGACACCGATGACAAGAGGGTGGATTTTCCCGCATTGGGAAAACCAACAAGACCGACATCGGCAAGGAGTTTAAGCTCCAGCGTTACTGTCATCTCACGCATAGGCTCACCCGGCTGGGCAAAGCGAGGCGCCTGACGTGTGGGAGTTGCAAAATGCACATTACCAAGGCCGCCACGCCCACCTTTGAGCAGCGTAACCAACTGACCATCCTCCATAACATCGCACAAAAACTCACCGGTCTCGGCATTGTAGGCAACCGTACCACAAGGCACATCAACGATTTTGCTCTCGCCGTCGGCACCCGTACTCTTGTTTATGCCGCCATTCTGACCATTTCCGGCAAAGATATGACGTTGATATTTCAAGTGAAGCAAAGTCCAATAGTTGCGATTTCCACGCAAGATTATATCGCCTCCCTTACCGCCATCGCCGCCGTCGGGGCCTCCATTAGGTATATATTTAGCACGGTGCAGATGCGCCATTCCACGACCTCCACGGCCCGAACGGCACACAATCTTCACATAGTCAATAAAATTAGATTCTGCCATAACATCAAAAACATTCACCCCTCACGGGGTACATTATATAAACAAATTAAACAGCAAAAGTTGCCACTATGGGCATAGCGACAACTTTACGCATCAGGCCGCGCACCGCCTGTAGAAAATCACATTCTCGCCTCAATGGCAGCCACAATATCACCAAAGATACGGTCGAGTTCACCAAGGCCGTTGATATAGCAACGCTTGCCCTCCTTCTCATACCAATCTTTAAGGGGCAGAGTCTGCTCTGCATACACCTTAAGGCGTTTCTGGATAGTCTCCTCATTATCATCGGCACGACCCGAAAGCTGTCCTCGTTTAAGAAGACGATCCATAAGCTCCGCCTCGGGCACGTCAAGCTCTATCATAGCCGTAATATCCTCGCCTCGCTCATTAAGCATCACCTTTAGAGCCTCGGCCTGAGCTATCGTGCGGGGAAAACCGTCAAAAATGACACCCTTGCTATCTGCAAGCTTGTCGAGCTTGCCCGCAAGAATCTCTATCATAAGCTCATCGGGGATAAGATGTCCCTTGTCGATTATGCTTTGCGCAGTCTTACCAAGTTCAGTCCCTGCAGCAATCTCACCGCGCAGAACCTCACCTGTTGAGATATGGTCGAGCCCATACTTCTCAACAATTCTCTCACTCTGGGTGCCTTTTCCACTACCAGGAGCACCAAAAATAACTATATTAAGCATAGAAGCAAAATTTATTCAACAACATCATACACGTCGGGCAAATTGCGGCCAAGACCATCATAATCCAATCCATAACCCACAATAAACCTGTCAGGAATAGTAAATACAGGATATTTCACATCCACAGGCACTTTTAGGCGAGAAGGCTTCACAAACAGCGAAGCAATGGCCACAGAAGCCGGCTCCTTCGCACCCAAAGTCTCAAGCATATTCTGCATTGTGTAACCAGTATCCACAATATCCTCAATAATAATCACATCGCGCCCGGCAATGGATTCAGTGAGACCAAGCACCTCGCGAACAACGCCGGTGCTGTTTGTACCCTGATAGGATGATAGTTTCACAAAAGAGATTTCACATTCGAGCCGGAGATTTTTCATAAGGTCGGATGCGAACATAAAGCTACCGTTGAGAACACCCAAAAGCAACGGGCGCTTCCCTGCATAGTCTTTGTTAATGCGTTCAGCAACCACTTTCACCGCTGCTGCAATCTCTTCACCGGATATGGTTTTTTCAAACTCCTTGTCGTGTATTTTTATTCTTGACATACGATTTTGTTTTAGGGCAAGGCACATTACCCGCCATATATCCCCACAAAAATAGAAAAAAGTTCCGAGAAATAATTCAATATATCACCCTTTTTGTTAATAAAAAAAGAAATAAAAGAGACAAACGACAAGTTAAGAGCATTTAAGGCCCTGATTTTGGAAACAAATTACTATCTTCGCAAAAAATTGGGATTTTATGTCCCAATAGAGAGAACCCGCAACACCAACAATATGAAAAAGTTTGTTACAGCACTGCTTTTGGCATTTGCACTCCCCTGCATTGCGCAAGCACAGCTCAGTGCCTTCTTCTCAGGAACCAGCGAAGGGGTTACATACTGCCTGCCCAACACAAGATTGGAGATAACAGTAGAGGCCAGTTGTATAACACAAACCCCCGGAGAATTCTATAGCTATGCAGAGCGTTATCTGCACATAAAAAACGTCATCTCCAAGGCCAGCAACAACTGGGACATCACATCAACCGAGAGCAACCGCACAGGCGTGCCCAATAAGGAAAAGAGCTTCACGGTAAACCTCAACGGCGGCACCGCAAGCAACATCAGGCTCAATGATAAGGGGATTATAGAATCAATAAACAGCACATCCCAAACGAATAACAAAGACAACGAGCCCAATGCCAAGCAAGATACCAGGAACAGCACCAACCCTTCTCAGTATATGACCGAGGAGATGCTGCAGGCAACATCTACCGCCAAAATGGCAGAGCTCACAGCCAAGGAGATATATACCATCCGCGAAAGCAAACTCGCCATCACAAGAGGACAGCTTGAAAATATGCCCAGCGACGGCGCTGCCATAGCACTGCTGCTGCAAGAGCTCGACAAACAGGAGAAGGCACTCACCGAGATGTTCATTGGACGCACCGACACTGTTTACCACAGATACACATTTACAATAGACCCAAGCAGTGAATGTGATACAACAAAGGCTGTGCTTTTCAGATTCTCACGCAAGATGGGAATCCTCGACAAAGAGAACCTTGCCGGCGAACCAATATATTACGACCTCAAGGACCTGAAAACAGTGCTGCTGCCAACACCCGAGGAGACAGCCAAGGCAAAGCCAATGAAGAAAGAAGGTATCTTCTACAACAACCCCGGCCGCCTAAAGATGACAATCTACACCAAGGCACGCAAATTCCTCGAGCAGGAGATTCCAATAGCCCAGCTGGGCACAACTGAAATACTCTCAAAGAATCTATTTAAGAGAAACAGCACCACAAAGGTAACATTCGACACCTCAACCGGTGCAATAACGGATATAAAGAAAGATTAACTATAAAACGCATATATAAAAATGTTTGAAAACCTTAGCGAGCGCCTTGAACGCTCATTGAAAATATTAAAGGGAGAAGGCCGCATCACAGAAGTAAACGTTGCCGAGACACTGAAGGATGTGCGCAAGGCACTGCTTGATGCCGACGTCAATTACAAGGTTGCAAAGACCTTCACCGACACAGTAAAGAACAAGGCCATTGGCCAGAATGTGCTCACATCGCTCCACCCCAGCCAGTTGATGGTGAAGATTGTTCACGATGAACTCACAACATTGATGGGAGGCGAGACTGCAGAGATAAACTACGAGGGACACCCTGCTGTAATCCTTATGTCGGGTCTTCAGGGTAGTGGTAAAACCACATTCTCTTCAAAACTGGCCAACTACCTCAAGAAAAAGAAGAACCGCAACCCTCTGTTGGTAGCCTGCGACGTGTACCGCCCTGCAGCCATTGACCAGCTCAAGGTGCTTGGCGAGACCATAGGCGTGCCTGTATACAGCGAGCCCGACAGCAAGGACCCCGTGCAGATAGCACTCAATGCCATCAAAGAGGCAAAGGCCAAGAGCTACAACCTTGTAATCATCGATACCGCCGGACGCCTTGCCGTTGATGAGGCAATGATGAAAGAGATTGCAGCCATCAAGGAGGCTGTAAACCCCACCGAGACACTCTTTGTTGTAGACTCAATGACCGGTCAGGATGCTGTAAACACCGCAAAAGAGTTCAACGACCGTCTCGACTTCACCGGTGTTATCCTGACAAAACTCGATGGCGACACACGCGGCGGTGCCGCTCTCTCAATACGCACAGTAGTTACCAAGCCCATAAAGTTCATCGGCACAGGCGAGAAGATGGAAGCTATCGACCAATTCCACCCCAACCGAATGGCCGACCGTATTTTGGGAATGGGAGACGTGGTGTCGCTTGTTGAACGAGCTCAGGAGCAGTTCGACGAGGAAGAGGCCAAGAAGTTGCAGCGCAAACTCGCACGTAACCAGTTCGACTTCAACGACTTCCTAAACCAAATACAACAAATAAAGAAGATGGGCAACATCAAGGAGCTTATGGCAATGATTCCCGGCGTGGGAAAAGCCGTTAAGGACCTAGACATTGATGACAATGCCTTCAAGAGCGTGGAAGCCATAATACAGTCAATGACTCCCAAAGAGCGCGCCAACCCCGACATCATCAACAACTCACGCAAGGAGCGCATTGCCCGCGGTAGCGGAACCACAATGCAAGAGGTAAATCGCCTGATGAAACAGTTTGAGCAGATACGCAAGACAATGAAGAGCGTTGCAGGCGGCAAGATGGGTAAGATGATGCCCAACTTCAAGTTCTGACAAAGAGAATCACCAACCAATAATAACGGTACACTATGCAGCTCATCGATGGCAAAGCCGTAGCGGCAACAATTAAGAGAGAGATAGCAGAAGAGGTAAGCGCAATAGTTGGCAGCGGCGGCAAACGCCCCCACCTTGCAGCAATTCTCGTGGGGCACGACGGCGGCAGCGAAACATACGTTGCAAGCAAAGTAAAAGCTTGCGAGGAGTGCGGCTTCACCTCCACCCTCATACGCTACGAATCCGATGTTACCGAGGAGGAACTGCTCAACAAAGTATACGAACTGAACAACGATGCCGATGTAGACGGTTTCATTGTGCAGCTTCCCCTTCCTGCGCACATCAATGAGCAGAAGGTAACCGAGGCCATAGACTACCGCAAAGATGTAGACGGTTTTCATCCCGTCAATGTAGGAAGGCTATCCATTGGGCTTCCTTGCTTCTTGTCGGCAACCCCTAACGGAATAATGGAACTGCTGCGTCGCTATAACATTGACACAAAAGGCAAGAAATGTGTTGTTCTGGGACGCAGCAACATCGTGGGCAAGCCTATGGCAAGCCTTATGATGCAGAAGCATATACCAGGCGATGCAACGGTAACGGTGTGCCACAGCCACACTCAGAATATTGCAGAAGAGTGCCGCCAGGCCGATATCATAATAGCAGCACTGGGGCAGCCCCATTTTGTCAAAGCAGATATGGTGAAGGAGGGGGCTGTGGTCATCGACGTGGGCACGACACGTGTGCCCGATGCCACACGCAAGACAGGATTCCGCCTGTGCGGCGATGTTGATTTTGACAACGTGGCTCCCAAATGCTCTTTCATAACACCGGTTCCCGGCGGCGTGGGCCCAATGACCATTGTCTCGCTTATGAAGAACACACTGTTGGCCGGCAAACGCGCCATCTACAAATGAGAGAGTTTTTCCGTTTCCTAACACTCCTGACACTGCTGTGCGCGCTGCCCAAAGTTTCGGTATCGCAACACTTCATCACACCCGTACAGCAGTTGGAATTGCTGTTTGCCGGAGACATAATGCAGCACCGGACACAGCTTGAAATGGCAGATGATGGTAACGGAAAATACAGCTTCACCTATTGCTATCGCCACATATCGCAGCTTGTCAAGAGCGCCGACATTTCGGTAGCCAATTTGGAGACCACCATTGGCAGCGGCGGCTACAGCGGCTACCCCTCGTTCTGTGCCCCCGACAGTTTCCTCTATGCAGTGAAAGAGGCCGGTTTCAACACACTGCTACTGGCCAACAACCACTGTTTTGACAAAGGCAAGCGCGGAGCACTATACACACTCAACCTTCTTGACTCGCTGGGCATAACACACTGCGGCGTCTATCGCAACGCCGAGGAGCGCGAAGAGCGCTACCCCGTTATAATAGAAAAGAAGGGTGTGCGTGTGGCACTCCTTAACTACACCTATAGCACCAACGGCAGGGAGGCCCCTGCCCCAATGGTTGTAAACCTCATTGACAAAGAGATGATGGCCGCCGACATTGAAAAAGCAAGAGCAATGAAGGTAGATGCCATAATAGCCTGTATGCACTGGGGAGATGAATATGTGAGCCTTCCCCCCGCCAGGGTAAGAGATTTGAGTGAATGGTTGCTGCAGCAAGGCGTGAGCCACATAATAGGCAATCACCCACACGTAATACAACCCATTGAGGTGCGCGAAGAGAGCGAAACGCCCGACCGCCACGTCGTTGTCTACTCAACAGGCAACCTTGTGTCGAATATGTCATTGAGGGGCACCGACGGAGGAGCCATCATAAAGATGAAGCTGGTGAAAATCCTTAACTACACCCGCCCTGCCGCCATACGCTACCTTCTCACCTGGATAGCACCCAAGCAGAGCGACGGAAGGCGCGACTTCACCATCTACCCGGCAGCCACAACCATAATCAACGGCAACGACAATGCCGCCCTAAAGCTAAAGACATTCCTTAATGACAGCCGCGCACTCTTCAAGAAGCACAACAAGGGCGACATCACAGAGATGACAATAGACAGCGTGCTCCTTGAGCCGCTGCGTTAATCCTTTACAAAACGATTGCCGTCCCAGTTATAGACAACCTTCCTCAATGATGCCCTCACCTTCTCGGCATCAGCGGTGTTCATATATTCCGGCATAGTATATTCCGCCGTCAGTGTACAGTCATCGGAATTCAGAGTGAGTGATATAAGTGATATATCGCACATATCGAGCAACTGTTTATCGTGCGACAGAAGGAAATCGCCAATGGAGGGAAAATCGAAATAAGCGCTCCTATCGAGCAGGTTCCACTCCGTGTCATAGAATGATATGCGACTGTCGGCAGCCTCGGCTTTGACCGTATTCACCACACATACGACATCGCCACCACCGCAAGGAAGCAGTTTCATCTGTATTGTGGAAGATGCAGTGGAAGCCATCAGCAGATAGTCATCATCAATCTTCTCAAGCACGCTCACGCCATCGAGCTTGTTGGTAACCTTGGCCACCATACCGGCATCAATGTAATCTATCATATCGGCACGGCAATTAGCTGTCAATAATGGGAATAGAGATTGCGGCGCAGAGAAAAACACCCCTCGCATATCACGTACCTGCTGCGCCTGCAATGAAGCGGCGACCAGCAACATCATAAACAAAACAAATTTTCTCATCTTGAACCCAAATATAGGAAAAACAATCCAACAAGTATCAAAAATATATCAAACGCCTTACTTCGCAAATTTTTCTCGTGCAACACAAGAGCTCCAAAGAGGAAGGAAACAATCACGCTGCCTCGCCTTATCATAGAGACCACAGCAATGAGCGCATCATCTTGCGCCAATGCTGTAAAATAGCAGAAGTCGGCCAAGCCAAGAAACAACGAAATGAGCGGTATTGCCCAACGCCATACAAATTTGCGCCCACGTTGCGCAGGCCACACAGCATTGAGCACCACAATGGTTACTCCCATCAGCACACATTGGTAGACATTAAACCACGATTGCACCACAATGGGCTCAATGGAACGCATCAGATACTTATCATAGAGCGCGCTCACAGCCCCGAACAGTGCCGCCAATGCAACAAATGCCACCCAACGATTGTTCACAAAGTCAATCCCCTCGCGCTTTCCGCTGCGGCTCAGCAGGAATACCGACAGCATTGCAATGAGGACACCCACCCACTGCCACACATTAAGTGTCTCACCAAAAAGAAACAGCGCACCCAACAGCACAAGCACAGGACGTGTAGACTGTATTGGAGAGACAATTGTTATGGGAAGGTGCTTTATGCCGATGTAGCCACACAGCCAGGAAGAGAGCACAATGACAGCCTTGAGCAATAACAGCAGATGAGTTTCGGCATCAATAACGGGCACATAAAGCTGCCCCTGAGTTATTACACCCGCACGCGATAAGATTATAAATGGCGTAAACAGCAAAGTAGAGAACAGCGTGTTGAGGAAAAGCACTGCCAACACCGAATTCTCCTTCAACGACACCTTCTTGAAGAAATCATAACAACCCAACAGAGCTGCCGACATAAAAGCAAGCAACACCCACATCATAGAAAAATATCATCGGGGTATTTCACATCGACAAGGAAGAGTGCCTCGCCCATAGCCGAATCGCCGGCCTCGCAACGTGCCTTGTTCTCAATCACGGCACGAAAACCATCGAGCGTCATCTTACCGCGCCCCACCATAAGCAATGTACCCACAATGGCACGCACCATATTGCGCAGGAAACGGTCGGCCTCAATCTCAAAGACCCACTCGTCATTTGAAACCCTGTGCCACGCAGCATACGTTACCTTGCAGTTGTTTGTCTTAACATCGGTATGAAGCTTACTGAAACTGGTGAAGTCGCTATACTCGTATAGAAGCTCCGCAGCACGGTTCATTGCTTCAAAATCAATATTTGGAGCAACCCTCAGCGCATAGCGCCTCGAAAATGGAGATTTTGCAGTAACAATCCTGTAGCGATAACGGCGCGATGTAGCATCAAAACGCGCGTGGGCACAATCCTTGACGCGGCGCACTGCACTCACCGAGATATCGGGCGGAAGAATACGGTTCAACTTATACACAAGCTGCGCCGTATCAACCTCACAGGGCAGATCCGCGTGTGCCACCATACACTCGGCATTAACACCGGCATCGGTGCGGCCTGCACCTGTCAGCGGCACCTGCACACGCAACAAGGTTGCCAATGCCTCTTCCATCACTTGCTGAACAGTAACGGCATTGGGTTGCACCTGCCAACCGTGGTAGGCAGCACCGTCATACGATAAATAGATGAAATAACGCGACATCAGATTTCGTTTTTCAGAATATAGGTATGACACGCAACAAGAGCAGCTGTCTCGGTTCTCAAACGTGAACTGCCAAGGCTCACAGGGCGATAACCGGCCTTAACAGCCAGGGCCACCTCCTCGGGACTGAAATCCCCCTCGGGACCTATAAGCACTGTCGCATCCTCACCCGGCACAAGTACATCCTTAAGCAGAACACGCTCACTCTCGTGGCAGTGCGCAATGAATTTAGCCCCCGGGCGCTCCACAGCTATGAATTTCTTAAAATCCACCATCTCATCAACCTGTGGCCTGGTATACTTCAGCGACTGCTTCATAGCAGACACCACAATACGCTCCACCCTCTCGGTCTTAACCACCTTGCGCTCCGAAAAGCGGCAATTGAGAAAGGTAAGCGCATCAAGTCCAATCTCGGTAGCCTTCTCGGCAAACCACTCGATGCGGTCCATATTCTTTGTTGGCGCAATAGCAATGTGAATGTTGCCATTCCAATTTTTTGGCTGCGAAACAATCTCCTCGGCCTCAACATAGCAATGCTTACCGCTAATTGATGAGATGACAGCCTTGTAGAGGCAGCCCTTGCCGTCGGTTATCTCGAGCCTGTCGCCAACCGACAGGCGCAACACACGCAAAGCGTGGGCAGCCTCCTCCTCGGAAAGTTCCCAACGCTCTGCTATATCAGGTACATAAAATAGTGCCATTATTGAATATTTGTCGTGTTTTGTTCATTGTCGCTCTCTGCCATTTTGGGCGTGTGCCGCGACTCTATCTCCTCTTTCAGTTTCATAGCCAGCTCATAGTTCTCCTCCTTTACGGCATTGTCCATTGCCACACGCAGTGTAGCCTCGTCGGCAGCAGTAATGGGAATAGATATTGCGCCGTTGCGCTCATCGTGAACACACATACGGGCAAGCAAACCCTCTTCAATGTAGAGCGGAGCGCCGGCGCGCAGCGCAATGGCTATGGCATCACTTGTGCGAGAATCCACCACCCGCACAGCATCGCCCCGGCGATAGAACAGTTGCGAATGGAAGGTTCCGTCGCTTATATCATTGATGAGCACGTGCTGCAGTTCTATGTCAAAAGCCGATGAAAGCGACCCAAAGAGGTCGTGCGTCAATGGCCGGTCGGTCTTTATCCCTCGCAGAGAGAAGGCTATTGCCTGCGCCTCTACAAAGCCCAATGCAACAATAATCTTGCGCAGCCCCTCCTTTTCACGTAGCAGAAGCACGTGAGCACGGTGGTCCGAAACCTTAGACATTAAATCTCCAACAACAAGCTCTACCATAATACCATATCGGTTACCCAAAGCCCCAAGTTCAACACATCACTTTCAAGCCCCGGGAATATAATTTCATTTTACAGTTTTCTTCTCCTTGAACAACAGGGCAAACAGCACTGCTATCACCAACGCATAGGCTGCAAAAATGTACCACGCCGTAGACCAGTCGCCCACAGTGAAGAACATATCGCCCACCTGAACAGAGTGTGTATAAGCATCCACAACCTTCTGTGCAGCGATTACACCGATTGAAGCGCCCAAACCGTTTGTCATAAGCATAAAGAGGCCCTGTGCACTTGAGCGTAAATCCTCGGAAACCTCATTGTCCACAAACAACGAGCCCGAGATGTTGAAGAAGTCAAACGCCACACCATACACCACCATTGACATCACAAACAGCAACACGCCCGGCATTCCGGGGTCGCCAACGGCAAAGAAACCGAAACGGAACACCCAACCAAGCATTGCTATGAGCATCACAACTTTAATGCCAAACTTCTTCAGGAAGAAAGGTATGAGCAGGATGCACAAAGTCTCAGATATCTGCGACAGGGAGATGAGCATATTGGTATGCTTCACAGCAAAAGTATCGGCCAATGCGGGATAGGCCTCAAAGCTGCCAATGAAGGTATTTGCAAAGCCGTTAGAGACCTGCAGAGCTGCACCAAGCAGCATTGAGAAGATAAAGAACATTGCCATTCTCTTCTGCTTGAAGAGCTTGAATGCATCAAGACCAAAGGCCGATACAAGCGAGGTGTTGGCGCGCTCCTTGTTCACAGGGCAATTTGGCAATGTGAGGCAATAGAGAGCCATAATCACACCCCAGGTAGCCGATGTCAAGAACTG
The DNA here is from genome assembly GCA_045654645.1 of Bacteroidaceae bacterium. Classification (GTDB taxonomy): domain Bacteria; phylum Bacteroidota; class Bacteroidia; order Bacteroidales; family Bacteroidaceae; genus HGM04593. The sequence goes on from JAZONR010000062.1 coordinate 11,781, forward strand.
GGCGTAGCTCATCTGGAAACCGGTATAGTCCACAAGCAGCATTGAAACGATAAAACCGACAGTACCAAATACACGTATCGGGGGGAATGCCTTCACTGTGTCAAGACCTGCATTGTTAAGCACTGTGTATGACACCGAATTGGACAACGCCAATGTGGGCATATAGAAAGCCACACTCACCGTATAGGTCCAGAAGAGGTCGTTGAACGCTACATCGGCACCCTTTGTCATTCCAATGTAGCCGGTTATTCCCATAAACACAGCCGCCACAGCGTGGCAGAAGGCCAACAAACGCTGCGCAGGCACCCAACGGTCGGCAATGATACCAATGATTGCCGGCATAAAGATTGACACAATTCCCTGAACCGAATAGAACCAACCAATGTGGCTACCCATTCCCACGCCGCCAAGATAGCGGCCCATTGAGGTGAGATAGGCACCCCAAATGGCAAACTGCAAGAAGCTCAACACAATGAGCCTTGTCTTAACATTTGAATTCTGCATAAAAGTATTTTTTGTATTATTTATTGTCTATGTGTCTATGCCACAAAATTATCTTTTTATTCCCAATATCAACACCAAGAGAGTCAATATGTTCGGCTCACTTGAAGACTATATCGGTTATCACCTGTGCATTCACCTCGGCGTTGAGCCTTGCCACAAGGGATTTGCGGTTCATAAGCAGCTCCTGGCGCAGCACCGATGACGTTACCGTTACAAAAAGCACCTGATTATATATTTTAAGGTCTTTGGTGTAGCGACACACCGCGGGACTGAGCACCTTGGACCAGGAATTAATCAGACGATACTCGTTGAGCGGCGTCTCAAGCCCCTCTTCACGACACACAGCCCTTACAAGTTCCGATATAGGCAATGTTTTCCCTCGTTTCATACCACTTTCTCTTTTATAAGCCCCACACTGCCGCCCTGCACCTCGAACAGGCGGAAAGCACCATCCACCTTATCCAGTATACCGTCTATGTGCTCACGGTTCACATCTGTAATAAATATCTGACCGAAAGCATCGCCCGCCACAAGAGAGACAATCTGCTCCACTCTGCGACTGTCGAGTTTGTCGAATATGTCATCAAGAAGCAACAGAGGTGTTTCCCCTCCCTTGCGGCGCAGGAAGTCATACTGCGCCAGCTTCAAGGCTACCAGGAAGCTCTTGTTCTGCCCCTGAGAGCCTTCGCGCCTTAAAGGATAGCCACCCAACTGCATCACAAGGTCATCGCGGTGCACACCCTTTGTCGTGTGCCCCACACGGCGGTCATCGCCACGCGAAGCGCGCAGCAGAGGCACCAAATCGGCATCATCAAGATGAGAGCGATAGCCCAACGAAACACTCTCGCAACCACCTGTTATCGCGCTGTGGAAACTCTCAAAAATGGGCAGCAGTTCTTCTATAAAGGCCACGCGGCCACTGTGAATACGCTGCGCCTCATCGGCCATCATCTCCTCTATGAGCGAAAGCATCTCGGCATCGGGTTCTCTATCGCCACGCAACAACACGTTGCGCTGCTGCAACGCTCTGTTGTAACGTATGAGCGCCGATAGATACTCCCTGTCATACTGCGATATAACCACATCCATAAACCTGCGGCGCTCCTCGCTGCCACCTGCAATGAGTTCATTGTCGGCCGGCGACACCATCACAAGAGGGACAGAGCCAATGTGGTCCGACAAACGCTCATACACCTTACCGCCTCTGCGAAACTGTTTCTTCTCGCCACGTTTTAGGCCGCACGACACCTCATCGGCAATACCGCTGTCGCTGACATAAGAGCCCTGCAGCATAAAGAAGGGGGCGTCGTGAGCAATGTTTGCCGTGTCGGCAGCCACCACCGCACTCTTGCAAAAAGAGAGATAGTATACAGCATCGAGCAAGTTGGTCTTGCCCATTCCATTGCTACCTATGAAACAGTTTATCTTGGGCGAAAGCCCTATAGCCACATCAAGCAGATTTCTGTAGTTTAATATGGTGATGCTATCGAGTATCATTATACATTTTATTTATGCAAAGATAATGAAACCGCCGCTAAATATGTAAAGCTTGCGACAATATTTTACTGCAAGCAACCCACACACCGGCATTTATTCCGTCAAAAAGTAAAAAAGAACCTCTATAATTTTCAAGCTAACAAGATTTTGTTTATTTTTGCGCAATGGTTATGCGTGCACAAGCACACTCTACCGACACTGAATAATAATAAAAAAACAAATAGACTATGAGCAAAAAGAACGACACACCCATCGCACCAGATGAGGCACTGAGCAAGGCCGAGGCCTTTGTTACCAAGCACAAAGTTACATTCATTGCAGTAATAGCTGCAATTATCGTTGTTGCAGCACTCAACGCATTTGGCGTATTCTCACCTGCAGACAAGGAGAGCCACGAGGGCAACAACGCTATCGCAAACATCGAGTACAAGATGTTTGAGGGCGATTTTGAGTCGGCACTCAATGGCGACGGTTTCAACGCCGGCCTGTTGGAGATTGCCGAGAAGTATGAAGGTTCAAGCGCAGCCAACAAGGCAAACCTCTACGCAGGTCTCATCTATGCTCAGATGAAGGAGTATGACAACGCCATCAAGTATCTTGGCCAGTACAACGGAGATGACAAAATCATCGCAGCAAAGGCAAAGCAGACTCTTGGCAACTGCTACTCACAGAAGGGCGACTACAAGAAGGCTCTTGAGTTGGTGCTCGAGGCTGCCGAGGCAAACAATATTGCTGTAACACCCGCTTGTTTGAGAGACGCAGCAGCAATGTACGAGGCACAGGGCAACACAGCCGAGGCAATGAACCTCTACAACAGAATAAAGAACGAGTACCCCTATTCACCCGTAGCAAGAGAGGCTGAGATTAAAATCAACGCCGCAGCGAAATAAGATTTTAAAGAAGCACAAAAGGCTGTCGCAATAAAATGGGACAGCCTTTTTTAATACCCGTAAAAGCAGTATGGCAACAGAACTAAAAAACCTTTCACAATATGACCCCACGAAGGTGGCCAACGGCAAGGGCCGCAAGGTTGGCATTGTATATGCCGAGTGGAACGATGAGATAACATACGCCCTTCGCGACGGCGCAGTGAAGACACTTGTTGAAAATGGCGTTGATGAGAATGACATCACCCTCGCCAGTGTACCCGGCAGCTTTGAACTTATCTTTGGAGCATCTCAAATGGTTAAGAGCGGAAGCTATGATGCTGTTATTGCCATAGGATGCGTCATTCGTGGCGATACCCCGCATTTTGACTACATCTGCGAAGGAGTTACAGCCGGCCTGGCAAAGCTCAATGTAGAGTTTAATGTGCCTGTAATCTTTGGCCTCATAACAACCAACAACCTTCTGCAAGCCCAGGAGCGCGCCGGCGGCCGCCTTGGCAACAAGGGCGACGAGTGCGCTGTTACAGCGTTGCAGATGATGGCACAGTTTAAGTAAGAAGAGACTGAAAGCGCATTGTAAGGCCTTGCGCGGGCAGCACACAATAGGGAGAC